>JAGGVN010000083.1 GCA_021158005.1 Candidatus Aerophobota bacterium | reverse complement strand
TCCCTTAATCTGAAGAAGGGAAAGATTCATTTTCCCTGTAGAATCCTCAAATATCCGAAGATTTACTATCTTTTTTACTAAATACTCTGCTTGTATAGATGTATCTTCTCTCTCTACACCAAGAAAGATAACTACTCCCCTATTGATAGCTCCTACCCTTTCCCCTTGCACATAGCAAGAAGCCTCCTTTGCCCTCTGGATTACCACTCGCATAAAAAAATTCCCTATATTTCTATCCTTCCTTTGGTAGAGGGAATATCTTTTCTCCTCTCATCTATCCTGGTAGCTTCGTCTAAACTTAAAGCAAATGCTTTAAATACAGCTTCCATTATATGATGGTAACCTTGACCATACTCTAAATTAATGTGAAGAGTAACGCCTCCATAGGAAGAAAAACCTCGAAAAAATTCCTTAGCTAATTCAAACTGAGAAGGGAGATTGAAAACCAGGAGGGGCCGTCCACTAATATCAATAATCACTTGAACTACTACCTCATCCATAGGAACAAAGGAATATCCATAACGCTTTATTCCCTTTTTCTCTCCCAGGGCTTTTTTCATCGCCTCTCCCAGACATATACCCACATCTTCTACCAAATGATGATAACCTACCTCTATATCTCCTTTAGCAATAACTCTCAAATCAAAAAACCCATGAAGAGAGAATAAAGAGAGCATATGATTTAGAAAAGGATAACTCGTATTAACCTCAGATTCTCCTTTTCCATCCAGATTTAAATATAACTTAACTTCCGTTTCCCGGGTCTTACGCGTTATCTCCGCTACTCTATTAACAACTTCCATCTTTAAGCACCTTTATTTTGAGAACTTTTCGGGTATCTTTGGTTATCTTAAAATGGTCATCAAGGCAATAGCCTACTACCCAAACAATTCTCTCTCCATTCACCAGAAGAGGAATTTTATCTCTTTTCTCACGGGGTATTTTAAGGTCAATAAAGAAATCTTTGATCTTTTTACTCCCGTTCATTCCCAGGGGCCTGAACCTATCCCCTTTTAACCTTCTTCGTAAAACTAAAGGGCCTTTCAGCTTATCCAGGTCAAGGTAAACTTCCTCTCCTCCCTCAGGGAAAGAGGAAGGTCTTCTATAAATTATCTCTATCCTCAATTTTAACCCTATCTCGGGTAAATCTACCTCTCCAGGAATAGTCAATTTTCGAGAAGACAAACTAGCTTCTTTATCTTTTTTCTTCCTTACAGATAATTTTCCATAATCTCTTTGAAGAAGAAGATTCTCTGGAAGAGAAATTCTTTTACATCCTTTCTCCTTTTCTAATTTTAAAAAAGAATCAATATGAGAAAATTGAATCTTCCTTAAATTTCCCTTTACCTGAAAAATCGCTTTGCGGATAATCCTCCGCTGTAAAGCTACCGGATAAGAAGAAAACTCCTCATCATTAAGGACTATCTCTTCTTCATTTTCCTCTTCAATTAAGGATTTAAAAATTCTCTCCGTCTCTTTTTCCAAATATTCATTCTCTTCTCTTAAAATTTCAATTGTCTTGAGAATACTCTTCTTTATCTGAGGATTATACTGACAAAGATAAGGAATAAGTTGGAGCCGAATCTTATTTCTCAAAAACATAGTCTCTTTATTAGAAGAATCAACACAGAAACGAAGACCATATTCACGGCAATACTCAATTATTTCCTCTCGAAAGACTTCAATCAAAGGACGGATTATTCTCTCTCTTCGGGGAGGAATTCCACAGAATCCTTGCATTCCAGAGCCTCTTAATAGGTGGAGTAGAAAAGTCTCTATCTGATCTGAAGCCGTATGACCTACAGCAATTATATTAGCTTTTACTTTGTGGGAAACTTCGTTAAGAAATTTATAACGAGCTATTCGGGCAGCTTCTTCCAGGGAAAGTTTCTCTTTCTTCATCAATAAAGGAACATTAAAAGAACTTATTATTACCGGGATTTTTAATTTTGAAGTGAATCTTCTTACCCAGGCTATCTCTTCTTCTACTTCTTTCCCTCTTAACTGATGGTCTAAATAAGCTCCCCATAAATGAAGATTATATAAAGATTTCAATCTAAAAAGAAGATGCAATAAAGTAGTAGAATCCGGACCTCCTGATACTCCCACCACTATCCTCGCTCCCGGAGAAAACATTCTATACTTCTTAATTGCTTGCTGAACTTTTTCTATCAAAGAACGCACACCCCTCACCTCTTGGAAGACTCATTTAACTTCTCCCGGAGAATTTTTGCTCTTAATTCATCCCGAAAAAGAGGAGCGAGAGTTTTTCCTTCTCTAATTTGAATATGTGCGGGGGCAACTAAAAAAAGTAACTCATTCAATAGAGCTGTTTCGATCTTGGGCAAAAGATTTAAATCTACTCCTAACCGGAGTCTTGAAAGTAAATTCATAGCTGTCCTGGTATTCATTAAATGGGCATGTGTTAAGATGCCGTAAGCTCTCCCCACCTCATCTTCCATCTGCACTCTATTTCTTTTCAATAAGATCTCTCTCATTCTTCTTTCCTGATTCACCACTTCGCGCACTATTCTTTCAACATTGTCTACAATTTGAGGTTCAGTCAATCCTAAGGTAACCTGATTAGATATTTGAAAAAAATCCCCCTGGGCTTCGGTCCCCTCTCCATAAAGCCCTCGGGCTACAAGTCCTAACTTAGAAATTTCTTTTAGAAGTTCGTTAATCTTTCCACTAATTACCAGCGCGGGCAGGTGTAACATACAGGAAGCTCGCAGTCCTGTTCCTGTATTAGTAGGGCAAGCAGTAAGATAACCCCATTGAGAAGAAAAAGCATAGTCTATATTTTCTTCTAAAGCATCGTCTACTTTATTAATTAAATCCCATGTTTCTCTTAATTGAAGTCCGGAAAAAATAGTCTGAAGACGTAAATGGTCCTCTTCATTTATCATCAATGAAAGTATCTCTTTTTTCTCTACTACCAGGAATCTTTCTTCTCCCCCTTTGTTGAATTCCTGACTGATCAAATGTCTTTCCAGTAAAAAATCTCTCTCTAAGGGAGAAAGTTTCCCTATTTCAATATAATAAGCATTTTTAAAATAAACAGCCTTTTTCACTGCTTTTAAGAGTTTTTCTGCCACACTTTTTAAAAGAGAACTTTGAGCCCAGGGAGGAAAAACAAATTCCTTTAGATTACGAGCTAATCTTATCCGAGAACTAAATACAATCATTGCTTCTGGACCATCTCCTCTTAACCAGTAACCGGGGGAAGATACCATTTCCTTTAAATTCATTCACTCTTCTCTTTTTCTAATTTACGAATCTTATCGCGAAGCACGGCTGCTTTCTCGTATTCCTCCTGTTTCACTGCATCTTCTAATTCTTTCCTCAGCTTATGAATTTCTTTCTCTTTTTCACTCATCTTTAATCCCCGGGGAGCCTTTCCCAAATGACGGGTATGCCCATGGATTCTTTCTAACAAAGGAACCAGATAATCCTTAAAGGTCTGATAACAAAAACTGCATCCTATCTTTCCTTTTTCTCTTATCTGCTCATAAGTTAGTCCACAATGAGGACATTGCACTTGTGAGGCTATGGAAAAAGGAATTTCTGCCTCTCCTGTAAAACCACCTATAAGACTGGAAAGAGAGAAACTCGGAATAAAAAAAGATTCACTAAGGAAACCTTTCTTTCTTGCACATTCTTCACAAAGATGTAACTCTCTTATCTTATCATTTATTACTTCTTTAAAATGAAAAGTAGCTTCTCTCTTACCACAAATCTGACATAACATCTCTTTTCCCCCGTAATACTATACAATAATTCAAACCTTTGTCAATACAATTATTTTTATCCAGAAAAATTGAAAGTTAATGCTGATTTGGGGAATCCTTTTTCTTTTTTCAGCTTCCTTAATTTTTTCTTTTCTTAAAGCCAATAGAGGCTATGTTTACCATCTCGGATAATCTTACCAGCTCCGGCTATTTTCCTTATAGCCATAAGCTCTTTTATGATGAGAATCCCTAAGATAACCTTTCCTAAATATCCATTATTCTTTCCCATTTTAACTAACATTCCGGTAATAATATCCCAGAAACCCCATCTTTTCCTTCCTTTTTATTTTAGGATTTTTCTTATCTTCCGCTATCTTTTTCCTGTACTCATTTACTTCTTGAGAGTTTCTATCTCTTATTTCTTCTAACAGATTTCTTATCTTTTCATTAATCTTTGTAAGGCGAGCTAAGTATAAAAGAACAATCCCAACCAGAAAGATAAGCAGGGATATAGAGAAAAACATTATCAATGAGCTGAAGAAGGAGAAAAAACTTATTGAAGATAAGGATATCTCCATTACCTACTATAATTATAGCTACATTAAAGATCAAATCTGGGGAAATTATAAACAGAAAGTGTCACTTCCTACGATAATTTCCTACGATAATTACCAGAACAAAGAAAGAAGGCCTTTATATACCAAAAAAGAAAGAGGAAAAATCTCATGATCGAGAAATTTTAACAAACTACATTGGAGAACTTATTCAACACGATTCTTCTTATCCTAAGTTCTCACCATATGGAGATAAGAAATGAGGTCTTATTACGAGTTTAGATGATTATAGTAGACTTCTTTTATATGCAAAATTCATAGAAAGAAAAACTCCCGGCAACATATTTCTGCCTTACAACATGTATTCCTTGTCTTCTGAATCCCCCTTCGCTACTATGTAGATTCTCATTCTATCTTCTGCTTTGTGCAAGGTAGAGATAGTATATACAGACACCACTATCTTTTAACTGATGATGTAGATACTCAATGGAAAAAGTACTTGATGCCTGTAAAGTTAATGTAACCTATGCCTTATCACCCAATGCGGAAGGGAAAATAGAACGTCTTTACCGCTGGATGCAAGATAGGATAGTGAGAATCTGTGCAAGAGAAGGGATAAAAACAGTTGAAGAGGAGCAAGAGATATCAGGAAAAGAGATAGAAAGATACAACTACTATCAGGTTCATAGTGCTACCAAAGAGATTCCCATTATACGATTTGAAAGAGTAACAAGGGGAAAGATATTTTTTGCCTAAGAGCAAAAAAAGAGTAGTCGATGCTTATCATAAAATTTCCATACATAACCTTAAATTAAAGGTGCATAAAACTCCCTTAAGAAAAGAGGTTGAACTTTATATCGCCCCTGATGAAAACAGGTATAGCAAAAATTAGAATTTGGTATAAGGACATCCTTTGTGATGTTTATCATGTTAAGAACTTCGATCTTAATTTACTCCACTTTTAAATTTACCCAACATAGTAAAAAGTCATTTTTAGCGTCATTAGAGGGCAGGTTATTATTTCAGCATCTAACATTAAAAAAGCAAATAGTCCTTATTCTCGTTATAAAAAAGAAAAGATATTTAGATCGAGACTTTTCTTATGGCAGGAGTATAAACACTTGATTTTAAAAGTTTAACTCTTTAATTTCATAGTACCTTTATAAGATTTTTTCTGTGCATTTTAAGGGCGATACTGAAAAATACAAAAGAGAAGAAAAGAAGCGCCCACAGGTTAATAAGAACAGGGTAGGATTTTAAGTCATAAAGGCTGTATTTCATTGCATCAACGGTGTAGGTTAAAGGAGACATAAAAGCAATAACCTTGCCCCAAAAGGGAAACTTATCAAGAGGGATAAATATCCCACTTATAAAAATAAGAGGAAATCTTACAAGAGAGGAGAGCATCATTACCTGAGAGGGTGCCTCTGTAGCAAGAGATGCAAGGAGTACTCCGAGTGAGGAAAAACAAAAAGATGATAAAACAATATTTCCTACAAGAAAAAGAGGATGAAAAAATTTTGCATTAAAGAATAAAATTCCTATTGTAAGGGGAATAGAAGAGATTATCACGCCAAAAATAGCCCCTGCCAGCATATCGCCAAGGAGAATAGATGAAAGAGAGACAGGAGATGCAAGGAGCCTTTCGTATGTTTTTGCATTTCTCTCCCAGGGGGTAATTAAAGGACCAACTGAGGACGAAGTGAAAAACAAAGTCATGGCAATAAGGCCAGATGTAAGGATAAATGGTATAACCTTTCTCCCTAGAGCAAAGGCCAGGAAGAAAAACACCGGAAATAAAATTCCAAATATGATGATAGGAGCTTTCAGGTAGTAAATCCGGACGTTTTTTTCTGTTATCACAAGAGAAGTTTTTAAGGTATAAAGAAATGTTCTTTTTGTGTATAATTTACTCATGATATTTTGCCTCCACTTTTTCTGTAAGTGCTACGAAAACATCCTCAAGACTTGGTCCAAGTGTATTGAGAGAGATAAACTTAAGATTATTTTTTTCAGCAAAATTTACAAGCTTTTTTATCAGGCTATCAGGGTCTTTTGTGTAGACACGGAACTTATCTCCCAGTTCTTTGCATTCGTTAACATAAGGGATACTACGACACCATTTTATATCTTCTGGCATCCTGTCAAAGGCAACTTCCACAGATTGCATTCTTTTAAAAGTGCTCTTAAGTTTTTCAGGGGAATCAATTGCTACAATTTTCCCCTTGTTTATAATAGCAATTCTATCACAGAGAAGATTTGCCTCTTCAATGTTATGAGTTGTCAGAAAGATGGTTTTCCCTTTTAGCCTGAGTTCTTCTATTATCTTCCTTATCATTCTTGCACTTTGCACATCAAGACCCGAGGTTGGCTCATCCAGAAAAAGAATCTTAGGCTCATGAATCAGGGACATGGCAAGAATTAATCTTTGTTTCATTCCTTTGGAGAATTTTCTTGTCTTTTCCTCTCTTCTTTCCCAGAGACCAAATTTTTTTAAAAGCTCTTCAGCTTTTTCTTCTCTTTCCTTCCTTTTTACACCATAAATTTTTCCTGTAAGTATCATATTATCCCAAGAGGAAAGATCAACATACACGTTGCAGAGCTCAGGAACAACTCCCATAATTTTTTTTACAGAAATGGGGTCCTCTTTTATATCTATTCCCAAGATTTTTACCTCTCCTTCATCAGGATCAGGCAAGATAACTCCTGTAAGCATACGAATTGTGGTTGTTTTTCCCGCACCATTTGGTCCGAGAAATCCAAAAATTTCCCCTTTTTTAACTTCAAAACTTACGTTATCAACTGCTACGGTTTTCCCGTAAACCCTTTTAAGATTTGATACCTGAATGACAGAACTTTCACTCATTTTGCAGTTCCTTAAGAAGAAGATCGTGTTTTTCTTTTTTATTTTCTTCTCTTCCTGTAATTTCCAAAATTATATCCACAAGTTCTCTTAATTTTTTTAAATTAACCGAATAATGCATCCAGTAGCCTCTTTTATCTGCTTTGACAAGACCTGCTTCTTTTAAGAGCCTTAGATGCTGGGATACTGCAGGTTGCGATACGCCTAAAAATTTTACTATAGCCTTTACACACAGACTTCTCTCTATAAGGAACAGAAATATTTTTAATCTGGTTGGATCAGATAAAGCTTTGC
>JAGGVN010000127.1 GCA_021158005.1 Candidatus Aerophobota bacterium | reverse complement strand
TTCAGGGAAAAGAAAGCGTAGTCAATTTATAACTCAAGCTATAAAAAAAGAGATAAGACGCTTAAATTTTCTTAAAGCAGTAAAAGAGACGGCTGGAGCCTGGAAGGATAAAGATCACCCTGAACTTAAAGAAGGAATAGATAAATGGGTAAGGAGTTTAAGAGAAGAGGATGAAAAGAGATTAAAAGAGATAATGTAATGGCTGGATATTTATTGGATACTCCAACAATAATTGAGCACTTACGAGGCAATAGGAAGGTAAACTCTCGTTTAGAGGAAATTGGTCAGCGAGGTGATATTGCCGGTTGCTGTTGTATTAATATTGCTGAAACTTATACTGGAATGAGAGAAAAAGAAAAAGAAAAGACAGATAGGTTCATTGAAAGCCTTTATTATTTTGAAGTAACCAGAGAGATTGCTAAATTAGCTGGAAAACTTAGAAAAAAATATGCTAAAAAGGGGAAAACATTGGCTACCACTGATGTTATAATTGCTGCTACAGCTATAACTTACGGTTTAACCCTTATTACAAAGAATATTAAACATTACCCTTTCCCTGAGTTAAAAATCGAAGAAATCTAATTGTATATCTTATCTATTAGTTAATATTCTCAATACTTTGGCATTTCAAATTGAGGAATATCAATAGAATCTAAAGAATTCATAACCCAGGTTCTAATATTGCCGCATATCCGGAGCAGTGCAGGATTTTGAGAGTAAATTTTCTCAATATTTACAGACTTTTTCAGAGGTTCTAACCTTTTATGAATAACCTTAACCTCGCTTTACCGCTTTTTCCATTAAAAGGAGCAGTTTTTCTACAGTAATACTGAGCTTTTTCTCCTCCAAACTTCCTTTCTCAAATTTTTCTTAACATCCCGGACAAAATTAAAAACTGTTTCTGTTTTATTCCCCCATTTGTTAATTTAATCTGAAGGCGTCTTGTAGAGAAAGCAAGAAAAAGAAGGAAAGGGATGCACTCCTTATCTAAAGAGGCATACCGAGGTGGTGTGGAAACTGTTCTTAATCAAGCTATTGCGAACTCACAATGTTTTCTCAAAATGTATAGGGTCGATTTCGTGCAAAAATTTCTTGACAATAGTTTTCTTTGTCCTATAATGGAGGGTGGTGGATGAAAGTGGTGTAAAGTGGAGAAAAATTATGTTTACCGGAGAGTATCACCATTCGCTCGATAGTAAGAATAGGTTGACTGTTCCCGCGCCTCTCCGTCAGCAAAACAGTGGAGAAGATGATAGATTTGTTCTTACCCGGGGGTTAGATAAGAGCTTATTCCTTTATCCCTTTTTAGAATGGGAGAATCTTGGAGAACGCTTAAAGAAGCTTTCCACAACACGCTCCAGCATCCGAGCCTTTTTGAGAATTCTCTTTTCGGGAGCTCACCAGCTTTCTCTGGATAAGCAAGGAAGAATCACCCTACCTCAGAATTTGAAAGATTTTGCCGAAATTAGAGAAAAAGTGACTATAATTGGTGCTTTTAACAAGATAGAAATTTGGAGTGAAGAGATATGGGATAAATATTATCAAGAAAAAAGAGCTATTTTTGAGCAGATTTCCGAAAAGATTATGGATGTGGGGATATGAGACATTTACCGGTAATGGGAAGGGAGGTTTTAAAGTGGATTAATCCGCAGGAGGGACATCTTTATGTAGATTGCACCTTAGGAGGAGGGGGGCATACTAAAATTATTTTAAAAGAGACTAAGGGAAAAGTTCGTATTTTGGGTATAGATTGGGATGAAGAAGCTCTTGAAATTGCCAGGAGGGAATTAAAGGATTATCAAGAGCAGGTTATTTTTATCCGGGATAATTTTAAAAATCTTTCCCGGATTTTAAAACAACAGGGGATAAAGAAAGTCGATGGTATTTTATACGATCTGGGAATGTCTTCTCTTCAGGTAGATAATCCTCAAAGGGGGTTTAGCTTTCGTTATCCGGCTCCTCTGGATATGCGTATGGATAAGCGTAGAGAGTTAACCGCGGCTAAGATAGTCAATGAAGCCTCAGAGAGTGAGCTGGAGGAAATTTTTCGCAAATTTGGAGAGGAGAAATGGGCCAAACGAATAGCTAAATTTGTAGTTCGTGAGCGAAAAATTTCCCCTATTGCTACTACCCAGGATTTAGTGGAAGTTATAAGAAGAGCTATTCCTTCCCAGGTGAGATACAAAAGGAGAGTGCACTTTGCCACCAAGACCTTTCAAGCTCTTCGTATTAAGGTTAATGAGGAATTAGAGAATTTAAACGAAGCCCTGGAAGATTCTCTTAACCTTTTATCCTCTTCTGGAAGAATTTGTGTAATTAGTTATCATTCTCTCGAAGACCGTCTGGTAAAAAGAAAATTTAAGGAAGCCCACGGAAAACAAATTCGTATTCTTACCAAAAAAGTGATTAAGCCTTCTCGGGAAGAGATAAAGATAAATCCCCGGGCTCGTTCAGCTAAGCTCAGAGTAGCGGAAAGAATATGATGAGATGGTTTATTGCCATTATTATCTTGATTTTTTCCTTCATCGGCATAGAGAGTTATAAAAATATAGAATTACTCCGCAGTAGCTATACTCTTCAGCAGCTTGAAAAGAGAGTGGAAAAAATGGAAAAGGAAAATCTCCTTTTAAAGAAAAAAATTTCTTCTTCTTTCTCTTTAAAAAATATAGAAGAATACGCCCGGAAGAAATTAAAGTTAGAAGTACCTAAGGAAGTAAGATTTATAAAATGAAAAAAAATAGAAGAATTCGTATTTATCTTCCCTTTATTCTTCTCTTTTTTATTCTGGGAGTAATAGAGGTGCGTCTATATCATCTGCAGATTCTTTGTCACTCAGAATTTGCCGAACAATCCCGAAAAGAACAGGAAAATATTATCTCTGTTTTACCGGAAAGAGGAATAATCTATGACCGCAACCGGGAGAAATTAGCCATCAATATTCCTTCTTATTCTCTTTACGCCTCTCCTCCAAAAGTTTCTCATCCTGAAGAAGTAGCTAAGAGGTTATCTTCTATATTAAAGATGGAGAGTTCAGAGATTTTAAAAAGACTCAGGAAAGAGAAGAGTTTTGTCTGGATAAAGAGAAAACTCTCCTTAGCAGAGAAGAAAAAAATTGAAGAATTCTCTTTTGAAGGATTGGGATTTATAGAAGAAGTAAAGAGATTTTATCCTGAGAAGAATCTTGCTTCTCATCTTTTAGGTTTTGTGGGAGTTGATAATCAGGGACTGGAAGGATTAGAATATTTTTATGATGAGAAATTAAGGGGAAAGAAGGGATACTTTTTAGTAGAGGAAGATGCACTGGGATTTACTGTTCCTTTTACCACGAAAGTTATTCAGCCTCCTTCTCCGGGAAAAGATATTATTCTTACTATTGATGCTCGTATCCAGTCAATTGTTGAGGAAGAGATTTCGCGCGTTTTTAAGCTTACCGCTGCTAAGTCTGTGGAAGCTCTTTTTATGGACCCTCAAACAGGAGAGATTTTAGCTTTAGCCTGTAAACCAGACTATGACCCTAATTTTTTCTCTCATTATTCTTCCTCAGTGCGGATAAATAGAGTAATCCAATCTCTATATGAACCCGGTTCAACCTTTAAGTGTTTTACTGCGGCTGCTCTTTTAGAAGAGGGACTGGTAAATTTAGAAGAAAATATTCCCTGTGATGGACCTCTATGTATAGCTGACCATACTTTTTACGACTGGAAAAAATTTGAAGGAGATTTAAGTTTCATTCAGGTAATGCAAGATTCATCTGATATAGGGATGATTAGAGTAGCGAAGAGGTTAAATGAAGAGTTATTTTATAAATACATTCGTCTTTTTGGATTTGGGAGGAAGACGGGAATAGACTTTCCTGGAGAAGGGAAGGGGATTGTTCGTCCCCCGGCTCAGTGGTCTCTTATTGATTTTCCCTGTATTTCTATTGGCCAGGGGATAGCGGTTACTCCTCTTCAAATGGTTACTGCTTTTTGTGCTCTCATTAATGGAGGAAGACTCTTAAGACCGTATTTAGTGAAATATATTTCTACTCCTGAAGGAAAAGTAGTAGAAGTTAACAAGCCTCAGATGATAGAGAAAGTAATCTCTTCTTCTACTTCTCAAAAGATAAGGAAAATTTTGAAGGAAGTGGTGGAGGGGGGGACAGGGATGAAAGCTCAGGTCCGGGGATATTCTCTCGCCGGAAAGACAGGAACAGCCCAAATTCCTGCTTCTGATAGAAGGGGATATCTTCCTGATAAATACATTGCCTCCTTTATCGGCTTCGCTCCCGCAGACTCTCCTGAAATTGCCGGAATAGTAATAGTTAAAGAGCCTGCGGGAGTTTACTGGGGTGGAGAGGTAGCCGCCCCTCTTTTTGGTCAAATATTAAAGAGGGTCTTACCTTACCTGAATATTTTACCTGAGGAGTCTTTATTAAAGGTAATAAAGGCAGAATATCTTTTTGATGAAAAAGGAGAAGATACTCAAGATACTCTTCTATCCGGAATTATGCCTGATTTAAAGGGTCTAACAATGAGAGAAGCCCTTAAAATTCTCTCCAGAATTGAGGATGAAGAAATAGAACTCTATCTTTCTGGTTCGGGTATTCTTGTTTCTCAATATCCTTTACCGGGGAAAAAGATAAAATATAAAGAGAAAATCTTTCTTAAATTTGCACCCCCATGAAACTTAATAATCTTATCTTAGGATTAGAGATTACCGAGTTTAAAGGAGACTCTTCTCTGGATTTAGAAGGATTAACTTGTGATTCCAGAAAAATAAAGAAGAATTTCTTATTTGTGGCTATCCGTGGTTTTAAAGAGGATGGTCATCGATTTATCCCTCAGGCTATTCAAAGAGGAGCTAAAGCTATTGTGGTGGAAAGAGAAGTAGAGAATCTTCCTGAAGGGATTACTCTTATTAAAGTTCCCTCTTCTCGCATAGCTTTAGCCAGGCTTAGTAACAATTTCTATGGATTCCCTTCTCGAGAGATAAGACTTATTGGTGTTACCGGAACCGATGGTAAAACTACTACCACTTATCTAATAGAGTCTATTCTTAAAAAAGCAGGATTTAAAGTAGGGAGAATATCTACGATAGATTATTCTCTGGGAGACAAAATTTATCTTTCCTCCCGGACCACTCCTGAATCCGTAGACCTGGAGAGAATGCTCCGAACGATGGTGAATAAGCATTGTGATTATGGAATAATAGAAGTTTCTTCTCACTCTTTAGTGCTTCACCGGGTAGAAGGAGTAGAATTTGATATAGCTGTATTTACTAATCTTTCCCGGGACCATCTCGATTTTCATAAGACGATGAGTAATTATTTAGAAGCCAAAGCTTCCTTGTTCAGGAATTTAGAGAAATGTTCAAAAAAAGAGACTCCTAAGATAGCTGTCGTTAATATAGACGATTCAGCGGGAAGGTATATAATGAGTAATGTTTCCTGTAAAGTAGTTACTTATGGAATGAAGGATAAAGGATGTATTAGAGGAAAGGTAATAAAAAGTACCCCTTTCGGAATCTCTTTTCTCTTAACCGCCCCGGAAAGGATAGAGATAAATCTTTCTCTTTTGGGTATTCATAATGTTTATAATGCTTTAGCGGCTACTTCCGTGGCCTTAGAAGAGGGAGTTAATCTTTACTCCATTAAGAAGGGGCTGGAGGAAGTAAGGAGAATTCCCGGAAGACTTGAATTTATAGAAAATAATCAAAATCTTAATATATTTGTAGATTATGCTCATACTCCAGAAGGATTGAGGAGAGTGCTCCAGACTCTTAAAGAGGTTACTAAGGGAAGACTTATGGTAGTCTTCGGATGTGGAGGGGAGAGAGATAAAGAGAAACGTCCTTTAATGGGAGAAGTAGCCCTGATGAAAGCCGACTATTCTATAATTACTTCGGATAATCCCCGCAGTGAAGACCCTCAAAAGATTATAGAGGAAATTGAAGAGGGGATAAAGAGAAGAGGAGGCAGAGAAGGGAAAGATTACTTAAAGATAAAAGATCGAAAAGAAGCGATAAAGAAAGCTATTCAGATGATGAAGGATGGAGATGTTCTTCTCGTTGCCGGTAAAGGACACGAGAAAGTCCAGATTTTTAAGGAGCGGGTAATTAAATTTAATGATAGAGAAGTAATTCAGGAAATATTAAATAGCAAAGGGAAAGATGAAAGAAACTTTTTCTATTGAAGAGATACTGGAAATTTCTAAGGGAAAATTAATAAGCAAAAAGAGAGATTTATCTTTTTCTATTCCTGCTCTTAAGGTCTGCACCGATACCCGTCTTTTAAAGAAAGGAGATTTTTTTGTTGCTTTAAAAGGGAAATTCTTTGATGGACATAGTTTTGTTAAAGAGGCTTATAAAAGAGGAGCCTCGGGAGCTCTGGTTTCTCAAGTTCCTTCACCTTTACCCGATGATTTTTTTCTCATTTATGTAAAGGATACTCTTTATGCCCTCCAGGAGTTATCCCGTCATTATCGAGAAAGAGCATCTATTCCCTTCATTGCTATTACCGGGAGCAATGGGAAGACGACGGTAAAAGAGATGTGTTTTGAAATTATTTTTCGAGACCGACCTCTCTTAAAATCAAAAGGAAATTTCAATAATCAAATTGGAGTTCCTCTCTCTTTGCTTAAACTCTCCTCTCATCATCAGGCGGCAGTTTTGGAAATGGGGATGAACTCTCCAGGAGAGATTCACCGCTTAGCGGAGATAATCCAGCCGGATATAGGGGTAATTACCAATATTCATCATTCTCATATAGGATTTTTTAAAGATATAGAAGAGATTAAAGAAGCCAAGGCAGAACTGATTCCCTTTTTAAACAGAAATAAAAGGAACTATCTTATATTAAATGGAGATAATAAGTGGACAAATAGTTTAAAAGAAAGGGTAGAGTGCAAGTTAATTACTTTTGGTCTTGGTCCTTATAATGATGTGAGAGCGAAAAATATTAGAGAGAGGGAGAAGGGAATAAGTTTTACTCTTCATTGGAGGAAAGAGAGAATACCTGTATACCTTTCTGTCCCGGGGAAATATAATGTTTATAATGCTTTATGCGCTATAGCGGTAGCTATCTCTCTAAAAATTTCTTTTGATAAAATTATCCTTGCACTGGCTAATTTTAAACTCCCTCCTCTGCGCACAGAGATAATCTCCCTAAAAGAAGGTAAACTCATAAACGATTCTTATAATGCTAATCCTGAATCTATGCTTATGGCTCTGAATCTTTTAAAGGAGATAAAAGGGAATCGTAAGATTGCTGTCCTTGGAGATATGCTTGAGCTGGGGGAGAAGTCCTCCTGGTTTCACTCTATTATTGGGGAAAGAGTAGCGGAGTTGGGAATAGATATACTCTTTACTCTGGGCCCCCTTTCTAAGGAGATGTCTAAGGAAGCCAGAAAGAGGGGAGTAAGGGAAGTATTTTCTTTTGAAGAGAGAGATAAACTTCTTGATAAATTGTTAGCCTGCTATAGAGTGGGGGATTCTATCCTTATTAAGGGTTCAAGAGAGATGAGGATGGAAGAAATTGCCGAGGGGGTAAAGATAAACCTATGTTCTCCTTCTTAACTCCTTTTGGGTTTCGTTTAGTAGCTGCTCTTTCCCTCTCTTTTATCTTGAGTCTCTGGGGAGGGAAGATTTGTATAAAGATTTTTAAAAAGCTAAATTTTGTTGATTATGTTCGGGAGGATACTCCCTCTTTACATTCCCGAAAGAGAGGAATTCCCTCAGCAGGGGGAATATTCATTATTTTTTCTTCTTTGATAAGTCTTCTTTTCTTTGTAAATTTTGCTCATAGATGGATATCTCTATTACTCATTGTAAGTCTTTATCTGGGAATCTTAGGTTTTCTGGATGACTGGATTAAATTTTCTCGGAGGAATTCCCGGGGGTTAAGGGTTAAATATAAGTTAGGATTTCAGTCTATTTTCTCTTTTTTTATTGCTTTATATCTTTATCTTTCTCCGGAATTTACGAGTGAGCTCCTTGTCCCTTTTGCAAAGATTAAACTGGATATTAATTGGGGATATATTCCTTTGATTATGGCCGTAATCGTAGGAACAAGCAATAGTATTAATCTTACCGATGGATTAGATGGCCTTGCTGCCGGGTGTATTCTTCCCGTAATGTCTGTTTATGCTGTGCTTGCTTATTTTATGCATATTCCCGAGGGGAGAGAATTATGTATCTTTTTAGTTATATGGATAGGAGCTATTCTTGGTTTTCTCTGGTATAATCGTCATCCGGCGAGGATATTTATGGGAGAGGTAGGAGCAGGAAGTTTAGGAGGAACCCTGGCAATAAGCAGTATCCTTATGAAAAAGGAGCTTTTGCTGATTATCGTGGGAGGTGTTTTTGTGATTGAAGCTCTTTCGGTATTTCTTCAGGTGGCCTCTTTTAAGCTGAGAGGAAAAAGGATTCTGAAGATGAGTCCCCTTCATCACCATTATGAGTTGAGAGGAATGAAAGAGCCAGAGATTGTTACCCGTTTCTGGATTGTATCTACCCTTTTAGCCCTGACAGGATTAATAATTGGTTTGAGCGGATAAATTCGCTCATCCTCGGCCTTGCGCGAGAGCCCTTTTTAAAATGAAAGTAAAGAATAAAAGAGTGTTGATTATCGGTATGGGATTGAGCGGGATAGGAGCGGCTCGTCTTTTGAGAGAGGAAGGAGCAAGAGTAATGATAGTAGAAAAAAGAGAAGATGAAGAGAAAGAAAGAGAAGCTTCTCGGCTTCTAAAAGAAGGCATAGGAGTTATTCTTGGTCCACATCCTGAAAATATAATTGAAAATCAAGAGCTTATTGTTGTTTCTCCGGGAGTTCCTCTCGATATTCCCTTAATCCAGAAAGCGCGCCAGGTAAATATTCCCATAATTGGGGAGTTAGAATTAGCTTTCCGTTTTTTAAAGAATCAGTCTTTGGTGGCTATTACGGGGACAAATGGGAAGAGCACGACGGCAAGTCTCACTACAGAACTTTTAAAAAGAGCAGGTAAACAGGTAAAATTAGCCGGAAATGAATGGACTCCTCTATCGGAGATAGTAAAAGAGGAGAGTGAGATCATAGTTGCCGAAGTGAGTAGTTTTCAACTGGAGACGGTTAAAAGATTTTCTCCTTTTATTTCCTGTATTCTCAATATCACCCCTGAGCATCTTAATCGGCATCAGGGGATAGAAAAATATATCAAAATAAAGAGTCGTATATTTCTTCGTCAGGATAAAAATGATTTTACTATTCTCAATAAGGAAGATTTTCGGGTTCATTCTTTAGCAAAATTTGTTAAGAGCAAGGTAATCTTTTTTAGCCGGAGAGGAAGACTACCAGAGGGAGTTTTTCTTGAAGGAGACAGCATTATAAGGAAATTTGGGAAAGAAGAGAGCCTTATTTCTCTAAAAGAAGTCCGTCTTTCCTGTCCCCAGAATGTAGAGAATATTCTCGCTTCTATAGCTATTTCTTCTCTTTATAAAGTAGAAAGAGAAATCATAAGGGAGGTTCTTAAGGAGTTCAGGGGATTACCCCATCGCACGGAATTCGTAGCCGAAATTAGAGGGGTGAAATTCGTTGATGATTCTAAGGCTACCAATGAAGCAGCGGTGAGAAAGAGTCTTAGCTCTCTTTCCTCCCCGATAATCCTTATTATGGGAGGAGAGGACAAAGGAGCAGATTTTTCTCCTCTTAAAGAGAAAGTTAGGAGGAGAGTAAAGAAATTAATTTTATTGGGTTCTTCGAAAAAGAGAATTAAAAAAGTATTCCATAGCCTCTGTTCTCTAAGAGAAGTGAAAGATGTAAAAGAAGCGGTAAGAGTAGCTTTTGAGAGTGCAGAGAGGGGAGATTGTGTTTTGCTTTCCCCGGGATGCGCCAGTTTTGACCAATTTACAAATTATAAAGAAAGAGGAGAAGTTTTTCAAAAAGAAGTAAAGAGGTTAAAAGAAGAGATTGAAAGAGAAGTCCCTTAAAGATAAAAGATACGATTATATTCTGCTTATAGTCACTCTCCTTCTGGTAGGAACAGGTATAATAGCGCTCTTTAGTGCCAGTGTTCCTTATGCTCATGTTCGCTATGGAGACGGTTATTTTTTCGTCAAGCATCAACTGAAATGGTTAGCTATGGGAATATTTTTTCTTTGGTTAGCCAGCAAATTTAATTATCAAAAGTATAAGAACCTCTCCTTGCCCTTACTCTTTTTTACCTTGATTTTACTTGTTTGTGTTTTTATTCCCGGAATAGGGGAAAAAATGGGAGGTGCTTCTCGCTGGATAAGCCTGGGAAATATTTCCTTTCAACCCAGTGATATAGCAAAGATAACCCTGGTAGTTTATCTTTCCTTCTCTCTGGTTAGAAAAAAAGAGAGAGTGGAAAGTTTTGTTAACGGATTTCTCCCTTATTTTATCATAATTGGTAGCGTCTTTTTTTTAATAACTATAGAGCCAGATTTAAGCTCTGCTCTTATTGTAGCTATAGTCTCTTTTATTCTTCTTTATGCCGGGAGAGCAAAGATTTCTCACTTAATTTACGCTCTATTTTTAATTTCTGTCCCCTTATACTTCTCTATATCTGAAGTAGGTTACAGGAAAAGTCGTATTCTCGGTTTTCTCTATCCGGAAAAAGAACCTTACGGGATAAGTTTTCAATTAAGACATTTAAAAATATCTCTGGGTAGCGGCGGCTTGTGGGGAGTAGGACCGGGAAAAGGAAAGGAGAAGCTTTTTTATCTACCCACTCCCCATACTGATTCTATTTTTGCGGTAATTGGAGAAGAGTGGGGATTCATCGGGACTACTTTCATCACTGCGCTATTTTTTATATTAGCCTGGCGTGGTTTTTCGATTGCCAGAAAGGTTCCCGATGGAGAAGGAAAACTTTTGTCTGTAGGGTTAACTTCTTTAATCTGCGTCCAGGCAATAATAAATATGGGAGTGGCTACGGCTATTTTACCCACTACGGGAGTTCCCCTTCCTTTTATTAGTTATGGAGGGTCTTCTTTAATAGTTAGTCTTACGGCGGTGGGCATTCTTTTAAATATTTCCAGGAGGATTTATGAGAATGCTGGAAGTGGAGATAAAAACAAAGATAAGATTAAAAGAGATTAAAGAAAAACTTCTTAAACTGGGAGTAAAGTTTATTAAAGAAGAGGAGCAGAGAGATACTTATTTTAGTCATCCTTCCCGGGATTTCCGTAAGACTGACGAGGCCCTTCGCGTGCGCCGGATAAATGATAAATATTTCCTTACTTATAAAGGAGAAAAGGTGGATTCGGAAACGAAGACAAGAAAAGAGATAGAAGTAGAGACCGAAGAAGGAATCCTCGATATCTTAAAAGAATTGGGCTTTTTAATAAAAGGAAAAGTAAAAAAGAAGAGAACTCTTTATATATGGAATAGTTTACGGATTTATTTAGATAAAGTAGAAGGATTAGGAGAGTTTCTGGAAGTAGAAGGAAACAGTTTAAAAGACAAAGAAAAAATATTTGAGTTTATTAAGAAACTTAATATCAAAAAGGGGAGTCTTATCAGGAAGTCTTATTTAGAGATGCTTCTTGAAGATGGAGTTTACCCCATTTAATCAATTGAACTAAGGGAATCTTGGAAGGACATACATAACTACAGCATCCACATTCAAGACAATCCATAATATGGTATTTTTCAAGTTCTTCCCATTTTTCTTTTTTTACTAAGTGAGCGAGAATAGTGGGAAGAAGCCCCATGGGACAGTGGTCAAGGCAACGGGCGCACTTAATACAAGGTTCTTCATTGGTTTTTTTTGTTTCTTCTTCCGTGAGCACCAAAATTCCTGAAGTTCCTTTAATGACCGGAACATCTAAGGTATACTGGGTTATTCCCATCATAGGCCCTCCCATAACTACTTTTTTTGCCTCTTCTTTTAGCCCCCCACATTCTTCTATAATGTAAGAAAAGGGTGTTCCCAGAGGCACAAGAAGATTAGCTTTTTTTCTTATTCCCGAGCCGCTCACGGTAATTACCCTCTCAATTAAAGGTTTATCTCCTCTTATAGCTTCGCTAATGGCTACAGCTGTTCCCACATTATTTACCACCACTCCTACATCTAAGGGCAATCCTCCCGAAGGAACCTCCTTCTTTAAAATAGAATAAATAAGCATCTTCTCTGCGCCTTGAGGATATTTTGTTTTCAAAGGAACTACTTTAATATTTTTTTCTTTTTTCAATTTTTCTTTTATTAACGCGATAGCCTTTGGTTTATTATTCTCAATAGCTATAAATCCTCTCTTTGCTCCTACTGTTTTCATAATAATTCTTAATCCATAAATACAATCAAAAGTTCTCTCCAGCATAAGGCGGTAATCCCCGGTTAAATAGGGTTCACATTCACAACCGTTTAAGATTACTGTATCAATGGGCTTATCAGGAGGAGGAGTTAATTTCACATGAGTAGGAAAAGCTGCTCCTCCCAATCCCACGATACCTGCTTGTCTGATTTTGTCCTGGATCTCTTCAATACTTAATGAAGATATATCTTTGTCTTTATTTTCCCAATTCTCCCTTTTTTCTTTTTCTCCTTCAATAATAATAGAGAGGTCTTCTCCTCCCAGAGGGTGGGGCATCTTCTGGATAGCCGTTACCTTCCCGCTAATACTGGCATGCACCGGGGAAGAGACAAAAGATGATGCCTCTGCAATCTTTTCCCCTTCCCGGACTCCATCACCTACTTTAACTAACGGTTTAGAGGGACTTCCTGTATGTTGTCTTAAAGGCAAGATAACTCTGGTAGGGAAGATTTTTTTTATTCTTTCTTCCTTACTCTCTTCTTTTCTATCTTCTGGATGTATTCCTCGCTTTATTCTTTTCATTTGTTTAGTTTCTATAGAATCTTAAACTATGGCGTCAAAAGGGGGAGAGCTTTTTGCATTGAAGTGATTTTATAACCATTTTTTGAACCACGCAAAGGCTTTATTTCCGCTAAACCTGTGTTCACCTTCAAACACATCTATATTTAACTTATTTAATTCTCCTAAGAGTTCATAGATTATTCCCAATTTTTTATAAGCTTTTTGAGTTGCCTGAGTGGGGAATATGGGGTCTTTTGTCCCTGATTCTATAAGAAGAGGGCGAGGAGCAATAAGACCGGCAATATCAAACATTTCTGCGTATTTTAAAATGTGGGGGATGTAATTACAACTACAGTGATGGAGGTCAAAAATAGAAGCTTTAAAACTACAAAAATATCCACTTACTACCACTACTTTTATTCTTTCGTCGAGCGCAGAAGTAAATAAAGTAGTAGTTCCTCCTCCAGAAAGCCCCAGGCAACCGATCTTATCTTTACTTATATCTTTTCTCTCCTGGAGGTAATCGATACAGCGCATCACATCCCACACTCTCATCCCAATCATTGTTTTCCCCAGGAGAAGAGCATTCATACTGGACCTGAAGCAATTTCCTCCCTCCTCATCAGCTTTGGGTTCTTCTCTTTCTCCAAAACACCTCTGGTCAGGAGCGGCTACTATGTAACCTTTTCTAACCAGTTGAAGCCCATAATCGCCGTTAATTTCTTTTGTTTTTTTTCTTTCTTCTTCATCTTTATAGACTCCGGCTACAGACCTTTTACCCCCTTTTATGTGTCCATGGAGGGCAATTATAGCCCGTCCGGGGAGCTTAATTTTCTTGGGTATTAAAATATAAGTGGGAACAAGGACCCCGGGCTCAGATTCGAAAACGACTTTTTCTCTGAAGTATTCCTCTTCTTCCTCTTTTTCTAAAATGCGCTCGTTAAGAGAAAATTTACTCTGGGGAAAATCTCCTAAGAGTTCAAAGAGTTTATCTTTAAGTTTTCCTCGCCACTCTCTCCATTCTTTTTTATTTTTAGCCTTAAAAGAAAGAGCAGGTTTTAAATTTTGATAAACATTATTTAAATAAGCGAGAGTTGAATAATTTTCATTCATTTAGATATTTCCTCCGTATTATTTTTAGGAACTTATAACTTTTGTTCAACTTACATAGTGCTCTGCCACTACTGAAGACATTTTCCTGAAAGAGCCTTAGATGGTCTACTTTAACGAGGCCTCTAAAGCGAGGGAAAAAGGAAGATTTATGTTTGAAGAGAGCGAAGCTTCTCCGTTGCTCTGCCTGTTTTTAAGGGGGAGCAGCGCAGCGTTGAGGGGGAAATATGAAGCATTGCTCCCTCAAGATGATAAATCTTTTCCGTAGCAAAGAGACCGAGTAGAATATCTAAAGAGCATCTACAGCGATGTAAGGGAATACCCGAAGTTTTTTAAACTCCGGAAAAGGCACTAAATCCTCCATCTATAGGAATGACCACTCCGGTGACAAATCGAGAAGCATCAGAGGCTAACCAGATGCAAACTCCAATTAATTCCTCGGGAACTCCAAATTTTCCCATAGGAGTATGCTGGAGAATAGTCTCTCCCCGGGGAGTTAGTCTCTCTTTCGCATCCAGTAGAAGATAGCGGTTTTGTCTGGTTAAGAAGAAACCAGGAGCAATAGCATTTACCCTCAATTTTTTATTATAATTTTGAGCAAGGTGAACGGCAAGCCACTGGGTAAAGTTGCTTACGGCTGCTTTTGCTGCGGAGTATCCCGGTATGCGCGTAAGAGGCCTAAAAGCGTTCATAGAAGAGATATTGATAATAGAACCTCCTTCTTTGTTTTCTATCATCATTCTTCCAAATACCTGGGAGGGAAGAATAGCTCCTCCAAAGAGGTTAAGATTTATAACCTTTTGTAGTCCTTCAAGAGGAAGATCGAAGAAACTTAAATCTTCGGAAGTGGTAGCTTCTTTTATATTCCCCCCGGCGGCGTTTAATAAAATATCTACTCTCCCAAAATCTTGAATTATCTTTTGATAGGTTTCCTCAATTTTCTTTTTCTCCATTACATCTATCCAGTATCCTTTCACCTCGATTTTCTCTTTCTTTAAGTTATTTACTACTTCTTCCCGGAGCCGGTCATCAATATCGCATATGGCTACCTTTGCTCCTGCTTTTCCTAATCCCCTGGCGATAACAGAACCAAGAATTCCTGCTCCTCCGGTAATTACTGCATTTTTCCCCTCTAAATTAAAGATATTTAATATCTCTCTCATTGAATTTCCCTCCCTTTCGTATAAAGGTGAAATACGATAAGCTCCCGCCTTATACTCTGGAGTTTTTCCTAATCTAATAGGCAAAGGTGCTTATCAATATGAGTGGAAACGGTATCATAATATTCATCTTCGAACTTAAAAAGAACCTGATAAATTTCTTCTCTATAATTATTTAAGATAGATCCGTAAGTGATATGGAGAAGTTGACGAACATCATCTTTATTTAATAAAGTTTCCAGATTCTCATTAGAAATCTCTTCTAATTTGGGCAGTTTAGATAAATTTACCTTTACATGATAGGAAAATCTGTCTTTTTCCAGGCTGTTCAGGGCTACCCCGTACAATTTTTTAAATAAAGAGGCTTCTTTTCTGGCGATGACTCTTACCGCTTCCAACCAGCTCGTTCCCGATGTCTTTATATGGAAAAGACCGTCCGTTTTCTCTTTGAAAATACCATAGATAGAGAATTTATCGCTTCCTGAATGGAGGCTTAGTTTATACCCACCAAATTTTTTACATACTTTTGTGTGTAACTCGAGCTCTTTTCCAAATTTTTGAGTATCTCCTATATAATCAATAGCTTTTTGGAAATCTCCAATAAAACGAAGAGCCAGCGAAGAAAAATTGACTCCGTTTCTATGGAGTTCTTCTGTAATGAAGATATGGGCTAAGATTGTTGTGGGAAGGGAGGTTTCGTCTACGGAAATTTCAAAATCGAATCCATCTTTTTTGTAATTTCTTAAAAATTGGTAAGAGTCTACCACTTGCTCAATTGCTTTAGCATAAGTAGTTACTATTCTCTGGAAAATTTCGTTTTTAAAGAAAAACTTATTCTTATCAATCTCATAAGCTCTTTCCCTATATATCTTTTCTAATTCTTTCCTCCCTTTTATTTCTCTATATAATCTGTTTACTGTAGATGTGCTTAGCTTTGGAATCTCGTCATTTATTAAATCAGATGGGTCTATGGTAAACATAGAATATCCAGCATCTACAGCTTTTTTTAAATCTTCTCTTGTTTTAATATGGTCTGCATCCGCTCCAAATATTCCTTCATATCCTTCCTGAAAACATCCCCAGAGGGCATCATCCATCACTTCCTCCAGGGTTCTTTTTGTCCTGTTTATTTCTCGAATGGATTGCTGGGCGAAAATTGGCAGGATTTTATGTCCTCTTATGGCTCTTATGTGAGCAGGAGTAGTTATTCCCAGTCTATCTCCTGTTCCAAAACTCGCTTTAATTCCCAGGGGAGAAGGAGAAAGATGAGGGAAAATTTTTTTAAGTTCTTTTAAGTTATTATGTCTTAGTTTGCAAAATTTAAGAGAAAGTCTATTTTTTTTAGATTGGATTTGACCTAAAACCTCTCCTTCGAATTTATCTAAAAAAGAGTTTCCACCCACTATTAAAAATTTTTCCTTCTCCCCTTTTGCCATAAAAAATAAATTTTCCCTTACTCTTCTTACTGATTGCGGATAGGGGATATATTTTAGGCCATATTTCCTCTCAAAATCTTTTAAAATCTGGTATTCATTCATAAGTTCTTCTTTCAGGCTGTTCTTTCCATATATTCAATAAAATTTTTCTTTCTTGATTTCAGGAAAATACTTCTTTTAAGTTAATTTTAAGTCCCTCTATCGCGCTAACTTGTAAAGTATCATTTTTTAAAAATATTCCTTTGAACTTATAATTTCCTCCCTCAAGAAGATATACTTCAATCTTCTTTTCCTCAGGGTAAACTATCCAGTATTCTCTAACTCCAAAGCGCTCATAAAGGTCTTTCTTTAATTTAATATCTATCTTACTGGTTGAAGATGAAACTATTTCTATAATCCAATCAGGCGCACCAAATATCCCCTTTTCTTTTATTATCCTTAATTTATCTTTAGCAATGAAAACTATATCTGGTTGAACTACATTTACGGAGCTAAAAACTACATCTATAGGAGCATAGTATATCTCCCCTAAATTATGGTCTTTCACAAAGCTCCAGATAATGAACGCTAAGTTTCTGGAAATATCCTGATGTTGTGTTGACGGTGCGGGAGCCATGAGTAGTTTACCTCTTATCACTTGATAAATTTTTCCATCATCGGGAAGCTCTCTATAGTCTTCATAAGTCCATATCTCTCGATTTATATCCATAACCGGAACTTTCATTTCTTTACCTCTCATTTTAATATTTATTTTTATGATATTATAGCATTTTTATTATTATAAGATATAAGTTGGATAAGTCAATTTATCCTTCGGGGAAAAGGGTTGGTCGGTAATATTTTTAAGGAAAGTAAGGGAGATTTTACTTAAATCCTCGCAGTTTTATTCCCTTCATTAATTCTTCGCGGAAGATGAGGAACATAATGAAGACAGGAATGGCCTGAATTATAGAGGCTACCATAACAAGATTCCAACCCATGGGTTGTTCTAATCCGGAAAGCTCCTGAGCTTGTTCGGCAAAAGCAGATACGGGCTGAGCCAAATATCTTTGTTGGACATAATATAAGGTTACTGTTAAAGGATATAAGTTGGGATCTTTAAAAACAATTAAGGGCCACATAAATTGATTCCAGGCTCCCGTAAAAGAAAAATAAGCGACAACAGCCATAACCGGTCTGGATAGAGGGAGAATTATTCGACCAAAGATACCAAACTCAGAAGCTCCATCTAATCTGGCGGCATTAATGAGCTCATCAGGAATAGAATCAAAGTGACCTTTAAATAAGAGGACGCTGAAGGCTGAATAAGCGGAGGGAAGAATTACCGCCCAGTAGGTGTCCAGAAAATTTATTCGGGGAAAGCGAGTATGAGTAAAAGGATTTACTGGAGGGACTCTGGAGGCGAAGGGAAAACACTGCAAGAGTAGATAACGAGGGATTAAAGCTATCTGAAAAGGAAGAAGCATTGTTCCAATAAAGAAGAGAAACATTATTCTCTCCCACCGAGG
>JAGGVN010000047.1 GCA_021158005.1 Candidatus Aerophobota bacterium | reverse complement strand
TACTGATAGTAGCGTTGTTGCAAGACACGGCACTGTGGTGATGCAACCTAAGAAGTTAGATGGATGCATACGAGCTTTGAAGTTCCTGTAACGGGAATGGAGCAAAGGCATCCTGCTTAGGTGAAGCCTTGATACCTACTGCAACCAAGAAGATACACTCGATAGGAGAAGAAAATCTTCACTTTGAGGTTATGATAGGATAAAGGCTGGTAGGAAGGTAGCTTATGCAAGGCAAACCCTGGGAAAGAAAGTCATTGGATTTTAAAGTCCACTCATTGATTGATAAGGTCTATAAACCCCTCAACCTCTATATAGCCTGGGAGAAGGCTAATAAAGGCTCAGGAGGAGTAGACAGGGTATCCATTGAGGATTTTGACCAGAACTTACATCAAAATCTTGATGAGATACACCGTCTCCTAAAAGAGGATAGATACACTCCTAAACCTGCAAGAAGAGTCTGGATTCCTAAGCCCACCGGGGACAAAAGAGCCTTAGGTATCCCTGCAATCAGGGACAGGGTAGTTCAGCAGGCTCTTTTGAACAGATTGCAGAGAATATTTGATCCTCTATTCTGTGAGTGTAGCTATGGATTTAGACCTGGAAAAAGCCCACATCAGGCTATAGAAAAAGTGGAAGGATATCTAAAGATAGCTGTCAATGGGTGGTAGAGGTGGACATTGAGAAGTTCTTTGATGCGGTTGACCAAAAGAAGCTCATCAACCTGGTAGCAGAGGAGGTTGCTGGTGAAGGGGTTCTAAACCTTATTCAATCATTCCTTGCATGTGGGGTAATGGAGAATATGAAGCTACTGGAACACCGCAGGATGGGGTAATTTCGCCTCTTTTAGCTAACATCTACCTTCATCCTTATGATAAGAAGATGACTGAGAAGGGATTTAAGGCAGTTAGATACGCTGATGATATACTGGTTATGTGTAAAAGCAGGACTGAAGCAGAGAAGGCTCTAAGATTGACAAAGCAAATTTTGGAGAAGGAACTGAACCTCAGACTCAATTCTCAAAAGACTAAGATTACCTATAAAACTCAAATCTTTGAGTTTTTAGGTTTTCTAATTTGGGTATGGATACTCAGATTACAAAATCCCCCGAGATCGGGCAGTTAAGGCTTTTAAAGAAAAGGTAAGGCACATAACCCACAGGCATCAGCCCAAATCAATGTCTAAGATAATTGGTGAGCTTAATCCTGTAGTCAGAGGCTGGGGCAATTACTTTCTTAAAGGTAATTGCCAAAGGATATTTGATCAATTAGATTTCTGGCTAAGAAACCGAGTCACTACCTTTAAACTAAAACGGCCGGAACTACTCCCTGTAAAGGGGCAACGCCTAAGGAGAGCTGGCTGCTGGAAATCGGCATGGTCAGTTCGATGAGGGGTTGGTGGGGCAACCCACCCGCCTACTCTACGTTTGGGATCACCTTTCCCATAAGCTTTGAGGGAAAGATTTATTTTTGATTTTGTCCTCTTATCCATACATGAAAGAATCTTTCTTATACCATCTCTTAAAAGATCATAGGTATCTTTCACAGCTGCTGCTCCAAGCATTGGGGTAGAATCTATAACCTGATCTACCTCCTCTTTTAAAAAACCATCTTTTCTTTGTTGTTTGCAAGAAGCCGGGCCCTAAATAGACTAAAAGCGAACGATCGAAACCCTCATAATCTATTGGGACAGATAAAGCGTATTTCCATTTTATGTTAAAGCGAACCATCTCAAGTGCTCCTCTGTCGGATAGTTTTCGTAGTACTGCAAGATAAGAGCTTTGGTAATTCTTGTCGGGGGTACAGAAGGTCGGCTATTATCAAGACAGTAGATATCGGCAAAGTCATCATCGGGTATTATCTTATCTGCAAGATCGTGCATCTTTGCATAGAAGCTTTCTTTATCAACATAATGATCCAGATGGTTTAATCAAGCGAATAGACCAATTCCTTAAAGCGGTTGATAGGCATAAAATTTCCACAATATTCTGTATTTTTGATAATTGCGCTTTTTCATGCAAAGAGCCTTACCTCGGTAGGCAAGATGATCCAATTCCTGGGGTGCACAACAGCGATTGGACTCCAAATCCGGGGCATGAACGAGTTGTGGATCGATCGACTTGGCCTCAATTGGAGAATTTTGTTACCACGGTCGTTTCACGCTTTGCTGGAGATCAGCGCATTTTAGCTTGGAATATCTATAATGAGCTAGGCAATGGGGGCATGGGTGATGAGAGTTTACCATTGTTTCGCGAAGCCTTCCGGTGGGCCCGTAATGGTAAACCTGAACAACCACTCACTGCAGCAATTTGAGACAAGAGCTCGCAAGGTGTCACCAAAGTGATGCTAAAATTATCAGATATCATAACATTTCATAATTATGGTGATCTCTTATCTGTTCAGAAGCAAGTCTCCGACTTGAAATCATATGGGCGACCTGTTATTTGCACCGAGTGGATGGCTCGCTATCACAATAGCCTTTTTCAAACGCATCTCCCGTTCTTTAAACGAGAAAAAATTGGTTGTTACTGTTGGGGATTAGTGAACGGAAAAACCCAAACACATTTTTCTTGGGGATTACCTCCAGGAGCTGCTGAACCTGATGTGTGGTTCCAGGATCTGCTGCACCCGAATGGCAAACCTTACCGGGAGAAAGAGATAGAGGTCATACGAGAGCATATTCAAAACTCTATGAAGGAATGACGGTAATACTTTACTTCTTTATTGCATTCCTCAATAAAGCTCATAATACTATCTACCTGCTCTTTCTTATACTCAAAAGAATGTTGTGATGCCGATTTCATATACAGAAGTTCTTAAGAAAAGCTTCACAAAAACTTGTTCTTCTTCGAAAATAGGTAAAGGGTACAAAACAAAATAGAGATGAGAAAAAAGAATGAAAGATTATTTTTAAACATCAGCGGAGGTGTTCTATGGATAAAGAGCAATATAAAATAGCGGTAAACAAAGAACGCCAAATTGGTAAGGTCGATCCCAATATCTACGGCCATTTTATTGAACATCTAGGAAGGTGTATTTATGGAGGTATTTATGAGGAAGGGTCTTCCCTTTCCGATGAAAGAGGATTCAGAAAAGATGTCTTGGAGGCTGTAAAAAATATAAAATGTCCTCTCCTTAGGTGGCCAGGAGGAAATTTTGCCTCTAATTATCACTGGGAAGATGGAATTGGTCCCAAAGACAAAAGACCGGTGAGATTTGATTTAGCCTGGGCTAAAGAGGAAACAAATAGATTTGGTACCGATGAATTCATTGAGTATTGTCGGGAAGTTGGAGCTGAGCCTTATATTTGTGTTAACATAGGAACGGGTAGTTTAGATGAAGCTATTCATTGGCTGGAATATTGCAATAGCAGTGGGAATACTTACTATGCAAAATTACGGA
The DNA here is from genome assembly GCA_021158005.1 of Candidatus Aerophobota bacterium. Taxonomy (GTDB): domain Bacteria; phylum Aerophobota; class Aerophobia; order Aerophobales; family JAGGVN01; genus JAGGVN01. The sequence goes on along the minus strand of JAGGVN010000047.1, from coordinate 1,915 downwards.
GAGAAAATGGCCATCCAGAGCCCTACCGGGTCAAATACTGGGGAGTAGGGAATGAGAATTATGGAGAGTGGCAGGTAGGATACAGATCAGCAAAAGAGTATGCTAAGGTTTTAAGAGAGTATGCTAAGTTTATGAAAACAGTAGATTCTACCATAAAAATTATCGCCGTAGGGGCTGATAATCCGGATTGGGATCTGGAAGTGATTAAAACTGCCGGGAAATACATAGACTATATCTCTAATCATCAATACCTTGGTTCAGATGACTACTATGAGACAGTAGCTTCTGTTTATTGGTTAGAAAAGAGATTAAAAATTTTAAGCCAAGTGATAGATATAGCTCAACCTCTAGTGAAGGAAGAAGAGAAAATAAAAATTGCTCTTGATGAGTGGAATATCTGGTATAGAGGTATACCGGAAAATGGTAATGAGGAAAATTACGCTTTAAAGGATGGATTATTCGCAGCCGGTGTATTTATCATCCTACATAAGTTATGTCAGAGCGTAACCATGGCTAATCTTGCTCAACTGGTGAATGTGCTGGGAGCCATCTACACTGAAAAACATGGTCTTTATCTTACTCCAATTTACAGAGCTTTTGAGCTTTTCACAAACCATAGTGGAGATATTGTCCTTGACACCTTCGTTCAATCAGAGCGCTACGATATTGAGGGAGAAGGGGGGATCGCTAAAGTTAAATTTAAATTACACAATATTCCTTATTTAGATGCCTCAGCTACTCTGGATAAAAATGAGAATAGACTGTATTTAGCGGTTATTAACTACCATAAGGAAAAAGAAATAGACTGTCCTATTGTTTTGAACGGTTTTTCTCCATCTGCTGAGGCTAAAATTTATGAGCTAAATGGGCCTGATGTGATGGCAATAAACGACTTTGAAAATCCCGAAAGGGTTAAGATTAAAACTGCGATAATTAAAAATGCTGGTCCTAAATTCACCTATAGTTTTCCTCCTCATTCCTGCACAGTAGTTGAATTCCAGATAGAATAAGCCTACTTCAATCTAACTGATTAACTAATAGGTAGCTTTTTAGACTGTAGAAAACCGGGAAGGGATGAAGGTGGTGATGAAATGTTAAAAGATAAATCCATACTGGTACTCGGTGGTATCAATATGGATTTTGTGGTTAAAGCAAAGAGAGTTCGCAAACCAGGAGAAACTCTTATAGGTTCTGATTTTTCTACAATTCTAAGAGGTAAAGGAGCCACCTAAGCTGTTTGTATTGCTCGGCTTAGGGGAAAAGTGGCTTTGGGTGGATGTTTGGGTAATGATTCTCTGGGACAAAGTTGAAACAAGGATTAGAAAAGGAAGAAGTAATTGCAGACTATTTAGTCATAAACAAAGAGGAACACTCAGGAGTTGCAGTGATTATTATCAATAAGGATGGAGATAACAGTATTGTTCTTGACTCTGGAGCTAATATGAAGTTTTCTCCTTAATAACCACTCCTCTTAAAGATATTCCTTTCCGGGTGAGCATTGTCTTGGTCCAGCTTGAGATACCGATAGAGATAATTAATTTCATTTTTAGTAAAGCAAAAAACTGGGAATAACTACTGTTCTTGATGCAAGTCCAGCAAAGTCTTTTCCTTTCTCTCTTCTGCACAATAAAGACTCAACTTTGACAGTTGTAAAATAAAAATCCTTTATTTATGGTAATTCTGGCAATTAAAAATAAAAGGGTGGCACCAGTTTAACTTTCCGATCTTTGGTAACGCCCGGAGGACCAGTCAGCCAGAGGGTGAGAATCCTTCCTGTTAGTTGCCTATTACTGATAGTAGCGTTGTTGCAAGACACGGCACTGTGGTGATGCAACCTAAGAAGTTAGATGGATGCATACGAGCTTTGAAGTTCCTGTAACGGGAATGGAGCAAAGGCATCCTGCTTAGGTGAAGC
>JAGGVN010000036.1 GCA_021158005.1 Candidatus Aerophobota bacterium | reverse complement strand
GGTACTTTTGTTGGTCCTTTTCCCAGTGGGGCACCTGCTATCTTTATTGATACTGTAGCCCGGTTAGGGGTGAGGAGCGGTTTTATCGGAACAGTAGGAGAGGATGACTTTGGAAAATTAATCCTCCGGAGATTAAAAGAAGACAATGTAGATACTCAGTATATAGAGATTTCAAAAGATTATACTACAGGAGTAGCTTTTGTAACTTATTTTAGGGATGGAACTCGTAAATTTATCTTCCACCTCTCCCGGGCCGCCTCTGGACAAATTAGTTTAAAGCAAATAAACAGAGATTATCTTTCCCAAGTAAAATATTTACACATAATGGGCTCAAGTTTATCGATAAATAATCAAGTTCAAAAAGCTTGTTATGAAGCAGTGAAAATAATAAAAGACTCTCAGGGTAAGATTAGCTTTGACCCCAACCTTCGAGTTGAACTTCTAGGAGTAAATAAAATAAGAAAAATTTGCCAGCCTCTTCTTTTTTCCTGTGAGGTAATTTTACCCGGTGAAGAGGAAGTAAAACTTTTAACCGGAGAAAAAGATGTTGAAAGTGCCTGCGAAAGATTATTAAATTATGGGATAAAAATTGTAGCTTTAAAACAAGGAAAAAGAGGAGCAACGATATTTACTCTTAAAGAAAAAATAGAGGTTCCTTCTTTTAAAGTAAAAGAAGTAGACCCTACCGGTGCAGGCGACTGCTTTGATGCCGGATTTATAGTAGGATTACTGAAAGAATGGCCCTTGAAAAAAATAGCTACCTTTGCTAACGCTGTGGGGGCACTAGCGGTAACCAAGAAAGGGCCTATGGAGGGTGCTCCTACTATGGAAGAAGTAAACAGATTACTTGGGAGAAGATGAAGATAGTTCTTTGTCCAGATGAGTAGGGTATATTCCCGCCTTCAGCCTTTTGTTTACTCTCCAGATATTCAAAGACCTCTTCTCCTACTTCAGGATAAAAGGAGAAGAAGTTCTCTTTTCTCTAGTAAGACCTATTATACCGCTATGTTCTTTAGAGGTTAAATCTTTCGTTAGATTTATTTAATTTTCAACTGAAAACTAATGACTAAAAACTAACCATTCTTACAGGTTCTCTTATCTCAAACTTCATTTTACCTTCTTCTTTTTTAATCACAATATATTTTCGCCAATGTTCTTCATCCTTGTTTAAAGGATAAATTTCTCCAAAATCTTTAAAATATAAATGGGGTCCGCGACTCTCTTTACGAAGTCTCGCCGCCCCCATTACCATCTGGGCTACCTTTAACATATTATTAGTCTCCAGAGCAAAAATAAGTCCTCTCTCATCTATACAAATTCCTTCTTTTTCTATTTCTTCTATCTTCTTCAGTCCTTCGTTAAGTCCCTCCTCAGTTCTCATAACACTGGCAAATTGAGAAAGCACTTCTTGAATCATCTCCCGAGCCAAAGAAGCCAAAAGCCCTCTACTTTTATCTTTTAACTTTTCTATACTCTCTATCTTCTCTTTAATAAAAGAAGATTCAATTTGAGGAGTCTCTTTTAACATTTTTGCCTCTCTTATCGCTGATAATCCACCTATCTTCCCAAACACCTGAGAGTCAAGAAGAGCGTTTCCTCCAGGTCTATTAGCTCCATGTTGGCCTCCCGCACACTCTCCAGCAGCATAAAGCCCTCTCAAGGAAGTTTCTCCCTCTCTTCTTATTTTAATTCCTCCTTGAAAATGTTGAGCAGCAGGGGCTATCTCCACTTTATCTCCTCTCTCAAGATAAATTTCTCTTTCTCTAAGCCAGAACATTACCTCAGGATTAATCTCTTTTAACCTCTTCAAGGGACTATCTTGAAGTTTTTTTTCTTTTAATAAATCTATTCCCTTCACTTTTTTATACCAATCTCCCACTTCTTTTAACTCTGTCCATCTCAAACCCTGGGGATTACGATTATAATCTAAATAAATTCTTCTCCCTTTTCTCATTTCCTTAAAAATAGCAACATCGATTAACCAGGATTTGTGCTCAAAAGAGAGGGGCCAATTAGCTCCTTTTTGGAAAAGAGTAAGATAAATTTCCCCTCGGTTAGTCCCTTCAGGAAAGTAATCAAGGAGGAATTCTTCTCCCTGGTCATTAATCAGTGTAGGCACGGCACGCATCATACTCCCCGAACAGGCTAATCCTGTCTTAACTGAAGAAACTCCTATTTGAATAAATTCCATATTTACAAGCTTTGCTCCCGCCCGATAAGCCATAGCGTAACCGTCTCCAGTCATCCCTTCTGGATACACATTCACCTTAAAAATTTCTCCTGCTCCTCCAGTAGCCAAGATAGTAGCCTTAGTTCTTAACAGAACCAGCTCTTTGTTTCTATTCAGCCCCAAAACTCCCGCTACTCTATCCTTAGAAAGCATAAGCTCAATAGCTGTAAAATCTTCCAGAAACTCGACTTCTGTCTCTTTTACCTGCTTAACCAGAGCTTCCTCAATATGATTTGCTGTATAGGGACCGGTATAGCAAGCTCGGGGATATTTTGAACCATCGGTGAGAAATTGACAGGGTCTTCCCCTCCTCTTTACCCAGGGAACCCCTCTCCTATCCAGATATTCAAAAGCTTCCCGAGAATTTTTAGCTAAAATATAAGCTAAATCCCTATCAGAAACATATCCTCCTATCCTATATATATCCTCTGCATGATACCTATAATTATCCTCTCCTCCAGGCTGCGTAAAAGGTAAAGTGGTATGAAAAGCCATTCTATCCGAACAGGCATTAGCCGTTACTCCACTTTCCCCTAATTTTCCTTTGGTAACTAAAATTACCTTAGCTTCGGGTTCCTTCTCTATCACCGCTAAAGCTGCTCTTAGAGCCGCTCCTCCCCCACCCACGATTACTACATCATAGTTATATTCTTGCATTTTCCTTCTAAGGTATGAGCACTGCTTTTATTACTTTGCGAGTATCTACAGATTTCAAAGCTTCGGTAGCCTCCTTCAGACTAAACTTTCGGGTAATTAATTTCTCAAAAGGATATTTTTTACTCAATATTAACCTCACTGCCTGGTAAAGATGCGCAGTATCACTTACCCAGATTCCTTGAATTTTTATATTTTTTCGAACAATATCTTCATAAAAACTTACAGGAGTATCCCCGATAGGAGTAGCTATTCCCGGAAGAGCATAAGTTCCTCCAGGAGCAGTCATCTTCAGTCCTTCTCTAAGGGCAGACGAAGAATTAGTGCAGTTTATAACTACACTTGCTCCTACTCCTTTTGTCTCTTCTTTAATATAAGAGATTCTTTCCTCAAAAGAAGTTTCATTAATATTTAAAATTCCTGTAGCTCCAAATTCTAAACAGAGTTTCAACCTCTTTTCACTCCTCTTTGTTCCTATTACAAATACCTTCTCTGCTCCTCTTTCACGAGCAAAAGCAAGAGCAAAAATCCCCATAGGTCCTGGCCCCTGGATAATTACCGTATCTTCTTTTGATATTTCACATTGGCTAATAGCATGGGCAGCAGTAGCTCCCGAACAAGAAGCAGAAACTAAAATCGCCGGATCAATTTTTTCCTCTATCTTTATAATCTTTGTCTCTTTAAGCAAAATTATGTGAGTAGCATAGCAACCATCCCTGGTAATCCCGTATACCTGTCTGTTTACACACAGAGAGGGCTCTTTTTTTATCACACAAAAATAGCAATTCCCACAAACAAGTCCTCTATCCCAGATAATAAAATCCCCTATCTTAATCCTCTCTCCAAAAATATCCTGTTTTTTCCCTTTTATATCTTCTACTACACCCACTCCCTCATGACCTAAAATTAAAGGAAGAGGAGTGCGAAGGTCCTTTCCTTTCCACATATGAATATCAGAACCGCATACTCCTGAGGATTTTATCCTTACCAGAATTTCCTTCTCTTTTAAAGAAGGTAACTCCCGTTCCTCAATTAATAAAGGCTCATTAAATTCCCTTAAAACAGACACTCTTATTTTCACAACTAACTCCTTTTTAAGAGAGAGGTAAAAAAGTGGTTTTACCAGGTACTAACCAATTCAATATTATCCTTGGGACAAACTTCCACACATAGTCCACATCCATCGCACTTTTCATTATCAACTTTATAATTACCCCCTACCCTCTTTATAGCTGAATAAATACAAACTCTCTCACATATTCCACAACCCAAACCACATCCACAAGAAAAACATCTTTTAGCTTCCTTAATAGCTTGTTCTCTGGTCAAAGTCTTCTTTACTTCTTTAAAAGTAGTCTTTCTCATATCAAGGGAGATAAGAAAGGGTTTTTCTCTCCTTTTTTCTTCTATAATCCCTCTTTTGCTTAATGCTTTTTCCCTGGAAACAACAATCTCTTCCTCTTCTAAAAAGGGTTCTCCTCTTAAATATCGGTCAATGGAGAGGGCTGCTCTTTTCCCGGCAGCAATAGCTTGGATTACTGTAGCTGGTCCACTTACCACATCTCCTCCAGCAAATACTCCTTCTATATTGGTAGCCAGGGTTTTAGGATTAACAAATAAAGTATTATCTTTCTTTATCTTAAAATCCTTCGCTTCATTTAAAAAAGAAAGGTCAGGAACCTGGCCAATAGCTACTATTATGGTATCTACTTTCAAAGAAAAAGAAGAGGCAGGGATAGGTGAAGGTTTTCTGCGTCCATCTTTATCTTTTTCTCCTAAAACCAGAGGGATACACCGAAGCTCACCAACCCTTCCATTTTTCTCAATAATCTCTACCGGAGTAGTTAAATATAATACTTTTACTCCCTCCTCTTCAGCTTGCCTGAGCTCCTCAAAAATGGCGGGCATCTCTTCCTTAGTTCTCCGATAAATTAGATAAACCTCTTCTGCTCCCAGACGGATACTGGAGCGAGCAGAATCTACAGCTGTATTTCCTCCTCCTATCACAGCTACTTTCTTATCTATTTTTATCTTCTTCCCAGAATTTAAACTCTTTAAAAAGAAAAACCCCGAGATTACTCCTCTTAAATTCTCTCCAGGAATATTTAATCTTTTATCTTTATGGGCTCCGGTAGCGATAAATATAGCTTTATACCCAAGGCTCTTCAGCTTTTTAAAAGCTAAATCCTTTCCAATGGAAGTTTTTAACTTTATTTCTACCCCAAAATTTTGAATCTCTCTTATTTCCTTCTCTACTATTTCTTTGGGAAGACGATACGAAGGAATCCCCATCATTAACATACCTCCGGCTACAGACTGAGATTCAAAAACACAGGGTTTATATCCTCTTTTAGCTAAATCATAAGCGCAGGATAATCCTGCAGGACCGGCCCCGATAATGGCTACTTTATCTCCCGAGCCATCTAAAACCTTCTTCTTTAATCTCTGAATGGAAGTATTTTCTATCGCCCAGTCAGCGAGAAATCGCTTCAAATCATTAATAGCAATAGATTCGTCAATTTTCCCTCTTATACATTCTCTCTCACAGGGAGCGGGACATACCCGGGATAAACTAAAGGGGAAGGGAACCTTCTCTCTAATTAAATTAAAAGCTTCTTCGAATTTACCCTCAGAAATTAAATTAACATATGCCTGGATATTAATTTTTGCTGGACAGGCAGACTGACAGGGAGAAATTAAATTATCATTAATCTTCGCTTTTAGATAGTGAGTTCTTTTAATCTGGTAGGTGCCCTTTATCTTTGAACATATTTTTCCTCTAAAATCTTTAATTCTTTTATATCCCTTCCTATCCATATATTCTCTTAATTCTTCACTAACTTTTTTTATAATCTCGTAGCCGTTCAAAAATATGGCGGTAACCATCTGCACCGTAGTGGCTCCCGCTAATAAATATTTTACGGCGTCCTCAGCTGAATAGACTCCTCCACTACCACTTATATCTATCTTTACCCGGCGGGAAATTTCACTTATCCAGCGCAGAGGATAATAAATAGCCCAGGGACCTCCATGCCCGGCATAACCTTCGTGCATAATAGGTTTTTCTTCATTTATATCTATATCCAGCCCAGCCAGACGATTAAAAATAGTGACTCCATTTATTCCCAGAGATTCAATCTCTTCAACTACTTTCAGGGGAAAAGTTAACTGAGGACTTAACTTAGCAATAAGGGGTAAGGAGACGCTCTTCCTTATCTTCTCTACTATCCTTATTATTTCATCCTCTACCTTCCCTCCTCTAAAAGTTATAGACCCGTGAGGACAGGAGAAATTAAGTTCCAGAGCATCTGCTCCTGCTTCTTCTAATCTCTTAGCGTAAGAGACCCACCCCTTTTCAGTAATACAGTTAATACTGGGAATAACAGGAATCTCTAATTCTTTTTTTGCTCTGGATACCTCCTTTGCATAACGTTCCAATCCCCACTCACTTCCCTGTTCATAAGAATAGAGAGAAAAAGTTTCTCTATCCCCTGTTGAGCGATGAATTAACCTGAATCGGGGAGTAGGGGAAATATGGGATACTTCCTCTTCAAAAAGAGATTTCATTACCACTGCTCCCGCTCCGTTATCTTGTGCTCTCTTCATTCTTTCTACTGTTTCCGTAATCCCTGCTGAACCGACAATAAGAGGAGATCTTAGTCTCAAACCTACATAATTTGTTGTTAAATCAGCCATTTATTTCTCCCAAATTTAGTCTCTATTCTGTAATTTCTGTAATCCATAAAGTATTTCCTTGATAGACAATGTAGCCTCAAGAAAACTTCGGACTTTCCCTTCCGTCGCTATATATCCGCTTGAAATTATTCTACTCAGTCTCCTCATTCACTCCTCATTCCGGAGGCCTCGTTAAAGAGTAGCGAATGTAATGCTCCTTCAGGGGAATGTCCTTAAGTAAAGAATTACAGGTATAATTTCCCATATATATCAAGAATTCTTTAACCAGCCTGTAAGCTTTGCTAAAAGCTTAGAATATTCAATAAAATTAGGCCAGGAGATATCTGGAGGCACACCATGATCACAGGAAGGAATAAAGCCACCATCTTTTAATAGTGGAGGAACTACTCGCATCACTTCCTTTTTTATTATCTTGCCTCCTTTAGCAATAGCTCGCTTATCAATACCTCCTATATAAGCCATCTTATCTTTATAAATTTTTCTATATTTTACAATATCGTTCCCTGCGGCAACTTCCATAGGAAGACAATAGTTTATTCCTACTTCAATCCAGAGGGGAATTAATTCTCCAATATAACCATCGGAATCTATCCCTACCAGGGGACAATCACTTCTCTTAAGCACCCTAACCCAACGCTCATAAACAGAGAGAAGAAACTTTCTAACCATCTTCGGGGAAATCATACTATGATTTTTATAAGCCATATCTTCGGAAAAAAGAACATAATCTAACTTTACTCTTTTTAAGATTGGCTCCAGTGTCTTTAATACAAAATCACTCCAGAAATTAATCATTTCCATAATAAAATCAGGGTCTTCAACCATTAAAATGCACAGGTTTTCAAATCCCAGCCATTCTCTAAGTTGCCAGAAAGGACCATTAATATTCAAACCAAAAGGATAATCTCTTAGTCTTAATGCTTGACAACGTTTATCAAAATCATCAGGAAAGCGCCCGGGAGTATTTACCTTATAGCGCTCTTTCATCAATTCCCAATCACGATGATTTTCTACAGGGAATTTATGCCATTTGCGAGTAACAAAATCCTTAGCTCGACGAATATAAGTGTAATCATACTTATCGGAAATTTCGGTAATTGCTCCCATCCAATCCTGAACTATATAGTGACCATCTTTATGTTCCAATACTTTCTCTTCGAAAGTAGGAATCATTTTAAAGGATACTCCTAAATCTACCTTTGGGTTCTCTTTTTCTTTCTCTATTTCTAAAACTTTAAGAAGAAATTCATAATAATTAACTTTTTCGGGTAAACCTTCTTTATGCCATCTGGCCAGGGTAGACTCCCGGGGACCACCGGGTTGAAAGGGCACTTTATCAGGTTTTCCAAATAAAAGTGTTTCCCGAAACCTTTCTCTTGAAGTCATCACTTCTCCTCCTATATAGGCCAAAAGAATTAGTTCTTAGTTCCCGGCTCCT
>JAGGVN010000070.1 GCA_021158005.1 Candidatus Aerophobota bacterium | reverse complement strand
AAAGATACTGGATCAGGCTATTTCTTATACTCGAGGGAGGATAAAAGAGGAAGATGTAACCAGCATTTTGGGAATGGTGGAAAGAAAATATATAGCGGAGCTTACGGAAAATGTAGCCAGGAAGAGGGCTTTAGCTAATATAGAGTTAGTTAATCAGTTACTTGATGAGGGGAAATTACCAGAGTGGCTCATTAAAGAATGGAAAAAATGGTTCAGGGATTTAATTCTTGTTAAATTAAAAGGGAAGATAAATTCTTCCGATAGAAAGATAATAGAGAAACAGGCTTCTTATTTTACTTTAAAAGAAATAGTTCATTTTATAAAAATTATTTCTCAAATAGAAGAAAAAATTACTTTCTCTTCTCAACCAAAGATCTGGTTAGAATTACTTATGGTTGAACTTTGTTCTTTTGATGCCCAAAAAGAGTATTTAGAGTCTAAAGATCCTGAATTAGCAACTATTTATGAAAAGATATTAAATCTTGAAGAAAAGCTAATTGGTCAGGTCTCCTCCTCTAAGATTATTGAGGAAGATAAAAAACAGGATGTTATTCCCTCTGCTTCTGAAGATAAGTTGAAAAAAACAGTCTCTAAAGTGATAGAAATGTTTGATGGAGAGGTGGTAGAGGAGGAGAAAGGAGAATAAAAAAGATGATACCTGATTTTATGAAGCTAATTCAACAATTTCAAAAAATACAAGGAGAGATAAAAAAGGCCCAAGAAGAGATATCCCGGGAAAAAGTTACCGGTTCCAGCGGGGGAGGAATGGTGGAAGTAACTCTTACCGGCAATTTTGAGGTGGTAGATGTGCGCATAGAGGAGAGTTTGTTAAAAGGGAAGGATATTCAAATGCTCAGTGATTTAATATTAGCGGCTACAAATGATGGGATAAAGAAAGTAAAGGAGTTAATTAAGGAAAGAGTGAGAAACTTTACCGGAGGATTAAATCTCTCCGGGGAAATCTCTCAATTTTTTGGTTTATAAAATGTATTCCGTAAAGTCCTTAAATAGGTTAGTAGGAGAGTTAAGTAAGCTCCCGGGTATAGGAGAAAAGAGTGCGGAGCGCATAGCTTTTTTTATTTTGAAAGAGAGAAAAGAGAATATTTTTAGATTAGCAGAGGCTATTAGAGAACTTAAGGAAAGGGTAAAGTATTGTTCTATTTGCGGCAATGTTACTGAGGAAGATCCTTGTAAGATTTGTCAAGATGGGACTCGAGATAGATCTATTATTTGTGTAGTAGAGGAACCTCGCGATGTCTTCCTTTTTGAAAGAGTAAAAAGATTTAAGGGGGTCTACCATGTTTTAAGAGGGGCTATTTCTCCCATTAAAGGAATAGGGTCTGAAGATATTAATATTAGACCCCTTTTGGAACGGGTTAAAAAGGGAAATGTTAAAGAAGTTATTTTAGCTACCGATCCTAACGCCGAGGGCGAAACTACCGCTATTTATCTTTTTAAACTGCTCTCTTCCCTGAATGTCAGGATAACTCGTCTGGCCCACGGGCTTCCTGCAGGAGGAGATTTAGAATTTGCTGATGAGCTTACTCTCTTAGAGGCTCTTGAGGGAAGGAGGGAGATGCGCTTTTAAAATGAAAAAGTTTAAAGATCTTATTTTGCTTGTTTTAAGATATAAAAGGGAGATAATTTTTGGGCTTATTTCTCTTTTTATTGTTGATATTGCTCACTTAATTATGCCTCTTATTATAAGAGGAACGATAGATTCTCTTGCTCTGGGGATAGCTACAGGTCCTCTTTTAACTAAATACGCTCTTTACATTATTGCTTTAGCTCTTATAGGAGCTTTTTTTCGTTACCTCTGGCGCTATTATATTATAGGTTCTTCTCGAAAGGTGGAACAATATCTTCGTAATAAGTTGTTCTTTCATCTTCAATCCCTGTCAGCAAGTTTTTTTGATCGGACAAAGACCGGTGATCTTATGGCTCGCTCCATTAATGATATTGATGCTGTCCGGATGGCTACTGGGCCAGGAGTAGCAAGGTTAGTTGATGCTATTCTTTTTTTTGTATTTTCTTTAGCTTTTATGCTCCGTATAAGTCCTACTCTTACTCTATACACTGTTATTCCTCTCTCTTTTACTACGATAATAGTGACGATTTTTGGTAAGCGCATCCATAATCGCTTTGAAAAAGTGCAAAAAGGTTTTGCTGATATTACCGAACAGGTAAGAGAATCTTTATCGGGTATAAGAGAAATTAAAGCATTTGTTCAGGAGAAAGGAAAGATTAAAGAGTTTCGTAAGGTCAATGAAGAATTTGTAGCTAAAAATATGTCTTTAGTGAAAGTCTGGGGAATGTTTTTTCCTCTTATTATGCTTATTGGAGGACTGGCAACAGCTATGGTTATTTTATTCGGTGGTAGAAAGGTAATTCTTAACGAAGTGAGTCTGGGTGATATGGTAGCTTTCAGCACATATCTGGGGATGCTTACCTGGCCTTTAATGTCTATAGGTTGGGTGGTTAATCTTGTTCAGCGAGGAGCAGCTTCTATGGGGAGGATAAATAAGATTCTTTTAATCTCACCGGAAATAAAAGATGAAAAGGATGCCATAAAGATGGATATTCAGGGTAAGATAGAGTATCGTCATTTATCCTTTGCTTATCCTGATCGCAAGGAGTTAGCTTTAAAGAATATAGATCTTCTTATTGAGCCGGGAGTGAGATTGGGAATTGTGGGGAAGGTGGGCTCGGGAAAGACCACTTTAATTCAACTTTTGCTCAGAGTTTATGATCCTCCATCTGGACATCTTTTTATCGATAATGTGGATATAAGGAAAATTTCTCTTTCCAGTTTGAGAAAAGATATAGGAGTGGTTCCTCAGGAAAGTATCTTGTTCTCGACCTCCATTAGAGAAAATATTGCTTTTGGAAATTCGGAAATTTCCGAAGAGGAAATTATAGAAATAGCAAAAAGATGTAAGATTTATGAGGAAATTAAAGAATTTCCTCACGGCCTGGATACCATAGTAGGAGAAAGGGGAATTACTCTCTCGGGAGGACAAAAACAGAGAATAGCCTTAGCGAGAGCAATATTAATGAATCCCAGGGTTCTTATTCTTGATGATGCTTTCTCTTCTGTAGATACGGAAACAGAGGAAGCTATACTCCAGAATCTTAAAGAGATAATGCGGAACCGCACTTCTATAATCATCTCTCAAAGAATTAGCAGTGTGAAGGATTTAGATTTCATCATTGTTCTGGATGAGGGAGAAATAGTAGAAAGAGGAACTCATGAGGAACTTTTAAATTTAAATGGAATTTATGCTAATCTTTACGAGAGGCAAAAAATAGCTAAGGAAGAGGAGGAATATCTGAGATTATGAATCACCATCATTCATTTTCATCCTTAGAGGAAGAAAAAATAAAAGGGAAGATTTATGATTTTAAATTAATTCGCCGACTTCTCCAGTATGTGAAGCCCTATAAATTTTTCTTTATTATTTGTTTAGTCCTTCTTCTTTTTACAGCTTTATTTGATGTTTCTCTTCCTTATATTGCTAAATTATCTATTGACCGGTATATTGTTCCTTCTTATATCCAGCTAAAATTTTCTGGTAAAGACCTCTCTTTTGAAGATGAAATAAAAAGAAAGTATATTCAGAATCTCATTTATTTAAAAGAGGGAATCTATTTAATGAATTTATCAAATATAGAGAGTGAGGATAAGCTTCTTTTAGAAAAAAGAGGTTATTTTTCTAAAGAAAGATACTTCTTTATAAATCCTTCTGAATTAAAAGATAATCAAAAAGAAAAAATTTTAAATATATTGGGTAAATATCCCGATATCTTTCATAAATATAACCATTCTTTTTTTGCTAATCTTGACGATTTAAAGAAGGTAGAAAAAGAGGATATCAGGATTATCAGAAGTAAGGACTTAGAGGGGGTAAAATTTCTTGCCCTTATTTTCGTTCTTATTCTTATCCTTAATTTTTTCTTTAATTTTGCTTATGTTTACCTTCTCCAATGGACAGGCCAGCGGATAATGTTTAATATGCGCCTTCAAATCTTCTCTCATTTGCTTTTTCTCCCTCTCTCTTTCTTAGAAAAAAATCCTGTAGGAAGGTTAGTCACCCGAGCTACTAATGATGTAGCTGCCATTAACGAGATGTATACTTCGGTATTGGTTAATGTCCTTAAGGATGTCTTCCTTATGGGAGGCATTCTCTTTGTGATGTTTAAAATGAATGTAAAGCTTACTCTTTTTGTTCTCGCTCTTACTCCTCTAATAGTTTATATTAGTTTTATTTTTCGCTCTAAAGCAAGAGATGCTTATAGAGAAATCAGGAGAAAAATTGCCAAGCTAAATGCTTTTTCTCAGGAAAGTATTTCCGGAATTAAAATAATACAACTTTTTTCTCAGGAAAAGGAGAATTTTGAGAAATTTAAAGAAATAAATAGAGAAAACTATTTAGCTGCCTTACGCCAGCTGATAATCTTTGCTGTATTTAGACCTCTTATAGAAATTATAAGTTCGGTGGCTATAGCTATTATCGTCTGGTATGGAGGATTGGGGGTAATAAATACAACTCTTACTTTTGGGAGTCTGGTAGCTTTTCTCTCTTATATTCAAATGTTTTTCAGTCCTATTAGAGACTTTGCCGAGAAATATAACATTCTTCAAGGGTCTATAGCTGCTTCTGAGAGAATATTTAAGCTTTTAGACCAGAAGGAGGAAAAAAGAATAATGGGGAAGAAAATACTTCGTCCCCGAGGGAAGATTGAATTTCAGAATGTTTGGTTTTCTTATAATGATGAGGAGTGGGTGTTGAAAGATATCTCTTTCACTGTTAATCCTGGAGAAAGAGTAGCCATAGTGGGGCATACCGGTGCCGGAAAAACTTCTATTATCAACCTTCTCTTCAGGTTTTATGAGGTAAAGAAAGGGAGAATTTTATTAGACGGAGTTGATATTAGAGAAGTGAGTCTTCCTTTTCTTAGATCTCAAATGGGGCTGGTTCTTCAAGACATTTTTCTCTTCTCTGGAAACATTGAGAGTAATATAAGACTTACTAATAAAGAGATCTCTAAGGAGAGGGTCCAAAGAGCAATAGAATATACAAATGCTGCCTCTTTTATTAAAACTCTTCCTGGAGGATATAAAGCAGAAGTCCAGGAGAGAGGAGTTACTTTTTCTCAAGGACAAAGGCAACTTTTGGCTTTTTCCCGAGCTCTTGCTTTTAATCCGCAAATTTTAGTTTTGGATGAAGCCACTGCAAATATTGATTCGGAAACAGAAGCTCTTATTCAAGATGCTCTGGAGAAACTTTTAAGAAATAGAACCTCCCTGGTAATAGCCCATCGTCTTTCTACTATAAAGAATGCCAATAAGATACTCGTTCTTCATAAAGGAAGAATTGTAGAGAGAGGAACCCATGAGGAGCTTTTAAGGAAAAAAGGATATTATTATCATCTCTATAAACTCCAATTTAAGAATCTATTTTCTCCTGTAAAGTAAATTTCTTCAATTGTTTACCCAAGCCTTCCTAAGGATATAGGGTAATATTTTAATTTCGTAAAGGGTGAAAGACTTATTTAAGGAGGTAAATAAACGCGAAAAATGGTGAAAGTATTACACTTTTATTTTTTTCAGGAGGAAGACCTCCTAAGCTGCTGGAATTAAATCCAGAAGGAAAATATGCCCTTCCAATTAGCTCTTGCCAATTTAAAAATTGAGTTTCTGGCAGAAATTACAAGAAGCATCGAGTCCCATGCTGGTTACAAGAGAATTTTAAATCAACTTCAAAAAACTATAAAAGAAGTAATAAAAAAGAGTAAAGTGGATTTTCAAAATATAATAGGTATAGCTACAGGAGTGCCGGGCATAGTAAGTTATTCTACAGGAGAGGTAATTATTCGTTTACCTTAGCCGGTAAAGTATTCTTTGATCCATTGGAAGAAGAAATAAAAAAATACGCTTTTCGAGCAGATAATACAGCTACAAAGATAACCTCCTCAAAATTAGGCGAAAATGTAGGACTGATAGGAGCTGCCTCCCTTGTGTTTAAAAAGTTTTTGAGACACCAAAAAAATCTTTTAGGAGGTAAAGCTTTGAAAAAGGGAATTTGTTTTGAGTATCGGAAAGGGCTTTCATTAAGGGAGCAATTTAAGTGGTATAAAAAAGCCGGTTTTGACGGAATAGAGCTTACTTTTGATCGAGGATATCTAACCCCGGATACCAAACTTTCTGAAATAGAGAAATTAAAGGAAGCAGTTGATAGGATAGGATTAGAAATTCCCAGTATTCGGGGAGGACCAAATTTATGCTGGAAATTCCCAATTACTCATCCCGATAAAAAAGTAAGAGAAAATACAATAGAGAAATTTAAGAAAGGATTAAAAATAACAAGCATCTTGAAGGGTAAAGCTCTTTTAATGGTTCCGGGAATAGTTACCCCCGAGGTTAACTATGAAGAAGCTTATAATAGGGCAAAGGATGCCATACTGAGGATAATAGAGATAGCAGAAAAAGATAAAGTCTTTCTGGCCATAGAGAACGTAAAAAATAGGTTTTTAACCAGTCCCTTAGAGATGCGGGAATTCATTGATGGAATAGGAAGTAGCTATGTAAGTTGTTATTTAGATGTAGGAAATGTCCTTTCCTGCCAACTTGGCTATCCTGAACAATGGGTAAGGATATTAAGAAAGAGGATAAAGAGGATCCATCTTAAGGACTACAGGTCAGGATATGGAATCACTTATCTTTTGCAAGGAGAGGTAAATTGGCCCTCTCTTATGGAGGCTCTAAAAGAAATAAATTATGATGATTATCTTATTGCCGAGTTACCTCTCTATAAATTTTATCCTGAGAGGATGCTTTTTGAAACAGCCCAGAATATAGAGAGGATAATTCAAGGAGGAAAATAATGAGTTTAAAAGTGGGTATTATTGGAGCAGGAAGAATGGGGAGCTCTCATCTGGAACGATTAAAAAAGATAAAAAACACAGAAGTTGTAGCTATTTGCGATATAAAAGAAAAAATGGCTGAAAGTTTAGCTAAAAAGGTTAGAGCTAAGGTTTACTCTAATTATGAAGATATGTATGATAAAGAAAGGCTGAATGCTGTATTCATATGTACTCCTGCTTATGCAAGAGAGAGACAACTGGAGATTGCTGCCCAAATGGGAATCCACATCTTTGTAGAAAAACCTGTTGCTCGTACTATAGATCAGGGAGAGAAGACAGCGGAGGTCATTGAGAAAAGTGGGGTTATCTGCTCGGTGGGATTTCTCTGGCGATATTCTCCAGGAGCAGAAAAGGTCAGAGAAGTATTAAGAGATAAAAAAATAGCTCTCATTGATGCTCGCTGGTATCATACTATTCCTCCTATCGCCTGGGTGAGATCTAAAAAAATGGGAGGGGGACAAATTGTGGATCAAAGTATTCATTTAATCGATTTAATGCGCTACTGGATGGGAGAAGTGAGAGAAGTTTATGCTCGAGGGATAAAGGGTCTTTTCCCAGAAATAGAGGATTTCTCTGCTGAGGATGCTAGTGCAGTAACATTGGTATTTGAAAATGGGGCAGTAGGAAATCTTTCGTCTACTTATTCATTATTTCCGGGTGCAAATCTTGGCCCGAGGATAGACCTTGTTGCTAAAAGGATGCATATAGGGATTACTTCAGAGAAAGTTAAAATTTATAGACCCAAAGAGAAGCAGTTTAAATTTGATGAGCAGGCTCATTTGGCTCATATGATGAAACCTCCAAAGGCAGATATTGAACAATGGGATACAGGACTTAGCGAGGCAGCAATAATGGAGGATAAAGTTTTCTTGGAGGTAGTGGAGGGTAGGAGCTTTTCTAAAATAAAATCCAGTTTCCGCGATGGCTTAAAGACTTTGAAGGTATCCTTAGCTGCTAACGAATCAATAGAGACAGGGGAAATAGTTACTCTGTAAATATTTTTCGAAGGAGAGATTGAAGTGGATATTGTCGTTGGTTCGGGAAGTCTTCACTATCTTCAGATGTTTTTAGGAAAAAGGAGGAGTTTAATGAAAGTTGCTCTACAAGGTCAAGGAAAAAGATATTTAGGTGTGCCTCCGCTATTTAATCCTCAGGAAGGGACGACGGTTTTGGAGCCACCAGGGAAAAGTTCAGGTTACTGGGTAGGAGCTCCCAGCGTCATATACGACGAGGAGGTCTCCAAATTTTATCTTTATTATCGGCTAAGAAAACCCCGGCCTGTGCGAGGCGGAGAATGCTATATTGCTGAAAGCAAGGATGGGATTAAATTTACCTCCATCTGGGGAGCAAAAAAAGAAGATTTTAATTCTTCTTCTGTGGAAAAGTCATGCTTAATTAAAACAATAGATGGTAAGTATAGACTTTATATGAGTTTTGTAGGTCCTTTGGATAATCGCTGGCGTATTGAGATGATGGAAGCTTCTCATCCGGAAGAATTTAAAACAGATAAAAGAGAAGAAATCCTCACGGCATCATCTATTCAATGTGAAGGAGTAAAAGACCCCTATGTGTTAGTGGTGGGAGGAAGATATTATATGATTGTAAGCTATGCACCTACCCCTGAAAAAGTAAATGAAGAGCTAAAAAAGAAGATGCATATTACCGCTGATGTTTATAATACCGGGATAACTAAATCTCATACAGGATTGGCCTTAAGCAATGATGGGATTAGTTTTAAGTGGTGGGGAAATATTCTCTCTCCTGGTGAACTTTGGGATAGCTACGCTTCCAGAATAAGCTGTATATTATATTTACCCCCGGTGTTCCTTGCTTTTTATGATGGTAGCTCTACAGTAGAGGAAAATTATGAGGAAAAAACAGGACTGGCCATAAGTTTTAATCTGAAGGATTATGATAAGATAACTGAAGAAACCCCTTTACTTACATCTTCCTATGCATCGGGTTCTTTAAGATATATGGATTGCATAATTGTGAATGAGGAAATTTATTACTACTATGAATATACCCGAAAGGATGGTTCACATGAGCTCAGAATGAATAAAGTTCCTCTTTTTACTCCCTTTACTCCCCACTCCAGAAGATCCTAAGTAAATAGGGTAAGAGTTGGTTTATTAAGAAGGAGTATTTTCCTCCCAAATATATTTACCAAAGACTAATAACGGGGTTTTTTCTTCCATTAGAAGATACTTTAACTTTTATTTCGTAAACTTTCTCAATATTATCCTCAGTAATTACTTCCTGAGGAGTCCCCCGAGCAAATATCTTTCCTTCTTTCATCAGAATTAATTTGGAGACATAATGACTGGTAAGATTTAAATCGTGAGAAATCATTAAGATAGTAACTTTTTCCTTTTGATTAAGTTTTTCTATAAGATTAAGGATCTCTAACTGATGTTTTATATCAAGGTGAGAAACAGGCTCATCTAATAAGAGAAATTCAGGTTTTTGAGCTAAACTTCGAGCAATTACTACTTTTTGTTTTTCTCCTCCACTAAGTTCATTTATTCTCCTTTCCTGAAGGTGCGTAGTTCCTGTTAACTCCATAGCTTCCTCAACAGCCTCATAATCTTCTCTTCTTTCTAAATAGAATCTTGGAAGATAAGGAATTCTTCCTAACAAAATAAAATCTTTTACTGTAAAAGAAAGCCAGAATATGGAAAACTGAGGGACTACAGCTACTTTCTGGGCTAATTTCCTTGCATCCATCCGGGCTATATTTTTCCCTTTGAAAAAGATTTTTCCTCTTTTGGGAGAAAGAATCTTAGTAATACTCTTAAGAAGAGTGGTCTTACCGGCTCCGTTGGGTCCTGCTACTCCCCAGAATTCCCCCCTTTTAATTACCAAATTAATTCCCTTTAGAATATTGGTTTCTTTATACCCGCTCCAGAGATTTTCTACTTTAAGTAACTCTTCCTCCAATTTACCACCTGAATTCTATCTTCCTTCTTCTGATTATATAAATAAAGATGATCCCTCCTATTATCCCCGTGATTACTCCTACAGGTAGTTCCTGGGGGGAAAGGAGGGTTCGAGCCCCGAGATCTGCACCCACAAGAAGGATTGAGCCTGCAAGAGCGGAAGCAGGAAGAAGAATACGATGATCCGGACCAATTGTTCCTCTAATGAAGTGAGGAGTCATTAAACCTACGAAACCAATTATTCCTGAAACAGAGACGGCTACTCCTGCCAGAAGGGAGGCTAAAATAAAGAGAATCTTCTTTACCCTTTCTGTTTCTATTCCCAGGTGTTGTGCCTCTTCCTCTCCCAAGCTGAGAGCATTTAAATCTCTTGTAAATAGAAAGCAGATAAATACTCCTCCCAGAAGAATTAAAGAAGCAGGGAGAATTAATAAAAGATTAGTTTCCTGGAGGTTACCCATTATCCAGAATGTTATCCCATGAAGTTCCTCTAATCCGCTAATACTCATTAAGAGCATAATTAAAGAAGAAGAGAAGAAGCTAACGATAACCCCGGTAAGAAGAAGACTGGGGATAGCTAATCTTCCGCCACTACTGGCGATAAAATAAACGAGGATAATAGCTCCTACTGCTCCTGAAAATCCGGATAAAGGAATAATTTGAGGGAACTTTTTGCTTAAACCCGATATTATAGCTATACAGACCGCTACAGCTGCTCCTCCGGATACTCCCAGGGTATAGGGCTCTACCAGAGGATTACGGAACATACCCTGAAGGATGACACCAGCACTCGATAAAGCTGCCCCTACCACTATTCCCAGGATTATGCGAGGTAATCTTATCTTAAAAAGAATGATAGAGGCAGGAATATTTTCGAGAGGATAATTCCGCCAGAAGAGAATTCTTTTTACCAGAAGAGATAAAGTTTCCTTTAGAGGAATATGAACCGCTCCCATGGTTAAAGAAAGGAGAGAAACGCCTATTAGTAGAACTCCTAATATCATTAACCAACTTATCCAATGCCTTATCTTTGTAGACATAATTTTATCTAGCTTTTTCTTGAAGATAAGCCCTAACACTACGGCATCATTTGTAGCGCGGGGCCTATCCTCTTATTATTTATATAAGATAAGCCCCAACGCTACTTTATTAGCGATAGGTTTTCCTTAATCTATTAATCACTCACTTTAAATAGCTCCGGATGAATTATCTTTGCCATCTCTTCCAGAGCATCTATTATTCGTGGACCGGTGCGAGAGACTATGTCTGCGTCTATAGTGAATATTTTGTTGTTCTTAAAAGCATCCGTTTCCGATAAAGTCGACTCAGCTTTTACTGTTTCTATTAGTCCTCCGGGATGACCTTCACCAACAATAATTATTTCGGGATTTTTCTCAATTACTGCCTCTAAGCTCATTTTTGGCCATCCTGAGAGATCCCCGGCTATATTTACGCCTCCTGCTTTCTGAATAAGTTCGTCAATGAATGTTCCCGAACCCGCTGTCCATAGAGGTTTATACCAGACTACATAAAGCACCCGTGGCCTTTGTTCCCGGGTTAATTTTTCTGTTTTAGCTAATACTTTTTCCGTTCTTCCTCTTAAATTTTCTACCAGCTCTAAAGCTTTTTCCTCTTTATCAGTTATTTTTCCTACCAGTTCAATGCTCCCGAATATCTCCTCTATTGTTTTAGGGTTTAGTCCTACTACTGGAAGATCAAACTTTTTCAATTGGTCAATTAATTTTCCGGGATTGCCGAAGGTAGCTAAAATTAGGTCTGGTTTTAAATTAATAATTTTTTCCAGACTTGGGTTGCTATAACCTCCTATCTTTTCTTTTTCCTTCGCTTCTGGAGGGTAATTACACACATTAGTTACTCCCACGACTCTATCTCCAAGACCCAGAGCAAAGAGAATCTCCGTATTAGAGGGTGATAAGGAGATGATTCTTTGGGGCGCTTCCTCTATGGTTACTTGTTTTCCCAAATCATCAGTGATGGTAATAGGAAATTTTTCTGTAGCCAAAGCTCCACTGAAACTGGCAGCTATACTGCTTAATATGAGTAGTCCCCCCAGTAATACCGACTTAAACCTTTTTTTTCTCATTTTTTGCCTCCTCTCTTATATTATATTTACCATACAACTCCTGACATTACTCCTTTATAATTGGTAGCCGCGAGACTTGAGGGCCTGCTCTTATACCCAACTTAAAAGTTATGGCTACCAGATTACAGGGGACAGGCCCCTGCTACAGTAGCGTTGGGTTTATCTCCAACGTATTTTACGCAACCTAAGGGTTACAGCTCCCGGGTCCATTTCTCACATTTCCTTATTCAACAGACTTTCTAACTCTCTTAAATCCTTAATTATCCATTCTCCTTTTTTCTCATTTTCACGGTCTATAAAGATAGTTTTGATGCCTATTCCCCTGGGATAAAGATAATCAAACTCCCAGTGGTCTCCTATATGAAGAATCTTTTCCGGAGATACTTTTAATTTTTGACAAATTTTCAAATAAACAGAAGGAGTCTTTACATTTTTAAACTCGGAGATAGTAGAAAAAGAATGAACGAAATAATTACCTATCTTTTTTAATTTAGGAGTTAAAAGTTCAGTGGGCATTCCTGTAATAATTATTAAAGGGAATTTCTTTTTTAATCTTTTTAGTGCAGGTAAAACATCGGGATAAAGTTTTATTTTATCTTCATATTTAGAAAGAATTTCTTTCCATTTTACATTGAGATTGAGGGATTGGAGCCAGAAGTTAATGTCATACCAGCGAATATTTTTCTCTCCTACCTTCTCATATTTTCTTGCTATCTCTTTATGTGCCTCCGTAAAGCTTATTCTCTCTTTTTTAGCATAAAGAGAGGGAATCTCTTTATACCAGATTAAATCATTAAACCCCTTCTCAATTAAAGTGCCATCAACATCAAAAGAAATTATTTTTATTTCCTTTAGTAGCTTCATTTTATCTCTAAAATCTGGTATATCTTTTTCATACGAAGATTATTTTTTACTACTTCAGCAAGTTTATCATATTCTTTATTTTTCTCTTCCTGAATAGATAGTTTTTCTGGAGAAAAAAGAGGAGGTAATCCTTTTTCTTTTCTCAAAAAATTCAAGAAAGCTCTGCGAAAAGAATTATTTTCAAATATTCCATGGATATAAGTCCCCAGGATTCCTCTCTTTTCATCAATTACCCCATCTTCAATATTTACCCTTCGAGAAAATTTTTCTTTAATCAGGAAGAGTGGTTTGGTTCTTTTAAGAAATTTTGTCCTGCCCATATGAATTTCGTAACCTTTGATTTCTTCTTCCGTGTTAAATAAATTATTCTTATAAAGATTTGCCTTTACCTGGGAGGTAAGTTTGGTTTTCTCTATCACTGTGATGATGTTTAATAAGCCCAGTCCTTCTATTTTTTCTCGGTGAGATTCTATATGATGGGGATTTCTGATTTCTTTTCCTAACATTTGATATCCTCCACAGATTCCCAATATTTTTTTCCCTTCCCGGGATAATTTTAAGATTTGCTCTTCATAACCTCTTTTTCTTAAATATTCAAGATCTCCAATAGTGTTTTTACTTCCCGGAATAATTAATAAATCTGGTCTCCCTATAGACTCTCCCCTTCCTACATATTTAAGATAGACATCTTTTTCTCTTTCTAAAGGGTCAAAGTCGGTGAAATTGGAGATATGAGGAAGATAAAGAACTTCAATAGAAATTACATCTTCTCTGGAAAGCAGGGAAGAATTTTTTCTTTTCTCCAGGGAAACAGAATCCTCCTCTTCTATTCTTATATCTTTAAAATAAGGAATTACTCCCAGAATTTCTTTTCTACTTTTTTTCTCCAGGTAATCTAATCCGGGTTTTAAAATATCGAGATCCCCGCGGAATTTATTGATGATTAATCCCTTTACAAGCTCTCTCTCTTCTTTAGTTAAAAGCTCCAAGGTTCCTATTATCCAGGCAAAGACTCCTCCCCGGTCAATATCTCCTGTTAAAATCACCGGAGCTCGAGCAATTTTTGCCATCTTCATATTTACAATGTCCTTATCTCGAAGGTTTATTTCTGCAGGACTACCTGCTCCTTCTATTACCACTATTTCATACTTTCTGGCTAATTTCAGAAAGGATTCCGAGACTATTTGGAGAAGCTCTTTTTGGGTCTTGTAATTCTGATATTCTTTAGCAGACATATTACCCAGAGGTTTTCCTCTTACAATAATTTGGGCTCCGGTATCTTTAGTGGGCTTAATTAAGATGGGATTCATATCTACAGTGGGTTCAATACCGGCTGCCTCTGCCTGGACTACTTGAGCTCTCCCTATTTCTCCTCCATCTTTAGTAACAAAGGAATTAAGAGCCATATTCTGGGATTTGAAAGGGGCCACCCTGTATCCGTCCTGCTTAAATATCCGGCAAAGGGCAGTACATATTATGCTCTTTCCCACCCCGGAGCCTGTTCCTTGAATCATTATTCTTTTAGCAAGCATTTTTATTTTAATAAAAAATTACTTCTTTTGTGAGGCGCAAAAGAAGATTAATTTATAAGAATAGACAGGTCTTCTGGCTTAGGGACAAAATCCTACTCCCCCACCTTCCCGGAAAAGCTTTGTTTCCAGTGGTTT
>JAGGVN010000002.1 GCA_021158005.1 Candidatus Aerophobota bacterium | reverse complement strand
TGCTGGAGCTGCTCTTACTGAGATGTTAGATGGCCTTGCCTGAGGAGATAGTAACTCTGAACTCTCAACAATTTTTATTGATTTTAATGTGATTTTTAATTAACATAATTTAAAGATAATAATTTTCTATTTCAATACGGGTAATTTCTACTTAATCTTCGAATAAAAGAATAAGGATACTCATCCTCAGGCCTGCTTACCTCATTTAAAGCTCTGAGTTCGTCTGCGGTAAGTTCCACTTCAAGTGAGCCAAGGTTGTCTTCGAACTGTTCCAGAGTCCTTGCTCCAATAAGAGGTGCAATTATTCCTGGCTGATAGCGAATCCAGGCTAAGGCTATCTGGGCACAGGATTTCCCCTTTTCCCGGGCAATTTTTTCCACTACTTCTAAAATACGAAAGTTTTTCTCGGTGGCTCTATTTTGCCAGGAATCAGTATCTTCTTTCCTCATCCGTGCAAGTCTTCCTTCTGTAGGTAAAGAGTTCCTGTGGTATTTTCCCGAGAGGAATCCCCCTGCAAGAGGAGACCATGCAACAACTGCTAATTTTTCTTCTCTGCAAAGGGGGATTATTTCCCTTTCCACTCCCCTTGTAAGAAGATTGTACTGAATTTGAAAACAGATAAATTCCTCCCAGCTATAGTGTCTGCTTATTCCCAAAGCCTTCATCAATTGCCATGCAGTAAAATTAGAAGCACCTATATAACGTACTTTACCTTGTTTCACAAACGTATTTAAAGTGGAAAGAGTCTCCTCCAGAGAAGTTACACCATCCCAGCAGTGAACATAGTAAAGATCAATATAGTCAGTTTGTAAACGATGAAGGCTATTTTCAAGAGCCTGAATAAGGTGGACGCGGGAAAGCCCCGTATCATTAGGATCCCGTCCTGTAGGAAAGTAAGCCTTGGTAGCAAGGATTACCTTTTTTCTTTTTCCTTTAAGAGCCTCTCCCACAATCTCTTCCGAATTTCCAGGTCTTGCTCCATAAACATCAGCGGTATCGATAAAATTCCCCCCTTTATCTAAGAACTGAGATATCATCTCCTGGGATGTTTTCTTATCGGTTTCTCTGCCAAAGGTCATTGTTCCAAGACAAATTTCAGAAACCTTAATCCCTGTGCTACCTAACTGTTTATATTCCATTTACATCTCCTTTTTATTATTTAATTCTCCGGATAAGCTTTCCCTGTAAAGGTTGTCTTAATCCCTTTGTTGTGGGGATCTTTAGCCAGGCTAACAGCTTCCTCAGCATTTTCTATGGGAAATTTATGAGTAATGATGCGGGCAAAATCAAAACGATCCTTAAATATCTGCATTGTTTTTAAGGATTTGGTAAACTCCTGAGGTGGCTGGGATACAACTCCATAAAGAGCGATATCTTTTTGTACAATTTGCCTTGCTATATTTAAGGAGACGGTTCTGCCATCATCTATAAGGCATCCTAACTCCACAAAAGTTCCCAGTTTTCTCATCATCTCTAATCCCTCAAGAAAAGCATCGGGCACACCTGCTGCCTCAAAAACCACATCAGCCCCATAACCTCTTTCAGAAAGTTTTTTCACCTTTTCTATTCTCTCCTCAGGAGTTGTTTCAAAGATATTTATTATCTCATCAGCAGCTCCTATTTCTTTTGCTATCTGCAAGCTTCTCTGTGGTCCACCAGATAAGATAACCTTTCCAGCTCCTGCTATCTTAGCTGCTATAGCTGTTAGTATACCAATAGCTCCTGAACCAAGAACCGCTACAACTCCTCCAAAACTCATGGTTTGCATGTTTTTCCATGCAGGTAGGGATAAAGCCTTTTCTACTGCTCTGATTCCCATAGAAAAAGGCTCTGTTAAAACCGCCATTTCAAATGACATGTCTTCTGGAATCTTCCATATCCATGTTCCAGGTTGAACATACATATACTCTCCCCATCCTCCCACAAAATAGGGCCACTTATCTGAATGAGAAAAGTATCCCGGACGGGGATCTTCACAAATTAAGGTATGATCACTACCAAATTTTTTGTCCCACCAGCAATTATTACAGGGCAAAAAAACATATATGACAATTTTATCTCCTTCCTTTAAGGGGGAATCACAAAGCATAACTTCATTAGCCTTCCTACCCATTTTAACTATCCTGCCCGCAACCTCATGTCCAAGAGTTATAGGTAATTCACTTTTGAATTCCTTCCTATCGGCATTTTCTATAATATGAAGATCTGTACCGCATATACCTGCCAGTCCCACTTCCATAATAATACCATCATCTTTAACTTCCGGAAGCTTTTGCTCAAAAACCTCAATTTGGTTTTTACCGATAATCTGAACCAATTTACCTTTTTCTGGCATATTGTATCTCCTTGATTAGCTTAATTATTAGATGGTAAATTCCTTTGCTACTCCATAAAGTGTACTTAAATCACCCAGACTGGCAGGAACAATTTTTCTTAACCCGGGAATAAACTTTAGCTTTTCCTTTAAGGTCCTTACAAAAAGAGAAAAACTCTTTGAAATTCCTCCCCCAAAAATAATACAATCTGCTCTGAATTCCAGAGCAATGGGCCTTAGTATTTCACCAAGTGTATAACCTAATTCCTCAAATACCCGCAGGCTGATCTTATCCCCTTTTGAAGCTAAAAAGTAGAGCTTATCAACATCTAAATCCCTGTACGATCTTCCTCCTAATTGTTTGTATCTTTTAATAATGCCGTGTCGGGAGAGTTTATCCTCAACTGTTCCACCATTGTACGGTAAACACCATATCTCCCCGTTGGCAGGTATGCCTTCCCCCCGTAATACAATTTGTCCGTTGATCATAAAGGCAGCTCCAATACCTGCACCAAGGGTGATCCCTATTACCCGGGTGCAACCTCTGGCTGCTCCAAAATAAGCCTCTCCAATTAAAAATGCCAGAGGATCTCCTATAAATTTAATTGGAAAGTTATCTTTCAGTTTTAGGTGTTTGATAAGCTCCTTTTTTAAGTTAACCCCATAAATTGCCTTAAACTTGTGCTTCATTAAACTTATACCTTCCTCATAATTAAATGGTCCGGGCATACTAATACCTATCCCATTTACCTCAAACTTAAGAAAAGATGCCTCCTCAAATGCCTTCTTTATTGCCTGGATAAAGGTTTTAATTATTATCCTGGCTGAGTCTTCTGGGTTAACAGGTATTTTATGAAAAAATTTTTTGGAAATAGAACTATTTAAATTAGCAAGATCAATTAAAGTCCACTTTAAAGATGTCCCCCCAACATCCAGGGCTACAATACATTTATTTTCTTTATCCTGCATAGCTACTTTAAGAGGGCTTTTGTAAGCTTACAAAAGCTTTTCCCCAGATTTACAATGGAATAGCCTCCCATACAGGCTGGAACAATAACAGTTTCTGTGTAATTTAGTTTAAATTGTCTCTCAGGATATTTTTGTGATCTAACAAGGACACCATCTCCCTCAACTAAGGTTAAAATGTGAAATTTCCCCTTAGTGTCATCGTCTATTTTCTCTTTGAATTCCAGCCGGTGTACTTTATAGTACATATCATTTCTCTCGCCTAAAAGATACTCAGCCCAACCATCACCACTTCTAATTAACCTTGCCGGTTGCTTTAGATGTTTAGCAACCCACCCTGTTCTTCTATAGGGTCTTATTACACTGAAGGAATGATTCAGGTGAATTGCTCTAAGGTTTCCATCAAGGTCAACTCTTAGGTAATCGTAAAGATGGAATGTATACTCTGTCCCATTTTTAGTTCCATCAAAATCAATTTCCAGTACCAGCTGATTAGCACCGGAGGCATGGATTGTCCCGGCGGGTATAAGATATAGGTCTCCAACTTTACTTGGCCAGCTATTGATGTAAAGATCATGGTCAAATGGAATCCTTTTTTTCTCTGCTCTCTCACACAGTGAGTAGAGCTTTTTTAGATCAGTTTCTTCTTTTAATCCGTGGTATGTTTTGGCTCCCTTCCAGACTTTAACCACATAGTAGCTCTCATCATGGCGCATCAGTTCATTGAATTTTTTCCTCATATAAGTTCCATTGGGATGAACCTGTATGGCTAAACTTCCGCCTTGATAGGTATCATCATAGTTAACCGTAAGGGGGAAATATACACCAAACTTTTTAATTGCCTGCCTGCCTAAAATTTTCTCAGGTTGATTCCATAAAAGGTTTAAAAAGGGAATCTCCAGCACATTATCTCCTGCGCAGATTCTTAAACTCAGCTCCGAGGGAATGACCTCAAGAGAAAAAGCACAACCCGGCATTGATTCTGGTAGTTTTCTAATTTTTTTGATGTATTGTCCTCCCCAAACCCGGGGAATATAAATAGGCTTTAGCCTGAAAGGATACCGGGCAATGACAGAAAGAATACCATCGTATACATCTCGGGGAATAAGTTTTAGCTTCTCCGGTAGGTTAGCCTCTATATACCAGTGCATGTATTTTAAAACATATCTTTTATGTATCCTTAAAACCTGGTAATCAACATAGGATAGTCTTTTTGAAAGTAGTTTAGCTGAATATGTATCTTCTTTAAGTCCAAGGGGGAAAACCTTTTTTTCCTCGCAACGCCTGATAAGCTCCTCCCGGGTTATATCTACATAAAAGATAAGATCGTATAACCTCCTGAGAAAAGGAAGAACTGCTCCGGTACCGTAGCATATTAGCACATTTCCAAATTTTTTTCTCCTGTAGCTTTTTATTTTCTTTTCCAGCATTTTAAGAAGATTAATATCAAAAAAGTCCCTCAGTCTCCCCTTGAAAACAAAACCAAAATCAGGATCACTGTCTAAACATGGCCTTGTCATCTCCTCAATTTCAGATGGTTTTTTATAACAGGAGGTAATATCTATACTCTCAATGGTTAAATCCTGTTTTTTTAATAGTCCTTCTATTTCAGGAATAATACCTTTCCACTTTACTCCAAGGAAACCATCAAAAGCCAATATACAAGGCTTTCTCTGAGATTTTATGTATTGTATGATTAAACTGCTGATAAACTGGCATACCTCACTACGTCCAGTTATAATAGACTCTATCCATTTTTTAGGGATTTTAGGGCAGTTCAATGCTTCATCAAGGGAATACTGCGCAGGCACCTTGATTATCTCCTGGTAGTTGTTATTTTTAATATTTCAGATCCTTATGGGGTACTTTCCATATTTTTTAGCCGCCTTA
>JAGGVN010000024.1 GCA_021158005.1 Candidatus Aerophobota bacterium | reverse complement strand
TTTTAACTTCAAAATTGGTCGTATTATACTATGGAATAAGGATTTTTGTCAAAATTTTCTCTGAGAAAGAGCAAACTTCACATAAAATTCATGAGAAAATTAAGGGACTTTTTCACCAGTCTCCTAGCGAAGTGGGCTTATAACCTAAAAAAGAACATAAAATGGCAAAAGCGAAGGAACAGAGGAATAGAAATTTAAGAAGATGTGTTTCAACAAAACATTCGGCACATTTCTTTGCCCATAGTTTGCCCAAACTACATAGAAAATCGATTAAATTAGCTCCAATACAATTAAAGTTACCAAAAGCTAAATGCTTTACAGGAGAGGGATTAACTAAGCAAATGAAGGTAATCCAAAGACACAAAAATAGGCCTTTGTCGAATCCCACCCTCTCCGCCATTTTACGATTTCCGTGCTTTGCGCTGTTGTTGCCTCACCCTCGCTTTCCAGAACTTTAGCAAAAGCCACGATTTTATAGGGATTTTTGAAATCAAAAAAACAATTTTCGCTCCAGAATTTGGAGGTTCAAACCGGGTAAAGAAACTTTTTGAATTTCCTTTTTGATTTGTACTGTGATTATTTCCTCGCGAACATATCTTTGAGAGCAAGGAATTTTTTGTTAAAATAAACTTGAAATAAAAGCTACTTTTATTTCAAGTTTAGGGTAAACAATAAATATGCAAAATTTTAAAGCAGGTGTTTATAAAAAGTGTTTTTACGGCAAGGATTACGAGTATCAATATTTTAGTCCGGAGTCTATCAATAAGCCTTTTGAGTGGAAAGATAAAAGAATCACTCTCTTATTAGAAGAAGCAGTTCGTCTTCTGGGGAAATTTTTAAAAGCAGATATAGTCAAAGAAATAACTGGTCATTCCCGCAATCGCCTTTTTGTTTTATGGAAATATTTAGATTTATTTAAAAAATAATTATGGCATTGGAGCAAAGAAAAAGTAAAGCGGAGCTAAACTAAAGCTACCTTCTCTAAGTATCGGGGTACAGAGACATTCCAACCATTGTTTATGCGCACCAGCCGGGCAAATTTTAAAGCCACTTCTTGCTCTCCATGAACCACAAAAAGGTGTCTCAGTGAAGATTTAAAGCTTGAAAGCCACTTGAGGAGTTCATTTTGATCAGCATGAGCTGAAAAACCATTAATTTTGACAATCCGGGCTTTGACCGGGTAAGTTTGACCGAGAATTCTAACCTTCTTCGACCCTTCAATTATTTCCCGACCTAATGTTCCTTTTGCTTGATATCCAACAAAAAGAATTGTGCTCTCAGGACGAGAAATATTATTAACCAGGTGGTGTTTTATCCTTCCTCCAGTGCACATACCTGAACCCGCAATAATAATACAGGAAGCTTTAATATGATTAATTGCTTTAGACTCACCTACGCTTCTTGTTAGTTTGAGGGTTGTCCAGTAAAAAGGAATATCCCTGTGCTGAATACGATCAAGCATTTCTTTATCAAAATACTCCGGATAATGGTTAAATACTTCAGTAATATCAATAGCCATAGGACTATCTACAAAGGTTAAAAGATGGGGAATCTGATTTTTGGATAAAAATTCGCTGAGATAATAAAGAAGTTCCTGAGTTCTTTCTAAGGCAAAACTTGGAATGATTAAATTTCCGCCTTTTTTCTCAGTTACCTTAACAACCTCTTTTAACATCTCAGTAGTAGTAGCTATATTTTCATGAAATCTATTTCCATAAGTTGATTCCATAATTACATAATCAGCCTCTTCAAACACAGTAGGGTCGCGAATTATGGGTTTATTCCAGCGGCCAATATCGCCAGAAAATATAATAGTTCTCTTTATATCATCAGAATTAATTTTTATCTTGATCATTGATGAGCCCAGAATGTGTCCGGCATCGTGAAAGCTCACCCTCACTGACTTGCTGATATTGACTGGATTTTCGTATTCTACAGGTTCAAAAAGGGGGATAACTTTTTTTACCTCATTCTCAGTATAAAGAGGGACCTCAGGATAGGGACCTTTCCTTCCTTCGCGTATATGCCTTCTTTTCTTAAACTCTGCATCTTCTTCTTGAATATGTGCCGAATCAAAAAGAAGTATCCGGGTTATCTGTTGAGTTGGTGGAGTACATAAAATTTTTCCTTTAAATCCTTCTTTGACGAGTTTTGGTAAGAGTCCACAATGATCAAGATGAGCATGGGTTAATAAAACAGTATCTATAGTCTGGGGATTAACAGGAAAAGGATTCCAGTTACGGGCTCTAAACTCTCTTTCTTGATAAAGACCGCAATCTACTAATATCCTGTGCTTATCAATTTCCAATAAGTGACTTGAACCGGTGACATTTTGCGTTGCCCCTAAGAATTGTAATTGAATACTCATTTTTATTTTCCTTTCATCAAAGTAAAGTTTCCCGAAGATAAAAAAACAAAGGTTAACGGTTGAATCTTACACTTTTTTAGTCCTGATGTCCAGAGAAAATTCTCTCCAATTTTATCAGATTCCTTCTATATAAGTTCATTGACTTTTTATAAGAGGTGTATTAGAATATAACTATATAATTTAAGAAAGAGAGAAATTATGAAGGAAGGTATTGTCTGGGTTAGCTTTGAGCTTATGCAAAAGTTTATGGTTGATGTATTTAAGGGATTAGGAGTACCTGAAGAAGATGCAAAAATTTGTGCTGATGTTCTCATTACTGCAGATAAGAGAGGAATAGACTCTCATGGCATTAACCGTTTAAAGCCAATATACTACGATAGAATTAGAGCAGGAATTCAGTCCCCAATCACTCATTTTGAGATTGTAAAAGAGGGACCTACTACTGCTGTGGTTGATGGACATAACGGTATGGGGCAGGTAATCTCTAAGAAAGCTATGAGGATAGCTATCGAAAAGGCTGAAAAATTTGGCATGGGAATGACAGTGGTAAGAAATTCTACTCATTATGGGATTGCAGGATATTATGTTTTGATGGCCATTGAAGCAGGAATGATTGGAGTTACAGGAACCAATGCAAGACCTTCTGTTGCTCCTACCTTTGGAGTGGAGAATATGCTGGGAACAAATCCCCTAACTTTTGGAATCCCTACAGATGAAGAATTTCCTTTTGTTCTTGATTGTGCTACTTCCATCACTCAGCGGGGGAAAATCGAGGTATTTGATAGAAGAGGAGAGTCTATTCCTGAGGGCTGGGTTATAGATGAGAAAGGAGAAACGAGGACGGATACCCACCAGATTCTAAAAGATTTACAGAGAGGAAGTGCTGCTCTTACACCTCTCGGGGGTATTGGAGAAGAGAGTGGTGGCCATAAAGGTTATGGTTATGCTACAGTAGTAGAGATTCTCTCTGCTTCTCTTCAAGGAGGGAGCTTCCTAAGGATGCTTTCGGGTATGAAGGATGGCAAGAGAGTCCCTTACCGGTTGGGACATTTCTTTATCGCTATTAATATTTCTTTCTTTACAGATTTAGAGTCTTTCAAAAAAAGAACCGGAGATATTTTAAGAACTTTACGGGCTTCAAAGAAGATGCCGGGACAGAATAGGATTTATACCGCTGGAGAAAAAGAATATCTTGCCTGGTTAGAAAGAAGAGAAAAGGGAATCCCTCTCAACAAAGATCTCCAGAAGGAAGTAATCAAGATGAGAGATGAACTCAATCTTACCAGGTATGAATTTCCTTTTGAATAATAAGGAGGAGACCATTGCAAAAAGTAGCCATAATGCATAATTATTTTAAGATAAGATATTCGTTATTTAAATGGCGCTTTAGTTTGGCGCTGACAAATAAAATCATTTTAGCATTCGGAATAGCTGCTGTTACAGGGTTTGCCGCTCAAGTAAGATTACCTCTTCCCTGGACCCCAGTTCCCATCACAGCACAGACTTTCGCTGTTTTATTAGGCGCAATCTTTCTTGGCAAGTGGTGGGGAGGAATAAGCCAGCTAATATATGTAACAATGGGGGCAATTGGTGTTCCCTGGTTTGCTGGCTGGAGTGGAGGATATAGTATTCTTATTGGTCCGCGTGGAGGGTATATATTTGGATTTATTTTAGCGGCTTTATTTCTTGGTTATTTTTCTGATAAATATGTCAAGGCAAAGAATTTTCTTTGTATGTTAGGATTAATGGTCTTTGCTAATTTTGGGCTCATACACATTCCTGGGTTGTTACAATTAAAATTATGGTTTTACTCAATTAAGGGTGTCCAGATTACCTTTTGGGAACTTCTCTGGATGGGGAGTATTCCCTTTATTGTGGGGGATATAATTAAAGTTGTGATAGCGGCGATAGTGGCTAAAGGTATTATCCCCAAAGAATCTTTCAATAAGGAAATAACTGAATACTAAACTCTTCACCCTATAATGATTTAGTCCTTTAAAGGGAATAAGAAGGAAGAGAACGGTTTTAAGATTGACGGAGCATCCGGAGATATTATAATAATCTCAAGGAACAAAGTAGTCCTATTTTAAGACTATTGAGGTTGGGTGGGATATTATCTTTTTCCTGGATAGATTAAGTAACATCATATATTAAAATATTTATATACCCATTTAGTTAAGGAGTTAGTATGGAAGAAGAGAAAATCAAATATGTAGTGGATAATACAAAGATATTGAGACTCCCGGCGAGGAAGATAGCAACATTCGGTACTACTAATGTAAATTATTATCTGGTTACAAAAGTTACGGAGAATGTGGGAGAGGTAAGAAAGGGTAAAATAAAAGTAGAAAGACCTCTAATTATTCCTCCTCCTAGTTCTGAAGTGAGCGAACGCTTGGAGGGTTTTGGTGGGTTTCAAAACTCTCATGTATTTTTAGCGTTTTTCCGAAAATATATGCGGGGACTTTATTATAACTTTAAATTTAGAAATGAGCTTGAAGATATTGATATGGTTTATAATCCTTTTGACCAGGTGATAAAGAGAATTAATGAGATAGTAGAGAAAGAAGGGAGGTCTACCGGAATTATCCAGGGAGTGGATGTGGAGACATGGGTTATCTCTTTAACAAAATTTATTAAAAAGTTAGTAGAAACATCTATTGAGAGTAACATAACTGATTTAGAAGAGAGAGATTTTTTTGAGAAGGCAGGTTACGAAAAGATAAAGTTTAAAAATCACAAAGAACTTCCTCGAAATTTAAAACTTAAGGTGGATAAACTCTTCAAGAGCACTGAGAAAGGAAGGTTAAAGATAACAGAATTGGAAGCAGAATTAATTGAACTCGGGGTATACCATATATACCGGGAAAGACTCCTTAACTTCTTTAAAAAAGAATGAAGCTATTTACTATTTCTTCTCCTCCCCATATTTTTAGTAAAAATACTGTTTCTGAAATAATGGGAGGAGTAATTATAGCTTTAATTCCGGTTATAAGTGCCAGTATATATTTTTTTGGTTTAAAAGCTGTAACACTAATTATTACTTGTGTTGGTGTAAGTATAGCTTCGGAATATCTTTTTCTAAAGTTGAGGAGAAAGAAGATCCCCCGGGAGCCCAGTGCCATAGTTACCGGCCTTCTTCTGGCTCTAGTCCTTCCTCCAAGTATACCTCTTTGGGCAGCGGCATTGGGCGCTGCTTTTTCTATTCTTATCGGAAAGCAAATCTTTGGGGGATTGGGTTATAATATATTTAACCCTGCCCTGACAGGAAGAGCCTTCCTAATGGCTACTTACCCTGTCCTTATGACTACCTGGATCCAACCTTTTACTTTTGATGCTGTTACTACAGCCACTCCTCTGGGATTAGCGAGATTTTACTCTCAGTCTACCCCTCTTCTTCATCTATTTTTAGGGAATGTCTCCGGTTCCTTAGGGGAAACTTCAGCTTTAGCCATTCTTATAGGAGCAGGTTATCTCTTTGTAAAAAGATATATAGATTGGCGAATTCCTCTGGCTTATCTTTCTACAGTATTTCTGTTAAGTGGAGTATTTTATCTTTTCAATCCTCATTATAGTTCACCAATATTTCATCTTTTATCCGGAGGATTAATGTTGGGAGCCTTCTTTATGGCTACGGATCCGGTAACTACTCCTTTAATAAAATCGGGGAGATGGATCTTTGGAATAGGAGCAGGTATTATTGTAGTAATTATTCGTAACCTTGGAGGGTATCCTGAGGGAGTAATGTTTTCTATTCTCTTTATGAATTCCATTACTCCTCTTTTAAATAAGTATCTTCCATCCCGGGTTTATGGGGTAACTAAATGAAGAAATCAGTTCAGATGGTGCTTTCTTTATCTATAGTGGGGATAATCTCGGGGATCTCTCTGGTAGGGATGTATAGTTATACGCATCTACGAATAGAAGCAAACAAAAGAAGGGCTATTCAGGAGGCTATTTTTACTGTTCTTCCGGGAATAAAAGACTATGAAGTCATAATAAAGGATGGAAAGGAGATTTATAAAGGATTAGACTCCTCAGGCAAGATGGTGGGGTATGCTTTCACTGGGGAAGGAGGAGGTTATCAGGGTAAGATAAAAATAATGGTGGGAGTAGACCCCGGGTTAGAAAAAGTTAAGGGAATAGAAATTCTGGAATCAGTAGAGACTCCTGGTTTAGGAGCAAAAATTTCTTCAGATTGGTTTAAAAATCAATTTAAAGAACTAAGAACTTTACCTTCTATTCAGCTAATTAAAGGAAAAATTCATAAAAAAGAACCTTATCAGGTTCAGGCAATTACGGGAGCTACTATATCTTCGCAGGCAGTAGTAGAGATTATGAATAAAACTTTGGAAGAAGTAAGAGAAAAATTAAAAGAATAAGGAGAAATCTTTTTAATTAAATATATTTAATTCCTTTTATTTCATTAACATATTCTTTAGAAAAAAAGGCAGCTTGTGCTCCCTCTCCGCAGGCTGTAACTACTTGCTTCAATAAATTCTCCCGGACATCACCACAGGCAAATACCCCCCTTATATTAGTCTCCAGATATCTATTCGTCTTTATGAACCCTTCTTCATTGAGTTCTACTAAATTTTGAAGGAACTCTGTATTTGGTTTTAACCCGATAAAAATAAAAACTCCTCCACAGGAAAACTTTCTGAATTTATTAGAGGAGAGATTCTTTAACTTTACTCCTTCAACTTTATTATCTCCATAAATTTCCTGAACTGTGGTGTTAAGGATTATTTCTATTTTTTTGTTTTTCAAAAGTCTTTGTTGAAGAATCTTTTCTGCCCGGAGCATCCCCCTCCGATGAATAAGATATACCTTACGCGCAAATTTAGTAAGATAAAGAGCCTCTTCTATAGCCGTGTTACCCCCTCCTACTGTCACTATCTCTTTGTCCTTGAAGAAAGGAGCATCACAAGTAGCACAATAAGATACTCCCCGCCCTATGAACTCTTCTTCTCCTTTTACTCCCAATTTTCTTGGTTCTCCTCCAGTGGCAATAATGAGAGCTAAACTTTTATAATAGTTGCCCAAAGAGGTGTAAATGACTTTCTTTTTATTCTTTAATTCTACCCTCTCTACTTCCTCAAATTCTAATTTCATTCCCAGATGTTCAGCCTGTTTTTGCATCTGTCTAATTAACTTTTGCGGAGAAGTTGATGAAAAACCAGGATAATTTTCAATTCTTTCCGAAAGAATAATTTGTCCCCCTATAGATGCTCTTTCTAAGACTATGGTCTTTAATCCGTATCTTAAGGCATAAATAGCCGCGGTTAACCCTGCTGGACCGGCTCCTAAAATTATTAAATCATAAATTTTTTCTCTCAATTAGATTCCTCCTTGCGAGAAATTTAAGGAGAGAAATTTCCTTTTATCCATCTTTTCTCTTCTACTCTCATTCTTTCCGGTAGGAGTTGTTTTCTGATAATTATGAAGAACTTTTGTCTCTGCTGAGGAGTAAGGACTTCTCTTTCTATACGAGAAAGATGTCTGATGGTTTCTCGCTGGATTTGTGTCTGTAAAAAAGCGATTCTTTGTAATTTAGTGTCAATAATCAAAGGGTTAATTTCTTTCTTCATCAGAATCTCGGTCAATTCTGTCCTTTCTTTTTGCAGTTCAGATTGTAACTTTTCAACTTTATTAAGGTAAGATTCACGAAAAGAATGAATTTTTTTTACCTGGGAGCCAGAAAGGTTCAGTTCTTTAACCAGAGAAGGCTGAGTCCTCCGAGAATAAACAATAATAGTAGTAATAAGGGAAATATTTACGGCTACTGAAAAAATTAAACCCCATAGTAATAATCTTTTTTTCATTTTTTACCATCCTTGAGATACAAGAGAAGTATAGATTCCTCCTATAGAACCAGGGGGAAGATCATTAAAAGTGTTTAGATAAAGAAGTTCAATGTTTTCTTTCTGGACGAAACTCTTACTTTCTGAATAGAGAGTCTTTCCTAAATAAATGCCCGTTAAGATACCCACAATTAAGATGATAGTGGCAGTAATAGGAGCAAGAATATGAAAAGTTCTTTTTCTTATTAAAGATTTTGTTGAAGAAATTCTTTTTAAGAGGTTATCCCATAAATATAGAGAGGGTTCTATTCCTTCTAATTCTTTCACAAATTTCTGGATAAGAGAAAGTTCTCTTAATTTTTGAGCACAAAGAGGACAGATTTTAAGATGTTCTCTTATTTTTCTTCTTTCTTTTTCTTTAAGTTCGTTATCTAAAAAGGCAGATAATTTTTTTTCTATTTTTCTACATTTCTTCATTTTAATCTCTATTTATTTAAACACCATTTTTTGAAAAAAATCACGGGAAACTTTATCGGAAATAAGGAGTAAGCCTTTTCCTTAAATTTTCTCTTGCTCTGAAAAGAAGTGATTCCACTGCGGAAACGGAGCACTTCATTATCCTGGATATTTCTTTATACGAGAGGTCTTCAAATTCTTGCAATATAACAGCGATTCTTTGCTTTTCAGGTAGAGAGTAGATGGCTCTCTTAATAATAGTATTTCTCTCTTCATTTTGCAAAATGATATCAGGACGAGAGTTCTTAGATGCGGGAATTATCTCTATAATTTCCTGTCCATTATTTTCAGAAGGAGTATTTAAAGAAACCATCGGGATCTTTTTTTTATCGCGCTTATAGTTTAAACAGAGATTGATTGTAATTCTGTAAAGCCAGGTAGAGAATTTAGCCCTTGGTTTATATTTCTTTGCCGATTTAAACACTCTCAAAAATACTTCTTGAGTTAACTCTTCTGCTTCTGAACGGTTACCAATATACCGATAAATTATATTTATAATAGTGTTTTGATATTTTTCTACCAATGGTCTAAAAGCGGATAAATCTCCCTGAGCAATTTTCTTCATCAACTTAACATCTACATCCTCGGTATCTACCAATTCCTCTTCTTTTAATCCAAAATAATGTCCTATTTCATGAATTACTACTTCTCTAATCTTTTTTCTCAACTCTTTTTCGTTTTTACATATAGATTCAATAGATTTCTGGTAGAGAGTAATCTTATCTGGAAGCACATTGCTATATCCTACGCCTCTTCGAGAGAGAGGAATTCCCTGATAGGACCCTAAAAGAAAACAGGGTGAGTCTACCTTCACCTTAGATAAGATTTCCTTACTCGGATAATCCTTAACAGTTATGGCTACATTTTTTATCTTTTTCTTAAATACTTCCGGTAAATTCTCAAAAACTTCCCCAACCATTTTTTCAAAAAATGCTCTATCCATATCGGATCTCTTTGATACGATGCATAGCTTCTTTTAGTCTTTCGTCAGGAACGGTGAGAGATATTCTAATAAATCCTTCTCCGTATTTTCCGTAAGCTGTTCCTGGAGTAACAACCACACCAGCTTTATCAAATAATAAATTAGTAAAACCGAGAGAACTCATCCCTTTAGGAACAGGAATCCATAAGTAGAAAGTTCCTTTTTGAGGCTTGAAATTTGCTCCCATTTCTCTAAAGCTCTTAATGACAAGATTTCGACGAAGAGTGTAAATTTGAAGCATCTTTCTAATGTTGGATTCTTCGGTCTTTAAAGCCTTAATGGCGGCGTACTGAATAGGATTGAAAATTCCTGAGTCAGTATTTTCTTTTACTTTACTCATAGAAGCTATTATCTGAGAGTTCCCCAGCGCCATACCTATTCTCCAACCGGTCATATTATAAGGTTTAGAAAGAGAATTAAGTTCTATGCCTACCTCTTTTGCTCCAGAAACAGAAAGGAAACTAAGTCTTTTTTCTCCTTCAAAAACGAATTCACTATAGGGATTATCATGACAGACAGCAATATTATTCTTTTTTGCAAATTCTACTACTTTGGAAAAGAACTCCTTAGAAGCACAGGCCCCCGTGGGATTATTTGGATAATTAATGAACATAGCTCTTGTCTGTTTTATTACCAAAGGGGGAATTTTAGAAAAATCTGGTAGATAATGATTTTCTTCAAAAATAGGAAGAGAATATGGTTTTGCTCCTGCTAAATAGATACTTGCTCTATAAGCTGGATATCCAGGGTCAGTCATCAAAACTATTTCACCAGGATTTACCATAGCCATTATAAAATGGTGACATCCTTCTTTTGAACCTATAAGAGCTAATATTTCTTGAGAAGGATTAACTTCTACAGCATAATTCTTTCTATACCATTCCGCTACTGCCTTGCGAAAGGAAAGCATCCCCTTCTCTTCATCAAGGGGATAGCGATGATTAGCAGGATCATAAGCTCGTTTACACATTTCGTCAATTACACTTTGCGGTGTAGGTTCTACCGGGTCACCTACTCCCAGATTTATTACATCTACTCCCCTTTCCTTAGCCTCCTTTACTTTCTTTCTTAACTCCATAAAAGGATAAGGAGGAATCTTTTTTAATCTTTCAGCTACTCTTATCATTACTCTCCCTCAATTATATTAAGAATTGTTTTGGATTATTGTAATTCTCTTCTATTAAAGATTAAACAGGTAATAATTAACATAACAAAGATATAAAGTAGTCCATAGAGGGCAACTTTCCCTATATAATTGCTACTAACCGGAATTTCTTCTACTACTTTCTTGCGAATATTAAAATATTCTAAATTAGGGAGAACCCAACTGATAATTCTTATAATCCCTCTACCTATTATACTTTTTATTTCCTCTCCCCAGAAACTTAATTGAGAATGAAGATGTCCAAGAACGTAGACAAAAAAACTCAAGAGAATGCTTATAGTGCTCGAAGAAGTGAAAGAAGAAAACATCACCGCAATTGAAGCTACTACTCCTGCTTCTAAAAAGATAAAGAATAGAGCTTCAAATATTGAGAGAGTAAATTTATGTTTTCCCAGAAAGAGAATAAGAAAGAAAATAGAGCTACTTATAATTAATGTTAAAAGATTAGCCCAGATTACTCCTAAAAATTCTCCAAGGATGAAGTTAACCCTACTTACGGGTTTAGATAGAGGAATATAAATAGTTTTTCTTTCAATTTCCCCACAAATACTTTCTCCGCCTATAAAAATAGATATTAAGACAGTGAAAAAACTAATGCTGGCCAGTCCTATATCTTTAACGAGCTTTGTTTGGGCAGTAAAAGTTAGCGATTCTAAGAGCCTGGAAATTAAAAGAAGTCCCAGGGTAAAAAATAGAATAACCCCAAAAATTTTACTTCTTAGAGCTTTTTTGAATACATTTTGTGAAATAGTTACAATGGTTTTCATTCCTCTCTCTTTCTGGACAAAAGAAGTCGCTCGGAGATTCCAGGAGATTATTCTACGAGGTTTTATAGGTCACCCCGCTCCATCCTAATTTATTTCGGAGCACCTTAAAGAATAGCTTCTTTTCCCTTTTTACCAGAATAGCTTTATAGGGGGCTTTACTTACTTTTATCTTATCTTTTTCTTTAAGAGTGAAACCTATTTGACCGTCTATCGTAATCATCACATCTTCTAACGAAGATTCCAGAACAACTTCTATCTCATCGTTCTGGGCAATAATTAAAGGTCTTACCGCTAAGGTGTGAGCACAAATAGGGGATAAAATTATTACTTCTAAATCAGGATATACCACCGGTCCCCCCGCAGAAAGGGAATAAGCTGTAGAGCCAGTGGGAGTAGAAATAATTAGCCCATCAGCAGCGTAGGTAGTGACGAACTCTCCAGAAACAGAAGTTTTAAGGTTAATAATACGAGAGAGAGCTTTTTTGCTAATGACTACATCATTTAAGGATAAGAAACTCTTTATTTTCTTTCCTTCTCTAAGGATAGAAGTTTCCAACATTAAGCGCTCTCTTATTTTATATTTCCCCTCTATAATCTTCTCCAGTTCGGATTTAAAATTAGAAATGGAGATCTCTGTAAGAAATCCTAATCCTCCTAAGTTTATCCCCAATAAAGGGATATTATAAGGGGAAAAATTACGAGCGGCTCTGAGGAATGTTCCATCTCCTCCTAAAGCAATAATAAGATCAGCTTTATTCATTCTCTTCTCGTCAACAATTAACTCCCTATAACTACCCTCTTTTCCTATAGAGAGAGGAAGTAAAACTTCTATCCTCTTTTCTTGTAACCATTTTACCAGAGAGTTAAGATGATAAAAAATATCTTTTCTTTTTTGATTTACAACGATCCCTATTCTTTTAAACATTCTTCCACCGCCTTGATTATCCCTTCTCGGCTTAATCCGTATTTTTTTAATAGTCTCTCTCTTTCTCCCTGTTCGATGAATTTATCGGGTAGACCTATTCGTTTAACCTGACAATTTCTAATTCCCTCATCCTGAAGGAGTTCTATTACTGCAGAACCAAATCCCCCTTTTAAAATTCCCTCTTCAACAGTAATTATTCGAGTAATCTTTTTAGTTAAATAAAGGATTAACTGAGTATCCAGAGGCTTGACAAACCTCATATTAACTACGGTAGGATTAATTTTTTTCTCTTTTAACTCCTGAGAAGCTTCCTTAGCTATCTTTACCATCGAACCCAGAGCAAGAATCGCTACATCTTTACCCTCCTCAATAACCTCTGCTTTCCCTATCTTCAAAGAGTTGAATTTTCCGGACTTCTTACCCTCTTTTATTACTTCTCCCTTCGGATACCTTATAACGAATGGAGAATTACTCTTAATAGCAGTATAAAGCATATTCTGTAATTCTATTTCCGTTGCTGGAGCTGTTATGATTAAATGGGGTAAATGTCGTAAATAAGCAATATCAAAAATACCTTGATGAGTGGGTCCATCCGGTCCTACTATTCCCGCTCTATCTATAGCAAAAACAACCGGAAGATTAGGAAGGGCAACATCATGGAGAATCTGGTCGTAGGCTCTCTGGAGAAAAGTAGAATAAATAGCTACTACCGGCTTATACCCTTGAGAAGCGAGACCAGCAGCAAAAGTTACTGTATGCTCCTCGGCAATACCGGTATCAAAGAATCTTTCGGGAAACTGTTTCTTGAATTTTAGAAGTTCTGTCCCTCTTTCCATAGCCGCAGTGATAGCTATAATCTTTTTTTCTTTTTTAGCCAGTTTGATTATAGTTCTTCCAAAAATATTACTCCAGCTTTCTCTTTCCTTCTTTTCCTTTATCCTTCCTGTGCGGTAATCAAAGGGAGAAGCACTATGATAAAGAGAAGGATTCTTTTCGCTAAAGGGATAACCCTTCCCCTTTTTGGTAATAACATGAATAAGAGAGGTCTCTTTCAAATTCTTTATTCTCTTAAAGATTTTAATGAGTTCTTCTAAATTATGTCCATTTACGGGACCAAAATATCTTATTCCCAATTCTTCGAAAAAAACTCCAGGAATAAAGAGTTCCTTTATCTTCTTTTCTGCAGTTTTTATAAATTTTGATATATCCGTTTTCTTTAAAAAAGGATTTTTCTCTAATAAACTTTTGAATTCTTCTCTTGCTTTATTATAACGAGGATCAGTTCTTAATCGATTTAAATAAAAGGAGAGAGCTCCTATATTAGGGGAAATTGACATCTCATTATCATTAAGGATAATGATAAGTCTTTTTTTTAGCGCACCCGCATTGTTTAAAGCTTCATAAGCTATCCCTGAGGTAAGGGCTCCATCACCTATGACTGCTACTACAGAATAGTCTTTTTTTTGAAGATCTCGAGCACAGGCTATTCCTAAAGAGGCAGAGATAGAAGTACTGCTATGACCTGTATTAAAGGTATCATAAATACTTTCCTCTCTTCGGGGAAATCCAGAGATTCCATTGTATTGACGGATAGTGGAGAATTTATCTCTTCTTCCTGTAAGAATCTTATGAGTATAGCACTGGTGACCCACATCCCAGATGATTTTATCCCGAGGAGTATCAAAGACATAATGGAGAGCAAGAGAAATTTCTACTATTCCTAAATTAGAAGAAAGATGGCCCCCATTTTGGGCCACTGTGCGGATAATAAGTTCTCTTATTTCACCAGCTAAAATTCTTAACTCTTCAAAACTTAGAGACTTAAGATCGCCTGGGTTATTAACCTTATCTAAGATTTTACTCATCTTTTTAAAATATCACTCAAGAATTAAAGAGTCTTCCTGAGAATCTTCTTTTTTCCAATCTTTCAAAGTCAATTCTTCACCTTCTTTTATCAAAACTTTTATTTTTTTCTCTGTCTCATCCAGTTTTTTTTCGCAAAAATCTATAAGTTTCATTCCCTCTTCAAATTTCTGAAGAGTCTCTTCAAGAGGAAGTTCTCCTTGCTCCAATTGCTCAGTAATCTTCTTTAATTTTTCCATAGCTTCTTCAAACTTCACTATTTTTCCTCCTCAATTTGATAAATTTTAGAGTAAATTTTTCCTTTATATAGCTTTACTCTTATTTTTTCTCCTTCTTTTACTTGATTATATTCCCGGATTATTTTTTCTTCTGGATAACTAAAACAGATACTATATCCCCTTTTTAGAACAGAGTGAGGAGAAAGACTGAGAAGTCTGTTCCTCCAGAATGAGAGGTTTTTCTTTTCTTCTTTTAATTTAAATTCCTCCGCCTTTTGCAACTTTTCCCTTTCTCTCTCTAATCTCTCCCTCATCTCTTTTAGTC
Source organism: Candidatus Aerophobota bacterium (assembly GCA_021158005.1). Taxonomy (GTDB): domain Bacteria; phylum Aerophobota; class Aerophobia; order Aerophobales; family JAGGVN01; genus JAGGVN01. The sequence continues at coordinate 1,240 of JAGGVN010000024.1, read as the reverse complement.
TCCTTTGAGGGAAAGCTTGCTTAAAACTATGGATAAGATTAAGGAATTGGGCTCTTTCCCAACGAACCCTTTGTATGAAAGAAGAGCTTATTCTTCTTCGAAATTCATCCAGCTCCTGTTTAAAATCCCGAAGATAACGATAAGGTTGTTTGAAAAAAGGGGAACTCTTTGTTTTCCTCAACTCAGTGTGAAGAGAATTTAAATAATTTTCCATTAAATAACAAAGCTTTTCTCTTTTTTCTTTTAATAGTTCTACAAGATTCTGTTTAGGAGGAATTATCCTCTCTGCTGCGGCTGAAGGAGTAGGAGCTCTTTCATCAGCTACAAAGTCAGAAATAGTTACATCTATCTCATGTCCCACAGCAGAAATGATAGGTATCCGAGAGTTATAAATAGCTTCAGCTACTATTTTTTCATTAAAAGCGAATAAATCCTCGAAAGACCCTCCGCCTCTACCAACAATTATTACATCTACTTTCCCGTATTGGTTTAAATTTTTAATAGCTTGAGCAATTTCCTTGCTTGCCTCGTCTCCTTGCACTCTACAGGGAGAAATAATAATTTCTAAGTTAGGAAAGCGCTTCTCAAGGACGGTAAGAATATCTCTAATAGCTGCTCCCTCTAAAGAAGTTACCACTCCAATCCGGGAGGGAAGGTAGGGTAGGGGGACTTTATGCTGGGGGTCGAAATATCCTTTTTTCTTAAGTTCTTCTTTGAGTTGTTCAAAAGCAAGATAGAGAACTCCCTTTCCTACAGGGAAGGCTTCTTCTACATAAAGCTGATACCTTCCTTGAGGTTTATAAAGTCCTATATTCCCTCTTGCTATTATCTCCAATCCATTTTTAAGAGCAAAGTTAAGATTTTGGGCTTTCTCCTGAAACATTATACAGGAAAGAAGACTTTCTCCGTCTTTCAGGGAAAAATAGAGGTGACGCGAGGGGGATTTAAAATTGGAAACTTCTCCTCTTATCCAGATGTCCTGAAGTTTTTCTTCGTTCTCTATTAACACTTTCAGGTAACTGGTAATTTCATCCACGGTATAAATATGAGTAGATACAGATAGCATTTATCTCTCTCCTTAATAATTTTAAAATAACAGAATTTAAGTATCTGTCAACCTTTATTGTATTTTAAAATTTTGACTTTTCTAATTTTAATATTATATTTTTCTTAAGAAAGTTTTAAAAATTACTCCTTTGTAAAAAAAATACAGAACAATTTAGCTTTGCTATACTCTGCC
>JAGGVN010000010.1 GCA_021158005.1 Candidatus Aerophobota bacterium | reverse complement strand
CATTTAGCTAACTATTCCTTATAATATAAATGTTTATTGTCTATTATATATTATGATTATAATTGGTTTAAGAAAAATGTCAAGAGCTCACGATAAATTACAGAAAAATTGAAAGTTAATGCTGATTTGGGAAATCCTGGGGGAAATAAATTAAAAAGAGAAGTTTTTAATAAGAAAATAGATGGGAGGAGAAAATTAAAAGGAATTGGCTTTTATTGATGATCTAAGAGGTAAAAATAATAAAAAAGCAAATATCCTCTCATGTCCAAAATTTTGATGCCTCACCCCTTGTGGGTAGGGAGGGTGTTACTCCGGTGGAATGACTGCTTTTATCTGTACCAAATGTGGTAGTCTTATAAAACCTATAAAGGAAGATGGTGTTTAGAAAATCCTCCTCGCTTTATAGCGGGGAGCTTTACTTGACATTATGTTAGTTTTTGATACTATTTTGCAAAATTAAAAAAAGGGGGGCATATGCGAAAGATAAAGACATTGGTATTTACAGGAGGAGAAATTCATGATTTTAAAGGATGTGGTGAAGCTATTGTTGAGGCTTTATCAAAGAGCAGAAAATTTGAAATTACCCAAATAGAAAATGATCTTTCTATTCTGGTGAGCCCGAACTTAGACCCTTACGAGCTTATTGTTTTCTACTACACCGTGGGAAAAATTACCGATGCTCAGAAAAACGGACTCCTCAATTTTGTAGCTTCAGGAAAGGGATATGTGGGTATTCACTCGGCAGCAGATTCTTTCAGGGAATGTCCTGAGTATCGAGCTATGGTAGGAGGATACTTCGTTACTCATCCCCATTATCGAGAATATCAGGTGAGCGTTGTTGATTCCCAGCATCCCATTACCAAAGACCTTACAGAATTTATGGTTACAGATGAACAATATATCTTAGATTTTGATCCCCGGGTTAATATTCTCTGTTCAGCTTTGTGGAAAGGGAAAGCTATGCCTGTTGCCTGGACAAAGAATTGGGGAAAGGGGCGTGTCTTTTATTTAGCTTTAGGACACGATAAAAAGGCTTGCCAGCACGAGATTTTTTGTCTCCTTCTTGTGCGAGGAGCTCTGTGGGCTGCAGGATTACATTAGCCAGTAATCTATAGATTTCCCGGGTGTTCGCCAAATTCTGAGAGTTCTGTGGCTATCAAGAATAAGTATTTGTAAGGAAATTGAACCAGAATGGGAAGAAGTTACTCCCGAGCACTTTGTAGCTTGTCATTTTGCTAAGGGGCTTGATCTTAAGGGAGTTATTTAAATTGTTAAAGATTTTCCTTATCTTTTTAGCCTTTATTGTTTTCTTTGTTTTAACTTTAAGACTTGCCGTTATACTAATGGGCAAAATTACCGGTAAGTATGTAAATGAAAAACACAGATCTGCCGAGGCGATTATCAATACAGGAAAAGTGCCTGAGGAATGGAGTAATAAACTAAGAGAAAGAATTTCCTCGGCAGGAAAAATAGAAGGGCAATCAAAGAAAATACTTAAAATAAAAGAACGAGCAAAGAAAATTGTCTTAAAGAAAATTGATCATTTAATAGATTACTTTAAAAAGACTCCTTTAGTTGAAGATAAAGAAACAAGAGAAATTCTATTAGATAAACTTCAAGAGGTTCGCAAGCTTTGGAAAGAAAAAGATTGGGAAGAAATTATAACCTCTTAAAGACATAAAAAACCCTGTTTAGCTTCCTTAAATGTTTTGTTGTCTTCTGTATAGGAAGATTCATTTCTCAATTCCTCTTCTCGCTTTAACTCCCTTTGAAAAATAATGTTTTATCTGTTTCATTTCGGTCACAAGGTCTGCTATTTTTATTATTTGAGAAGAGGCATATCTTCCCGTTAAAACTATCTCTGTATGAGAAGGTCTCTTCTTAATTACCTCTATTAACTCTTCTTCAGATAGTAACTTATAGTAGAGGGCAATATTAACCTCATCTAAAATGACCACATCATACTCTCCACTAAAAATAATTTTTTTTATTCTTTCGAATCCTCTTCGGGCAAGTTCTTTATCCTCTTCTCTAATTTTCTCAGTTATAAGATGTTTTGCTCCAAATTGCTCTATTTTAATAAATTCCTTGAGCTTATTTATAGAGTTGAGCTCACTGTAGCTTCCTTTTTTTAAGAATTGACCAATATAAACTTTTAATCCCGCTCCCGCTGCTCTTAAAGCCAGTCCAAAAGCCGCTGTCGTCTTACCCTTTCCACTTCCTGTATATACCTGAATATATCCTCTCATCACTACCCTTTTCAAATAAAAAGATATTTTTCTCGGGCTAAATTTTTTCTCTTGGGAGGACAAACCCTCATTTTTGCCTTTAATAAAATTTGCCTTGAAAATAATCTTTTTCTATCAACCTTTTCTCTAACTCTTTCTCTACCCGATTTCTTTCCAGTATCCACAGAGGTGCTACCAGAAGATTCGGTGGACAATAAGCACCAACTCTTTGAATTACCGTCTTAGGCCACAAATACGCCAGAAAATCGACGAGTATATCTAAATAAGTATTCAGCTCAAGGGGAGTATATTTTCCCTGTCTAAATAATTTTTCCAGAGTTGTCCTTCTTACAATATGTAAAGGATGGATTTTTATACTCTCTATCTTAAGATGAGCCATTTTTTTTGCTGTTTCTAAAATCATATCTTTTGTTTCGTAAGGTAATCCTATAATAATATGGGTGCATATTTTTATCTTATGTTTTCTGGTGATTTCAACTGCTTTGAGAAAATCCTCAAATGTATGTCCCCGGTTAATAAATTTTAGAGTTTTATTATGGATACTTTGCAATCCGTATTCTAACCAGACTTCATAATTATTTTTATAACTTTCAATTAAATTTAGAGTCTCCTCATCTATACAGTCAGGTCGGGTAGCAATAGATAACCCCACTATATCCTTAAATTTTTTTATTACATCGTATTTTTTCTTTAATACATCTATGGGAGCGTAGGTATTGGTATATGCTTGAAAATAAACAATAAATTTTTTTGCTTTGAATCTCTTTTTTGCTGCCTCTATTCCTCTTCTAATTTGTTCTTCCAGAGATGATCCTCTTCCTCCTGTTCGGGTGTGAAGACTGAAAGCTTCGTTATTACAAAAGATACAACCTTTAGTGCTTATTTTGCCATCGCGATTAGGACAGGAAAAATTTGCATCTACGCTTACCTTATGAACCCTTTCTCCGAATCTTTCTTTAAGATAGGTGGAAAATTTATAATATCTATCTCTCATTTTTTAAGAAGATAATCTTCCTTCACGATAGGCAGAGATATAATCCATACAGTATTCATCTAATCCAAGGACTGCTCGAGAAGAAAATAAAGTAGTCATCATTCCCTCCTCGCAGGGGTCGATAATTACTCCATCACATCCAGCGGCAATGAGCATAGCCAGAAAAGCTTTATTTAAGTTATTGCGCTTGGGGATTCCAAAAGAAATATTGGATACTCCCAGAACAATATGAGCCTCGGGAAATTCCTTTCTGGTAGCCCTAACAGCATCTAAAATGAATCTTGCCTGTCCCGGGTTGGTGGAAGCAGGGCGAACAAGATGATCGAAATAGACTCTATTCAAAGAAATTCCTTCTTTCTGAGTTATTTTTACTAAATCCCTGGTGATTCTCATTCTTCCCTCATAATCTTCAGGCATTCCTTTATCGTCCATTGTTAAGGCAACTATCCCTGTCTTATATTTTTTTACCAGAGGCAAAATTTTTT
>JAGGVN010000090.1 GCA_021158005.1 Candidatus Aerophobota bacterium | reverse complement strand
CGATAAATTTCAGGTTCACCTACCAATTCTATGCCGTCGTATCCTAAAGAAGCTACTCTCTCAATAGTTTCCTTTAAGGTTACCTTCCCAAAAATCCAGGTATTGACAAAAAAATTAATTCTTCTCTTCATTTTACCCCTTCGCTTAATTTTAAAGTTAATATAGCCTAATTTACTCAGTCTTACTAAGGGCAAAATATTTTTTGGGGAGTTTAATTATTTATAAAAGAGTCTCTCTTACCTATGGTTTGTTAAAGTCGAGTAACTGAGAGAATAGGGTAGTTTTTCCGGGAGAAATTTTTAATTCAAGTTTAAGGTTTACATATAATCTTTACAGTAAGGTCTTCTTCCTTTATATTCATCTTAACCCATATTCCCTCAGGAGTTTTTAGAGACTGAAAGTGGATTTTTTTACCATTTATCTTTACTTCTTTTATTTGAGGTAGCGAACCAAGAATTACTTCTGTCTCTACGAATGGTTTTTTAAGCTCGAATTCAATACTTCCCTTTTTTCTTTTATATTGGTAACTTACAGGACCAAATCTTGTCCTATACTCCTCAAGAATGAAATAATCCCAATCAGGGGGTATTTTGGGATAAATGCTGAGTTTTTCTTTTCCATTTTTGTGGAATACTCCACATATAAGATCTACTACAAAAAGGTAATAACTCATATGCACCAAATTACCCGGATTATAAGGCCAGCCAGGCATTTTCTCTGACCGTTCATTGAAAAGATGAGGAGCTCTCTTCTGGCAAAATTCCTTTACTTTGTAATATTTCTCTCTCATCTTTTCCCCCAATTTATCATCTTTTTTAGAGAATAGAATAATCCCTTCAGGAAGAACATATTTTAGATTCGTGGAAAGAGCATAAGGTAAAATTTCCTTAAGAAATCTCCAGGCTTCTGAAATATTTCCTAAGTTAATAAGAGCCGCTACCATTCCTAACTGAGAGTAACTCATACCTACAGAACCTCTTTTATCGCTAATTAAATAAGGATTATCCTCCTCGGTATTATTCTTTCTGATTATTTCCGCCGTCTTCTTTATCATCTTCCTGAGGCTTAGCTCTTCAACCTCGGGGTCTAAAAGGAAATCACCAGGGGATGACATAGAATAAGATGAAAAAAGATTAGAGGAGTTAAGAAAGGTAATATCTCTAAAATAACCTAAATCCTTATAGAGTTCTTTAAAACCCTTAATTTGTCTTTCAAAGAGCTCTTCAGCTTCTTGAGCAAGTTTTTCTTCTCCAATTAACCTCATTGCCTTAGAAGTAATTTTTAAACCGGCCATACATATTCCCTGGGAATAAGGATTTCCGCTCAATCTTTCTGAACGACAGTGGTCTACTGCCTCAGTCTTATCCATCAAAAGCCCATTCCAGTGAGTGGAGTAATTTAACCATTTTATGGCTAATTCAATTCCTCTTTTAAAATCGCTATCGAACCTTCCGGGATCACGAAGTAAAATTTTTCCTGTTTGAAAAAGATAAAAACCAATACCATCATTAGAAATGGATACTAAGGGATTGGAGAATATTTCTTCTCCTCTTAGGGAATAAGCGTCGAAGAGAAAACGATATTTCTCTAAAAGAAAACCAAAAGTTTTTATCATTTGTAGACCTAATTTATTAAATCCGAAACAAAAAAGATTATAAGAATAAAGATTTCTTGGCCAGAAGCCATAGTGATATACCATCATCCCCCGGGGATCCTCCTCGGGGACAACATTAAAAATGTGTCTTTGATGCATTGAGCGAAGATATTCTACAAAAATGCCGTTAAAATGATGATCTGGGGATAAAACCCGGGTAGGGAGGACAAAGATCTCAAAAATTCTGGTAAAAATAAAGTCTTTTCCTTCAATAAAGAGTAAAAGGGGGATAATTCCCTCAAATTTAGGTTTTATCTTAAATCTTAAAGAATAGCCTTCTTTATTTAAATATACCTTCTTTTTTAAAGATATACATCCGTATAAATTTAACTCAGCTTCTCCCAAATCATCAGGGATATTACCAATATTGACTACCAATTCCCTCTCTTTGTCTTTTATCAAATATGTTGCTGGTTGAGTAATATCCGGTTTTATCTTAACCTGTAGTTTTAATCTTTGTTTAACTTTTTTGGCAAGCTCATCAAAACAAATTATATACTCATATTCTTGAGATTTTGTCTTTAAGGAGACTTCGTTGCCCTTGATCTTTATCTTAGAGACATCATCAAAGAGCAAGGAGAATTTTTGCTCTGGTAGACTAAGAAGTTGCTTGGAGAGAGTATATTTAATAGAAGGTCCTTTGAAAGAGAATTTCTCCAGTGTTTCTTCGGGTAATCGATGGAATTTGTGACTTGTTATAATACATTTCTTGTCATGAGGGTGAAGATACCAGTGGGTTATGGCATTTTTGCTCTCTGGACTTATTTCCTGATTGTTTTTGTCAAATTTCCGTCCATGACTTCTAACAAAATCAAGGTTTTCTAATTCTTGAGCTTTGAGGTCCAAAAACCAATTACCTGAAAATTTTAAATTAAATAGCTGATAATTTTTATAAGTTACTTCTTTTAAAGGAGAAGAAAATTTGGTTCCTTCCACTCGATAAAGATAGTTAAAATTCAGGTTCTTTATTTCTACCTGAGCAAAAACACTTTTGGGAATACATCCATCGACTACAGATTTAATCATTTAATTTCCTTCTTAAATTAGAGAATCATTTGATTAAATAAATATTCCCTTGAAGGATAACTTCTTCTGGAGTGTCTCCTGAAATAGCAAATAGTTCTATTCTTTTGCCAACCATCTCGGGAAGAACACGGTGGAAAAAGGTAATCCATGAACCTCCTGAAACAAAGTGAAGCTCTGGTGTTGTTTGAAATATAATTTGTTTCCCTTCTACCATAACTATAAGAAAAATATTATTATGAGGGACATTATATCCCCGGATTTTCTGGCTATGCCACCCCCTTTCATTCAACATAGTTTGAAGAGGAATACATAATAATTTTCCCAGGGCAGAATTTTCCAATTTTATTCGGGTATAGTATACTCGTTTTATATTTGTCTGATTATAATAAAGCCCATTTCTAATCCAAAAAGAAGAGGGTATCTCTTTTTCACTTCCTTTATCTTTCTCAAATAATCTTATTTTTTTTATTCCCCAATCCCCTCCTTCTTTCTTATTCCACTCTGGAATTAACTTTATATACTGAGTAGCCATTGAGGGTAGTTTGATATATTCTCTATCTCTCCCTTTAAAGATTCCTATTTTCTCCCATTGGATAAGATTAGAAGAGATAGAGATTGAGTACTTTTCAGGAAAAGAAGAATTTTCTAATTCTATTTTACTAAGATAATGCAACTTCCCTAAGTTTAACCGATAGCACATCTCTTTTCTTCTTCCCCGGGGATTTACCCACCAGGATGCATTTTGAGGAGCATTTAACCATCCTTTTATATTTTTAGTATAAGTTTTATCAGGGGTAGAGAATTTAATGTTTTCAATCCTTGTTTTCAGAACCTTAGTCTCTACTGGAGATAAACCTTTTATCTTAGAATAAGGGATTTCTTTAAAAGAGGAAAATTTATCTCTTTTTATTGGAAGTTTTTTGCTTACCTGTTCAATTTGTTTTTCTTTTAAGCATTCTATTATTTTCCATTCTTTTCCTTCCCGAGAAATTTCTAATAATAAAAGCTTAAAAGGAGCTAATTTAATATCAATATTTTTTACCCAGGGAGATAGATTAACTTGTTTCTCCTTAAAAGAGGGATTGTTTAACACCATAAATCCTTTATCTTTTAGAAAATGAGAATATCCGTATACTTCTCCTTTTTGAGGGCTGCCAAAAATTTTCTCTGTATTTAAAAATACAGGATAGCAATCTCCTAACAAATTATATGTTTTCTGCATAAACTCCCAGTCTTTATCTTTAAGGAGCTCAATTTTTCCGTATATTTGAAATTTTCCATTTCCTCGTCCCAGACAGCTTAATATTAAGTTATCCTTCCAATTTTTCATAGGTTCTATGATGTATACTCCATCATCATCGGCCACTGTCCAGGGAATGAATCCTTCCTCATATTGAGAAATTATTGCCTGATCCAGGCGGATATCCAGGCTATTTCTTAAATGGAGCGCAGGAATAGGAGCAATTCCTAAATGAGGAATTGACTCTACTTTGCAAAAGAGCATATCGTAATGCATTACCCACCAGGGACTTTCATTTATCCCCCAGCAATGCTGAATTATTATTTCTGGATTTCTTTTTCTTATTTCGCAAAGTAGTTCAATAAGAGATTCAAAAATAGCTTCTTGAGAATACTTTTTCTCAGGGAGATGTCCATGCCCAGGATTATCACATTCAGTAACTCCTCCATCAAGCTTAATCCAGCTAAGTTTATATTTATCAATTAGTTTAAAGACACCATTTTTAAAATTTTTCTTATATTCTTTCTCTGCTAAACAGCGAAAAGTCATCCACAGACCTAATTTTGCATTTATAGTATTAAGCTCCTTTGCTAATTTCTTAAATTCAAGAGGCCAGTTTTTCTTCTTAATTCGCCAGGGCTCATCACCACGCTCTGCCCATCCATCATCTATGATATAGTAATCGAAAATTATTCCATAGTTTTCTTTAACTTCTCTTAATAGATTTATCCGACTTAAAGTTTCCTCCTCAGTTGCTCCCTCACTGCCATGCGTACCCCAATCATTATATACAGAGATAGGTCTCTCCTCTACCTTTTTTCTTCCGATGGAAATATCAGTAATATAATTTCGAAATTGCTGTTTTATTTTGCCGGTTTTTGAAACCCCTATTATCGCTCTTTTGCTAACTAAGGAGTCAGCCGGCTCCAGTAACTTACCGGGATGATGCCACAGAGTTAACCTTTTTCCCTGGATTACCTTTGTCCATACAGGGAATTCTACTCCCACAAAAAACTCTTCATTAATGAATTCAGGAAATCCATCTTCTGGAGAAGAATCCAATGAGAAATTATCTATTTCTACCTCCAGCACATCAATGTCCAAAATCCAGATATTCTTATTACCCCCATTTTTTATCCTTATCTCTTTATAAAGATAAGGTCCCTCTCTTAACTTATATGTAAGCTCCACCTCCAAATTTTCACGAGAGTTTGAAAGATAAAATATAAGTTTTTCTTCTTGAAGAGTGCCTTTTTCTTTTCGCCAATTAACTAAATTGAATTCGGAAGCCTTAACTATTCTTGACTCGTTTTTTATTAATTGAGTAAAATCCTGTGTTTGAGCTTTTCTCCTTTTTGCTAAGCGATGTCCTGCTTCCACTCTGAGGAAGTTTTCATTTATTATACCTTGAGTTTCTTTTCTCCCGGGAAATTTTTGAATCTCTTGATTAGAGTTTTGCCCACTAAACTTGGCTAACCTAATATAGAATTCTTCTTTGCTTTTTAATTTATTTTCAGTAAAAGCATTCCGAATTTCACTACTAACCAATTTTTCCCCAAATACCTTAAAGGTTTGTATTATACTTTTGTTTTTTATGAAAATCTCTTTCTCAACGCAAGACATGTTTATTTCCTTTTATTCAAAGATAATTTCATCTTTTTACTTTGGTAATCTTTTATATTTATTTTTTCATATTTACTATAATTTTTGACATTACCTACGCAACTTAAAAGTTGCGGCTACCAAATTGCAGAAAGAATTATTTGTCTTCCTCAAATACTTCTAATCCCAAAAGATGAGCTAAATTTATTACTTTTTCTCTCCAATCCCCATAAAAAGTCACTCGGTGCCAGCTAAATTTCTCAAAATGGTAATTATTTAATATTTTTCTTGCATTTAATTCTACAGCTAACTTAGTTCTACAGGCTTTATCTTCGTTTACATTAGCTACTGTTTTACCTTGATGAATAGATAATGCTTTTTCCATAATGTTTACCTTAATAGAGGTTACTATCTTGCCTAAAGGCATAAGGGATTGGATACAGGCACCTTTTCTATCCTCACTGTGAGAACGAATCAAATAGGGATTAGCTAAGCCATCTGTTCCATAAACTCTATTCGTAGCTACACAGTGAGCATAAATTATTTGGTTAGAAGCAATATCAATAACCGGATCAGAAACATAACCTGGTCTTTCAGCCAAATATCTTATCATTAGTTGAGTTATTGTAGAATCTAAATCTGCTTCACATACTCCTGTAGAGCCTTCATTGTTAAGTTGAAAGAACGATAAACAAGGATAGGCAATAAGTTTATTAGAATAGTATAGTCCTAAACAATCTATAGTAACTGCATCAATTTCTTTTTCTTCCATTATTTTTTTCAAAGCAAGATACAAACGAGCAGACTTTAAAATCTCATCTTCTGTTGGTTCAACTACTTCTAATGCTTCTTTTATCCATTTATCTTTCCACTTTTCTGCTTCTTTGATATTAGTTTTTTCATAATAAGAATTTAATTCCTGAGAGTTCATTCTTATCACTTCTGTTCCAAAGGTCTCTTTTATTTTACTGGTTATCCTGTCAACTTCGGAGTTACGAATAACCAAAATTTTAGATTCTTTCATTTTTTTAATGACAGAAAATAATTTAACAGCATCTATCGTATCCTGAAAATTAGAGGAAGCAATTCCTACTAAAGGAAGTTCCTCTCTTTTTGCTAAAGAAAATGTTCTTAGAAATCCTCCAGAGCCAGCGTATAAATCGTCTGCTAAAACAACAGGACGACCTATTTTTGCAATTTTCTCTGCTACTTCTGTCCACATACCTCCAATCATAGAGACCAAATAGCCATCATATTCGTTTTTTTCTCTTAAAATATTTTCTACGTCTTCTCTGGAAGAGATTAAACTTTCAGAAAATTCGATATTTTCTGAGTTTTCTCTTAAAATTCCCATAATCTCATTAGCCCTTTTTTGATAATCATAGTTAATATAGGGCCATGTGGGTATCCCTGGTTTAGAAGTTGTAAAAATTACCCTTACTTTTGTTGTCTCTTTTTCCATTTTTAGCTCCTTTTTTAAATTTTTTTGTTGAAATAATTTATTTCTTTGTTGGAGATGAACTCCAACACTACTGTAGTGCGGAGGATCCTCCTCCACATTTTTAGTAATACTTACCTAATTATAAAGCAGTAGATAATTAAAAGAGTAAATACTTCTATAATTTCGTTTAATCCTCCCAGGGTATCTCCAGTAATTCCTCCTATTTTTCTCTTAAGATACAATGTTGAAATAAAGATAATCCCAAGGTCTAATCCTATTATCCCCAGGGAAATGAATTTAAATAAAAATAACCCTGTAGTAAGGGTAATTAAACTTGCCCAGAAGAGTTGTTTTGTATCTTTATATTTAATAAAAGATTTAGCCATTCCTTCTTCTCGGGCATAAGGAACTAAGAAGATCCCCATTACCATTCCCCATCTTCCTATCATAGGAGTAAATAATAGTGCTTGGTATTTATATTGAGGGGATATTTCCATTAAGAGGGATAATTTCAGTATGAGTAAACAGATGAGAGCAATAGCCCCTTTAGCTCCGATAGAGCTATCTTTCATTATTTTTAATCTTTCTTCCTTAGTTTGCCCTCCATAAAGTCCATCAATAGTATCACAGAATCCATCTAAGTGAAGAGCTCCGCTCATCCCGATCCAGATGATGATTATTAAGGTATTCACTACTAAAGGAGAAAAGAAAGAAGAAATAAGGTAATTAATTAAAATTAGAAATATTCCTATAATTAACCCTATTACAGGGAAAAAAATTAGGGAATTAGATAAATCTTTTTCCTCTATTTTTATACTCTTTCTTAAAGGGATTATAGTCAAAAATTGGAGAGCTATAAGAAAATATTTCATTTATATTTCCACTCCACATAGCAAAATTATAAGAGACTTTTTCATTAAATTAATTCTTCAAATTTCTCTATCAGGGTGTTTGTAAAGTTTGTTTAAAATTTCTTAATCGAACTAAGAACGGGGAACTCTTAAGAAGCTTTTGCCTCTTCAAAAGTAGCCATTTCTGTTAGTATTTTAATTGAAAGATAAGCAAGAGTTATTCCGAGAGCCGCTCCTGTCCCTTCACCTAAACGCATATTTAAGTCAAATAAGAGAACTTTACCAAGGTATTCAAAGGCAATTTGATGCCTCTTTTCCTTTGATCTATGGGAAGCAATAAGGTAATCTTTAACTAAAGGAGTTAATTTTGTAGCAATTAAAGCACTTGCTGTAGAGATAAATCCATCTATTACTACCGGAATTCTATGACTTGCTGCCGCCAATATACATCCTGCTAATTCCCCCAATTTCGTATCCTCCCACCTTAGCTAAAATATCAAGGAGGTCCTTGGGGTCAGGATGATTAACCTCTAAAGCTTTTTTAATTACCTTTATTTTATTCTGGAGATGCTCATTATTTATGCCTGCTCTTCTTCCAGTAACTTTTTCAATCGGGGCGCCAGTAATAAAAGCTGTAATGGCACTACTGGGAGAGTATTTCCTATACCCATTTCCCCTGTACCCATTATATCGATTCCATAAGTTCCCAATTCTTCCTCAAAGATATCTATTCCCGTCTCAATACTTCTGATAGCCTCATCTTTACTCATAGCTGGTCCCTTAGCTATATTTTTTTCTCCCGTATCCTATCTTTTTTATAATTAAATCTGGATGAGAAGGAATGTCTTTAGCTACTCCTATATCTACCACTATTACTTTCATTCCTAGTTCTTTTGCTAATACATTAATAGCGGCTTTTCCCCGGACAAAATTATTAACCATTTGCAGAGTAACCTCTTGAGGGAAAAGTCTCACTCCATGATCAGAAGAGAGAGTAAAAATTACCTTTTTCTTAAGAGGAGGGTTTTTCTTTCCGGTAATTCCCACGATTTTCCTGGCTAATTCTTCCAGTCTTCCTAAGCTTCCTTTTGGCTTAGTAAGATTATTTAGTCTTTGTTGAGTTTCTTCCATAAGCTGAGTATCAAGAGGCTTAATTTTCTGAATTGTCTTTTCTAATTTTTTCATTTTTTCTCTTAAAATTGGAACGGGTACTGTTAAAAGTAATTTTTTGTAATTGGTAGTCGGGAGTGGTAGTCGCGAGGCTTGAGAGCCTTGCGTTTAGAAGCTTTAACCTGTGTTTTTATGTATTAGTTTTTTCTTACGCAACTTAAAAGTTGCGGCTACCAGATTGGAGATTTTTTAGTTTAACAGGTATTCCCGAAACCATTAAGTAAACTTTTTGGGCGTATTTTGCCATTGTTTGGTTGCTTTTACCTAAAATATCTCTAAATTTTCTTCCCAATGCACTTTCAAGGACTATTCTCCATCCAACTTCATTGGAAACTATTATGGCCGTATGGGGACTTTTTAGAATAATTTTTGCTATCTTTTCTATGTATTTAGTTATAAATTCTTCAGTTTGATGGTCCAAAAGAAGATTTGAAACAATATTTTTCCCCATTTTTAAGGTTTTTATCCGATTCCCTTGAGTTATTCTTTATTTGTCAGCTTAATCAAAATAGGCAGGGGATGAGCCCCACACTACATTGGCGTTAAGGTTTATCCTTAACAAAAAGTATATGATGTTTTATCTTTGTCAAATCTCATATCCTCAGTACCTTATTCTTTATCAGATGTAACTTGATTATATGAGACATGGATATTTCTTCGTTAGCTCAGAATATTAATTGACCTCAAAATTAGACATACTCCATTACAAATTCTTGCTCTCTTTTAAGGTAGTTAAGAGCATATTTTAAGTCAGCATCTAATTTCTTTCTGGGGATAACTCCTTCTCTAGCTTCGTAAGGGGAAGCACCTTTGGGTAATGGCTCTAAGGAGATACCTCCTCCATATTCTATATCATATAAAGCTCTGATAATTTCTCTCCAGTTCATTGTTCCTTTTCCGGGCGCTTCCCTGGTATT
>JAGGVN010000117.1 GCA_021158005.1 Candidatus Aerophobota bacterium | reverse complement strand
TTGAATAGGTATGATTTAAGTTTCCATCTTCGGTTCCATTCATAGCATGATGGCCAAGCAAAAATATTCCATCCCAATCTTTATCAAATTCCCAGAATTTACTTATCGGTCTTCCGTGAAGAAGATGCGCCCTGGGGTGTATTTTCCAGGGAATAATTCCACCTGGTCCATGTCCATCAATTACAAGGATTTCTTTGGCTCCGGCTTCAAAAGCACCCTCACAGGCAGAATTTACCTCTTCAGTCGAGAGTTCTTTTGCCTTCTCATAATATTTCCCTGTCGCATATGTCTGACTTTCAAAATCTACAACTCCGGCAGTTCCCTCAAGGTCTGTCAGGATTAAAATCTTCATTTTTCTCCTCCTGAGAAATACATTTTCTTTATTTAAGTTCGATAACTATTATATCGTAATCGATCAATTTTGGAAGGACATAAAAATCATTTATTTTCTCCAGTTTCCTCTTATCTCTGAGGTTAAATACTCTTTTGACATCCTTCTTATTAATCTTTATCTTTATCTCAAATACAGGGATAAAATTACTAATAGGTCTTTCCATATCTCCGCTACCGTTGATTAAATGAATAATATACCGGGAGGAATCTTTCTGGTAATAGATTTCTACTTCTACGGTGGGAGGAGCTTTTACTTCTATTATTTTTTTGGGGGAGAGCATCTCTACTATTTGATTTATCAAATAAGAGGAACTCTTTATTCTATATTCTCCATAAAATGCTTCTAAAAGAGAGGGGGAATAAATAATTTTTCCTTTTATATATTTCTTAATTAATAGTGCTGGATAACTGGAGACATCTCCCAGGGGCATATATACTCTTGGGATAGGATTTAAGAAAAAAAGAGGAGTTTTTACTCCATTTTCTGCTTTCACTTTTAGTGCTAAAATAGGTCTTTCTATCAGTTTATTCTTTTGGAACCTGCCAAACTCCTCTTTCGTAATTATGTAGTTTTCTCCTGCCATAGGAGGGAAAAGACCCTCTATTTTCTCAACTCCTAAAAAATTTTTCCAATCTTTATCTTCTACTAAATTTCCTCTCTCATCATAAAAGCCAGTTTCAAAGGAAGTAAATAATTTCCCTCCTTGTCCAATAAACTCCTTTATACTCTCTCTTTGTTTTTTACTTAAACAGGCACTATTGGGGAGAATTAAAACTTCATATCTTTTAAGCTTTTTCAAGGTCAAATCTTTATCTAAGATAATATCGAAGGGAATATGACCCCTGGTGAGAGATAAATAAGAACCTAAATAGGCATTATAAAGTAAAAATTCATTAACTGATTTTCTCTTTCTCCAGTCTATTACTAATTTCCCGGTCCCCTGGTCTACCATCAATCCTTCTTCTTTGCCTGTGCCAATATCCTTATAAAGAGAATCAAATTGAGAAAGATAATAAGTAGAGCTTTGACGAGAAAAATGAAGGGCTATTCTGGCTACAGATGAGCTTTTTATATAATATTCTTCGTTTTTTTCTGCAAATTCCAAAATCTCCGCTACGGGTTCGTTTGCTCCTCTATTTTTAGCTAAAGGGTCGAAAAAAGCAAACCAGGGATTAGCTTGATTGGCTATAGTTTGAGCTAAAGCCAATTTCATTTCCGCAGGTTCCAGAGGAATGTAATGCCATGAACCCATAGTGTAGTCGCTAAAGACTACTGCCGGTTTTTCTCCTGCTCTTAAATATTTTGCCATCATTGAAGTATCGAAGATAGTCCTTGCTCTTTTTGAATGAAAAAACTCTTCTGCTCCATTAAAGTCCTGATAGCTTTCCATCTTTTCTATATCACGGGCAGCCCTCCAGCCAGAGGGTTGCCAGCCGCCAGCATTTAAAAATATTACTCCCTCTGGATTTATTTCTTTCACTGCATTTTGAGCATCTCTTAAAAATTCTGCCAAAGAATTACGTCTAAATTCTACGAAATTTTTCCATAAATTATCTTTCCAATCTTCTACTCCGGGGATATCCTTTCCATAGACTTTTTTGAACTTTTCCTGACAATATTGGCAATAGCAACAATCAGGAAAGACTACCGGGCCATCGAGAAAGATTCCATCTACCTTCGCTTTCATTGTCTCTTTAATCAATTTAAAAGCCCAATCTCTCCAGGGGGAGTTAACACAAAAAGTGGTGCCATTTCCATAAAGAGGATGAATTTTCCCATAAGCCTGGCCGTTTGAAGTAGTTTGTTCCCAGTCGGGATGGATTTTAGCAAATTCATAAGAATACCAGTGCATATTAAGATAAACCAACAATTTGATTCCATACTTATGAGCATAAGGAAGATATTCTCTTAAAGAATCAAAATCTTCAAATCCAGGGTATCTTTGGAAACCCTCTGCTTTAAAGGTAGTTAAATATCCTCCCCCCGGAGAAATTCCTGGTGTTCCCACAATCCACTCACAGTTAATATGCCATTTTTCTTTTTTCATTTTAGCCAATTTATCTAAATCCATCTCTCTCATTTTTGTAATATTGTTCATATAATCCCAGCGCATCATTCTTACTGGCTTCTCATACCACTTCATCTCTTTCCTTCTCTCTTCATAAATCTCTTTTCATTGAAAAATTAGCCCTATAATATATAGGCTTTAAATCTCTCCTAGTATATTAGACATTTCTAAGACGCTTTCTCTCCCGCTTCTTTCTTTTCTAAAGGAAGTTTCTCCACCGAGTTATTTAATTAAAGTCCCTTTGCCAGAGAGTTTAAATTCATTTTTCCTCACCCGGATGTTTTACATCTTTCTAATAATGCTACTCCTTCATACTCCATAACTTTATCTGCTCCCCGATCTACTATTGCCCAGTCGGGTTCATATCCTCCTTCAATATAAGACTCTGTTGTGGGAACATAACTAATATAATCATTAGCATAACCAATTACGAAAGTCTGCTCAAAGGGACTCCTTCTTTTAATGGCAAGTCCAATCTCTGCAAAGATTTCCCCGGGTAAGGATATAAAAGCTGAATTATTAATTCTCAGTGCTTGAATCTCGGTAGATATTCTATTTGCTTTTAAATCTTTTTCTTTTTCTAATCGTTGAAGTTCTTCAATTACTCTTATTTTGTGTTTTGCCCTTATAATCTCTCCTTGGAGCCTGCTCGTATCTTCCTTTAAGAGCTCTTGTTCTTTTTCTTTTAGGTAAGCTTTTGCTTGAGCTAAAGAAGGAAATTTTTTTAAGGGTAAATATATAGACTTTCGCACCATATTAAGGCTAATATGAGAGTCTGTTTCCATTGTCTCTATTATTTTAAGGACTTCGCCAGCAAGCATACTGCCAATTTTCCTGGTAGCTTTATAATTTCCCCGAATCCGGGGATTGATATTACCGGCAGGGCCATTAGCAAACATAACTATTGTCTTATTATTCCAGAGTTTTTCAAGCATATTCATCATATAACCCGGGTAGTCTGCGGAAAAGAAAAGATTTTCTGGTCCGAGAGTAACCGCATGACAGGCATAATTTACTAATACTGCAAGCGGGAAACCATTCATTCGATCCACACGTAATACTCCCACTGTGGGATCAGTCATTCCTTGAAAATTGGGTCCAATGACAATATTACCCTCTTTAGTTCTTAGTCTGCGATTTACACCAATATCCGAATAACCTCTGGCTATACCTAATCGAGCATCTATCAATGTATTTGCAGCTATTTCTACTGCTCCGGCAATTTTATAAGGAAGAATCTTGGCCCATTCAGGGAGAATAGCTTTAATCAGTTTCTCCTCTAAATAACCGGGGTCATTGATTACAGGCCCAGAATGAGTATGAGAACAAGCAATCATCACCTTATTTCCATTAATATTAGTCTTTTTCTCAATTAACTGGCGAATTTCTTTTACTATATCTTTACTTAAGCCAATAAGGTCACAGGTTATGATAGCAATTTTTATCCTGGTATCATCTAATACGAGAACTTTTACGAAAAGGTCATCCAGTATTCCCCGGGATACATCAGTGCGCGCCGCAAATCCTGCCTGGGGAATACCTACAGGAGGAGTAATATTTACTTTAGATATTCCGGCTTTTAACTTCATATTTATGCTCCTTTATTTTTGGTATCCTTTTTCTATTTTTAAATTGCTTCTCCCTGGCTAAGAAACAATAACCTTTCTTCCATCTGGAGGATATATAAATTTTTGGAAGTCTGTGTTAGGGATAGACCAACCTTAATAAGCTTATAAGTGGTGGCTGGTTCGCAATCAAACATTAGATAGTTCTTATCTAACTTTAAAATATAAGAGGTTCCGAATCGCGATTTTGTAGGTGTGGGAGTACCTATACCCAGTAGATATAATATATTCATATTATATTTCTTTTTCTAATTTTTTAGAGCTTACAACCCTAACAGCCTTTCCGCATTTTTCCTTGTTATTTTATCAAAAGCTACCTTAGAAATTTTACCTTCCTTTAAAGCATTCTTTAAATAAGGGACAATAGGAACATCTTGATTTACATGACAAATATCTGTGCCAAAAAGGAGTTTATCCTGAAATTCTTCCAAGAATTTATAACCATATTCTGGATCTCGACTAATAGCGTTAAATCCACTTCTCGCAGAGAGATCTCCATAAAGATTCGGATATTTCTTCAAAAGCTCGGGGACTCTACCAGGACTTTTAACCCGCCCTTCAGGATAGCTACCTCTTGTTTCTTCATTTACATCAGAGGAAATTTCTGACCAGAAACCCATGGCATGACCAATAAAGATAGTATCCGGTAATTCAGATAATATTTTCTCCAGACGAGGTAATCTTATCTCATCAACCGGTCCATAAACACCTCCAATCTTAACTGCTAAGTGAAAAATTACCGGAAGTTTAGCTTTACCACATTGATAAAAAAGATTCTTGTAGCGGGGATCATCGATATAAAGGTTAGC
>JAGGVN010000165.1 GCA_021158005.1 Candidatus Aerophobota bacterium | reverse complement strand
AGCTAATGGATTTAAAAACCTCACTTACCTCATCAATCCTGAACCTGTGAGAGATAAGGGTTCAGGATTGATGAGGTAAGTGAGGTTTTTAAATCCATTAGCTGCAACAGGGGAAAATACAACAAGGTACTTTTTACATTTTAGTTTCAGATGTCAAAGGACAGGTACTTTTACGAGGTTAAGGGACACGAACTTTTACGAATTATCTCAAAAAAGTAAACCTGCTATAAATTTCACTTAAGTACCTGCCAGACTCTATTTTCTAAACCTTCTTTTTGTCAGAGAGGCTAATATACATCAAATTCGATGTATTTCGCATTTTTTGGTTAAGATGAAAACCTTTCCTCAGATGAAAAGATAGCCTCAGAGGGTTTTGTATGACTATCTTTTCCCGGATCCACAGCAAATTGAATAGCCTCTTCCATCTCTTTTAGCCTCCAGCTTCTCCCCTTTATGTTAATTACATGGGAATGAAGATTTTCTTCTCCTATCGAGTGTATCTTCTTGGTTGCAGTAGGTATCAAGCTTCACCTAAGCAGGATGCCTTTGCTCCATTCCCATTACAGGAACTTCAAAGCTCGTATGCATCCATCTAACTTCTTAGGTTGCATCACCACAGTGCCGTGTCTTGCAACAACGCTACTATCAGTAATAGGCAACTAACAGGAGGGATTCTCACCCTCTGGCTGACTGGTCCTCCGGGCGTTACCAAAGAGCAAAGCGATAAAAGGGTCAAAATTGACAGAATATCTCTTGTCCCGGCAGCTACATAAAGATAAAGGAGCAAATTAGGCCCTGACTTAACAATTTGAGACCGAATCTTTTAACTGTTAAGATGGATTTTATCAAAACAGTAAATTTAGAGGTAGAATTTTTCGATTTTTCCTAAAAAATTAAAAGCTACCGGTAAAGTGACTTTTTCGAAGAGACTTTTTCACCAGTCTCCTAGCATGCTGTAATCAGCAGCGCTACTTATAAGAATAGAAGTTCCCTCTTTTAAAATCCTATCTAATACTTGTGTGTAAAATTCAAAATGCCAAGTAGGGGCCGAAGCTTTATCACATAGTCTCAGATATTGCCAAACACCATGATACCAAGAGCAATTTTCTTTATTCACATAACCTACCCCACAAGTATGTTTTAATAAGATATAAGCAAAATCCGTGGAATATTTAATAAATCCACTTAATCTCTCTTCAAATGATTTCAATCCCGTATACGATTCCTTTCGGTTATAGCATCTTCTCTATATCCTTCAATAAAAGTTCAAATTTTGTGTATCCTGCAGATTCGCTGAAATGTCTAGTTCCATGGATTATTCTGAACATTGCGTTTAATTTTTCCGCAAGAAATTTACCTTTGTCTATCGGCACGTAGGGATCATTGTCAGAACTGTAAACATAAAATCTCTTGCAGTTACTTCTTATCTTTTCCCAGTTAAACTCCCTATCTGTGAATGTTTTGTTGATTGTATCAAATGTTGGATTTCCCAGTAAACCTACAAATGGTGCTACCAGAAAAGCTGCTTTTATTTCTCTCTCTATGCGTCCTAAAATATTTAATATGAACGCAGTTCCTAAACTATGGCCTACCATTATTGTATTCTCATCTATAATGTTCATATACTCATCAAATACTTTAAACCAATTATCTAAAATTTGTCCTTCTGGTGTCGGGAACTTTGGCACATACACTTCTACTTCTTTCTTTTCTAGTTCTTTTCTGAGCCACGGAAACCAATTTCCTTTTGGATGTCCATATGCTCCATGTATGATAAACACCTTTTTTTTGTGTTCTTTCTTCATCATGGTATCGCCTCTTTTTATTTATTTTTTCAATAAGCTTTTTAATTTTACTTTCAAATCGTTCATCTTGGCGGAAATCCACATATTCATACCCTTTTAGATAATTAGGAAGAGATTCTTCAGGAATTCTTTTTCTCAGAATGGGAATAAACATTTTACCTTTTTCTTTAGCACCCTCATATATTTCATAGGATATTATGCGTGCTTCATATCCAACACCCTCCGTCTTCTCATCTGCTTTTTGTTTATAAGTTGGTGTACAAATAGTTAATATTACATCTGCTTTTTCAATGCCCTTTTCCATAAACTGTGTCACATCTTTGTATTTACTTATATCCTTCTGGTCTATGATAACATTGTATATTTTCATCAATTCTTGAGCTAATCTAATACCCAGTCATTATGACTTTCTTCCTCCTGAGAATATGAAATAAAAATTGTCAGTTTTGTCCTAATTTTTATATCAAATTATTCTAATGACACAGGTAAATCATCTTTTATGTATCTCCAGATTACATCAACTAATCCAGAAGCGGTCTGAGAAACGAGACAAAATCTCCTTAATGTCTCACTTGCAGGTTTTATTGCGTTAATCCATAATGCTATATCTTTCCCTTATTTAGTTAAGTGTATCACTTCACTTAAAACTTTAGTTAAATCTCCACCAGCATAACTATACGCTTGTAAAGCTGTGACACCATCAATTTCTTTATCTCTCTTGAATCCATTCACTTCGCGCATCATAAAGATTTTTAATAGCCTTTTGAATCCTATCTTTCTGTGGAGATATTCCAACCGATAGAAGTGCTTGAACCGTTAACGCTGTGGTTTCTAACCATGTGTTCCATTCGCCAGTTCCACTTTGCCATCTCCCATTACTATAGTTGGGATGCTCCAATAACCACTTTGCAATTTTTTGAACAGTTTCGCTATTTTCTACATTTCTACCACACAACCCTAATCCGATTAGTATTCTCGCTGTACGCCAAGGCACTCTTGCCGGGTAGAAATATTTTCCACCTTTCTTATTCATCTACAACACCTTTCTCCACAAGTATCGCAAGATGTGCAAGTTCCTCTTGCGGAAGTTCCCCCTAATATGCTTCCGCACACAGAATTAATCCTTTAACCCAATTACTATGAAATGTTTTCTCGTCAATTTCTTCCCCCTTTTCTCTATATAAATTCTCATTTTCGTCTTGTTTCATCATAGCTTTCTTTATATTTCTAAAATCTTCTACGGTAGATAAAGAGTCTATATTAACAACGACTTTATCTCCAGAGATTCCATAAATACTTCTAAGAAAATCCATGCTATCTTTTGCTTTTTCCTTATAATCAACTTCACATAGGGCTCGAATTGCAAACATAGCTGAAGATGGAGTTTTATTCCAACTCGGATCTGATAACTGTTGATATAGAATTTTCCCAATAAGATAATCCATGTCTTGCCATATATCTACAATGAAATTTTACCCGTAGTTTTAAGACCAGTATATGAAGGCTCTGACATATAAAATAAAGATATTCAAGAATAAGCATAGTGTCAAGTATTTGTTCTCCAGTTTCGGGAAAAATTTTAGGATCTCTTAAGGTGAGCTTATCTTATTAATCCAAAATTGGTAAAAGTGGATTTAAGAGGTGACATCGTGCCTTAGCCTTCATAAGCTTAACTATTCTTCTTTATAAAGCTAAATATAGCACAGTAAGGT
>JAGGVN010000054.1 GCA_021158005.1 Candidatus Aerophobota bacterium | reverse complement strand
GGAGTTGCCCCCATAACGATAATATCATTAACAAGGTGATTAATTAGGTCATCACAGATTGATGAAATTCGATTATATTGGAAAGCTAACTTTTGCTTGGACCCAGGTTCTTCAATTTTTAACACCAAGACAGGATGCTCATATTCTGGAAATACCCCCTCAAATAAGGAAGCAAAAGCTCCCATTTTATTAAGAACTCGTCTATCGGTTGTTTCCAGGCTTTTAGCCATCTCTTTTTTAGCCTCATCGGCTACTTTGATATTTACACCGGCTTTTTTATAAGAAAGCTTTTCTTTCATAATACCCTTTTATATAAAATACAAAACAAAAGTCAAGCTCTCGCATCAAAAAATCCGCACTCTCACCTCTTGCCGAGTTATATTATAGATGAGGTTAATCCATTTGCTCCGTAAATTCATGGTAAATCTCCATTTTTAGACAGCCTTTCACTCAACGTTCCGGGGATATGTGAAGTTTGCGATAGCAAATTTGGGCGAGCGTTAGCGAGCTACATATCCGCCTGTTAAGTGACCCCGTTAGGAGCAAGGTGCAAAGCACCGCAGAGTGCCCAAGCCCGCCACAATTATTCATTCTCATCTTTTTCCCTTACAGGTTGTCTTAATATAGTCTTCAATTTCTCATTAGGTAATTTTCTTGGATAACCCATAACCAGATAGATCTCATGATGACAACCATTTTCAACAAGATTATTCTCCTCCATCAGTTTTCGCATTTTTGCTATTGATTCTGGTTCGGTAGAATATGAGCCAATATGCAATATCTGAATGCATCTACTTTCTCTCATCTTCTTAAACTTAACTTCGTTCACTAGCTCAACCTTTTTCTTTTTTATGACCTCCTGCCTTGCTCTTTCAACAACTTCTGAAGTTATGAACTCAGGTTGACGGATAAGAAGTTTCCAACGCCATTCCTCACGGGGAACTTCAAGGTAGGGTTTATCAGAATCCACCCACCATAGACCTTCAAGTTTCACCACCACGAAATCCTTGCCTTCTTTCATTTTACACAATCTTAACCCACTGTGCAAAATTTTGGGGTCCACTACATTTATCAAATCTGGATTTAATAAACTCAGACTAGTTTATAATTTGACAGGGACAGACTTCTCTTCCAACTAATATTCACACTACTCCAATCCTAAAATCTTATGTGTATTTTTTGGAAGTTATCTTATTATAAAAAGATCTGGAGATCTTACCTTTTTAGGGATTTTTTTATTTTGGTGAATGCAAGATAACCTAGCCAGAAGGAGTTTATTTTGAGGGAAAAAATCTTCTCACCGGTCCCTGGCCTACTCCTCCTAAATAAGGTAAGGTATTGGGAATAATAATCATGAAGAGATATTTAGATATCTATCTTTAACTCATTCTGATTACGGTATAATCTCTGCCAAATAGATTTCGCTGGGAGTTTCGCCAGATACGGGTTTTGGTCCCTTATCTATATCATGCTGGGAGTAGTAACTCATCAAGACACGATTTTCTTCCACCACCAACCCCGGATAGGCACAATCACCTCTCGATGGAAGAACAAGTATTGGCTCAAGTTGATCATTCTTTAGCCGCCAGAGTGCTGTGTACCAGTCTGGCGTCTTGGACAGACGCTTATCAAAATGCACTAATGCTTTAACCTTCTCTTGTGATAACTCAGAAGGTAATATTGATGAAGGTAACTGCTTACTGCATGCTCGTCCCGCAATCCAAAGCTCACCCTTCACAGACCGAATCACTGGAGAGTGAACAGTATAATTAAGTTCTTTTATATCCCACTTCTTGTAAGGGGGCTCACTTTGTGCAAGAATAGCCATATTGGTAGAGCTTTTCGGCGATCGGATAACAAGATACATCCTCTTATCTGTAATCCAAAGTCCAGCTTCACCAAACTGAAATTTATTAGAGGCAAATTCCCATATAGTTTTCCAATCACGACCATTTATAGACCAAGCCAACTTATCTGTTCCCCAATCATCATGAGCCACTCCATAGAAAGAGCCAGCTGAATTCTCTACTTGCCATAACCAGAAGTTCTCTTCATAAATAGGCTGAGGAGATGACCAATTAATACCATCAGATGTGAAAGAAGCAAAAGATTGGATTCTTCTATTTCTTCTTTTTTCATACAGAAGTTCTCCTGGTTTTTTAGGATAAGAGGAACCAAAGAAGACAGCAAGTTCATCCCCCATATTTAGCAATGCAGGATCCCGATCATCATGTTTATCCCCCGCACTCAGTCGCACACAGACGTTCCATGATTTTAAATCGGATGAACGAATGACAAACACATCACCATAATCTCCTGGAACTGCATGTCGTCCAGCATTACGAAAACAGACATAATAATATCCTTTCCAATGCTCTATATCCGTAAAAGCATTATGTCTTCCGTCCGTATAAATCTTCCTAATATTCATAATTTTAGCCATAATCTCAACTCCTTGTAATATTATTGTTTCTCATTTTTCTGATTTTTCAGGCCTCAAAGTCAAGTAAAATTCCATAGTCAACGCCGAACTTTTTTCCATAGTTAAACTCCCTGAGAAACCAATTTTTATTCCCTCTTTTTTTGAGATTTTTCGTTCTGTAACTTGGTCCTTTGATCATAATAATTGTTGAGTGATGTACAATTCTATCTATGATAGCACCAGCCAGTACAGCGTCAGTGAAAATATCTGTCCATTGCTCAAATGTTTTGTTGGTGGTAATAATGAGAGAGCCTTTCTCATACCGTTTGGAGATTATCTCAAAAAAATCATCAGCGCTGTAGCCTGGCAATCTTTTAAAACCCAGCTCATCCAATATCAAAAGGTCCGGTGCAAGATAGAAGCTAACTTTCTGATAGTAACTGTTATCTGCTTTAGAGGCATTTAAATTCCGTAGCATTTCAGAAACCGAGGTAAACAAAACTTTGTAACCCTTCATTAGCGCATTAATACCGATTGCTATCGATAGGTGCGTTTTGCCTGTCCCCGGGTTTCCAATAAAAACAACGTTTCTTTTTTCCTTGATGAAACTGCAGGTAAGGCAGTCATTTATCACTCGCCTGTTAATTGAAGGCTGAAATGAAAAATCAAAATCTTCAATTCTCTTATGAGCTGGGAATTTGGCTTTGGCATATCTTTTACGGAAGCTGTTATCTTTGCGATTATTTGCCTCATCTTCAAGCAAAAGTTCCAGAAACTGTGTATAGGATAGATTTCTCTCTTTAGCAAATGATAATCTTTCCTCTATTGATTTATATATTCCTGATAATTTAAATTCTCTTAATCTAGCTTTCAATGTATTCATAGATATTTTCCTCCTGGGGTGTGTTAAATTCTACTGGCATATTGTAGCTTCCGTTTTGGCATATATTTTTTATTATGGAGTACCGATATACCTCATAGGCCAGGGCTCTTTTGCAAGCCAGGTCAATAACCCTTGCCGGGTAGTGCTTTTGCAGGGACAGGATACCCTGGATGGTCCTTGTCCAGTCGCGAGGTTGGTGCTTAACCACCAGGAAAAACATCTGCTGGGCATACTCTCCTATCCTGGCCATTTTAACCTGATAATGCTCCTGGTATTCTGTGGTTGAGTATCTTTTGTGTATGGGGTAATGAGCCTTGTTGGTTGAGAACTGACCCTTTCCCTCCAGTAAGGCATACACTGCTATTTGTCTTCCTTGATGGTATATCCTCACCACATCCTTTCCTGTCTCGACCTCAACTTCTTTTCCCACATACTCAAAGGGAACCGAATAGTAGTTGTAGTCCAGGTAAATGTGACAGTCATAGTACACTTTGCGGGTTCCAACTTTGAGCATGCTAAACTCTTTGGGTGGCAGGGGTTTAAGTTTCTGTCTTTCTTCCAGTTCAAAAACCTCTCGGGGTACTTTTCTGATTGTTCCATG
>JAGGVN010000159.1 GCA_021158005.1 Candidatus Aerophobota bacterium | reverse complement strand
GTTTCTTGTTTTTCTTTTAACTTTTCAATTGTCATTATTAATTCTTGAGAAATTGGAATATATGCAATATCTTCCATCATGGCTTCTCCTTTTTCTTAATTTCTAACGTCTAAGCTCACCTGCCGCTATGGAGCGCCAGCGGAATAGCGGTCAGGTGGAGCGCCTTGTTAGAGATTTTGTTACTATGTTACTAAGCTCTATACATCTCTGCCTTATCTAAATACCTCTAAATCCTCTTACAAAGAATATATCAATATCTTATCTATCTTAAAAAAATTATCTCTTTAAACACTGAATAATCAAATGCCCTATCTCTTTTTTAATTTTGTCTATTCTGCAATAAATAATATCTTTAATGCAACTGATTATCTATTCTCTATGTGCTTTTATAATCCAACTATTTGATTATCTCTTTATTTCAAAATTATAGAATATGGCAACAAATAATCTTTCTTCTCAATCTCTCTATAATCCAACCTCTTACTTTGATTTTTACCGCAAAATTATCGGATAATCCAACGAATAATCAAAAAAGCTTACTTTTTACAGCACTATCTCTTTAACACAAAATAATCTCTTCAGCAACACATAATCAAAACACCAAATACTTACTTAATTTTATATTTTCCTCTTCATGCATCTAACAATATTTTTTAAAAACAGCATTTTGAAGATTTTATTTTTTTCATCATAGCTCTAACGACCAGGGTCACTTGCCGCCATGAGCACAGCGATATGGCGGTCAAGTGCACCCACTTGTTAGGCAATTTAATATACTTCCCATTGATATTGATTTCCATTAATTCTGCACGATCCATGCCACATGCCATTTATATATGTGGCACTACAAGATACTGAAATATTATTTAGACCAAAAATTTTTCTTAATGCTCTCCTAACAGAAGTTGTTACAGTTTTATCACTTAGTTGATTTAATTGCTTATTAGTACCTAACTTTGGAAATTGATATGGTAGACTATTATGAGAAATACCAATTAAATATAATGTAGCCATTTTTAATATCTTACTAAAAATTCCTTTAATATTTCCTTCAATTTTGATTTAAATTCTGTGTTATTATTTAAATCATAAATAAGAATTCTAACTGGTGTATCATCAATTTTATTTTGACCATATAATCTTTTGAAAATTTCTACACATAATTCATAGCTATTCTTAGGAGCATTTTCTGTACCTATTATCAAAATTTTTCTGAAACAGGTATCAAAATATAACCTACAGGCTTCATTTACCAATTGAGTAGAGTTAACATCGGTCACTTCAATATAAATTATGACTTTTTTTGTCGCTTTATGAATTATATGGAGATCTACAGGCTTTTTTATCACTGATGAGCTGTTATTTTTACGCACAGAACATTCAAATTCGTTTCTTGCTACTGTATCTAAAACCTCTTGAATGAGTTTTTGAATTATATTTTCATTTAATGCCATTATTTATTTCTCGCCTAACGACCAAGCTCAGCGGCGGCGTGTAACGCCGTCCGCTGGAGTGGTTTGTTAGATGTTACTTGTTTTTAAAATATTTTTTGCATTTTTGCTGTAATAGATTTAAAATATTTTTTCTTTTATATAACAATGCAAAAGCTCTAGACTTCGAGATACATTGTTCATATTTTGTATTTATATCTGCATATTTTTTATTTATTTTTCTTAATTCATCTAAAAAAGGCAATAATACATTTACAATTTTTTGTTCTTCAGGAGATAATTTATGACTAAAAATCTTTTCACTTAATAAGTTTAATTCCAACTCTATTTCTTTATTAATTTTCAAACTTAATTGGTCTGTTTTTGTTGAAACATTATGATACTCAATTTTTACATTTCCTCCAGCAATTACATTTGGACTCTGCGGACCATAACTTTGCTGGGAAGAGTCAGATAAACTATTATTGTTAGGGAATAATAAAAAGAATATAATTCCTAAAATAGAACATATTGCTCCTAACAATTCTATTCTTTTAATCATTGATAGCCTCCGATATCAATTAAGAGTTTTTATTGTTTTTTGATATTTTAATTTTATTTTAGTTTTAAAATTCTTCATATATATGTTTTATAAAATCTAAGTAAATCGTTTTGTTAGTATTTATTTTTGTAGCGCTTTCTCTAAAAGCTTTATTATCAAATCTAAAAACTATAGGATTTCCACCACTAATATGACAGTATGAAGGGATAGTTTCTTTAGATTCTTGATAAAGGGGATTCATAGCAGGATTAGGATTAAATTTATTTCTTTCAAGGAAAAATTTTATACAATTTCTAAGTTCATTGTATTTATTTTTAATTTTTTGGATAAATTCATTAGTATTTTTTATTAAAAACTTTTTTGGAAAATGAGCACTTATAAAATAGCCAATACGGGGATTTACACCAAATTCAACTTTTGAATCTATCAATACATAATTTTCTTTCCAGCCTTTTCTTGCTTCAATATTACAATTAGCTTTCGAAAAAACTCTACCTCCTTGAGCATAAAATTTAATAGATGATACTAAACAATTAAAAGCATCGTCTATTTGTGATATAGTCGCCAATTCTTGGGCATTTATTTGATTATGAAAAAAAAGAAATAGAGAGATCATTATAATTACAATAATCCTCATGATCCACCTCCGAACGATGGAGTTCAGCGGCGGCGGGTTTACTCGCCGTCCGCTGCAACGATTGGTTAGACGAAATATAGATGGTATGATCAGAAATTAACAATAGAGCCATCTTCAAAAACAGCTTTTTTAATCCTAACTTTAACTTTTATAGTTCCTGCACCAACAGCAGATTGCAATTTGTCATAAACTTCTCCATCGATAAATGGATTATCTTCCCAATACCAATATGTATCCATTTTGTTTTGCTGTCAGATTAGACTACTATGTATTTGCCATGGCAAAACATCATTCACATTAGCAAACCAAATCCAGACTCTTAGATCAAGTCCGTAATGTCCTAAGGCTAAAGCATTACAGCTACCGCACAGAAGAGGCTTATGTGCAGTGGATTAAAAGGTTTATTGTTTTTAACGGCAAACGTCATTTCGAGGAAATGGGAGAAGAGGAGGTTAGTCAATTTCTCACCTGACTAGCAAGGAAAAGGAAAGTGGCAGCTTCTACCCAAAATCAGGCCCTTTGCGCTTACGGCTTTGACAGCGCTTTGCAGCGTGCT
>JAGGVN010000158.1 GCA_021158005.1 Candidatus Aerophobota bacterium | reverse complement strand
CTTGACCCTGTGGCTAAGATTCCTGAGTATAAGGTGACGGCAGTGAAAATAGAGAAGGTTATTAATTAAATAGATGTGAGGTAGAAAAATGGAAAAGGCAAAGTTAATCGATTATACTAAATTTAAGTTAAAACCCAGGGAAGAAATCGAGGAAATTTTTAAAAGAGTGAACCGGATCTTTATTATTGAGTGTCTGAAGTGTTATAGAAGATTTGATGATAATACCTCGGAATTTCCTAGGCTCTTAGATATCTTAGGAGAAGCAGGGAGGAAAATCAGCGGTAATATAGGAATTGATTTTCTCTGTAATAATTTTCTCTCCAGGAAAAAAATCTTAAGCTTGGAGTTTCCTTTTGATGAGGATATAGGGGTAATCTCCTGTGGTTTAGGAGTTCAGTTTGTTGCTCAGGTTTTAGAAGGAAAAAGTGTTTATGCTTTAGCTGACTCCTTACCTCAAAGTGCCAATTCTACTACTGAAGTTGGTTTTCACGGAATTTCTCTGCAAGAGGAGAAGTGCGCAGGGTGTAGTGAATGTTACTTAAATTTGACCGGAGGGATCTGCCCTCTCACCCGGTGCGCTAAGGGGCTCTTAAATGGCCCTTGCGGAGGAGCAAAAAATGGAAAATGTGAGGTAAATCCTAATATTGACTGTATTTGGGAGAAGATTTATGAGCGGTTTAAAAAACAAGGAAGAAGATTAACTTTAAACTCTGTTCAGATAAGGAATTATTCCCGGCCATCTTTGAACTTGAGGAAGAATTTATCCGTGCAAAATCAGGCACGAAGAGGGGAGAGCTTTTACGGAGGTTTATATCCTCCTGATAAAAAAGAAAATACCGCGAATAAAAAAATAGAAAATTTTCCTGAACCAGAGATAGTGACTATCTTTCTTTCCCAGCATACAGGGAAGAGAGCAAGACCTCTGGTCAAGGTGGGCGAGAGAGTGCTAAGGGGACAAAAGATTGGAGAAGCAGAGGGTTTTGTCTCCGTTCCTGTTCACTCCAGTATTAGTGGAAAAGTTATCTCTCTAAAAGAGGAGATACACCCGGCATCTTTAAAAAAGGAGTTAGCCCTCATCATAGAAAATGATGGAGAAAACTTGATTGATCCTTCTGCTCAGCCTTTTAGGGATTTTAGAAATTTATCAAAGGATAGTCTATTAAAGATAATAAGAGAAAAAGGGATTGTGGGATTAGGGGGAGCAATGTTTCCTACAGCTGTAAAGCTTACTCCTCCTAAACCTGTAGATACCTTACTTATAAATGGCTGTGAATGTGAACCTTACTTAAATAGTGATAATAGGGTGATGATTGAGTATCCTGAGGAAATCTTTGAAGGTGTAAAAATAGTGCAAAAAATTCTTGAGGTAGAGAAAGTCTTTATCGGAGTAGAGGATAATAAATCGGAAGCTTTAAAAATTCTGGAAAGACATAAGGAAAAAATTCCTTCTATAAAACTCCTCAGCCTTAAAACTAAGTATCCTCAGGGTGCGGAAAAGATGCTTATTAAGAAAGTTCTTGATAGAGAAGTTCCTCCAGGAGGACTTCCTTTTGATGTAGGGGTAATTGTCTTAAACATTAGCACAGTTTTTGCTATTTATCAGGCAATAGTTAAGGGATTACCTTTAATCCAGAGAGTTATTACTATTTCTGGGGAAGACTTAAAGAAATCAGGAAATTATCTTATAAAAATAGGGACTCCTTTAAGAGAGATTGTTACCCACTCTTTTGGGGAAAAGAGAGAATTTTTCAGCGAATACGAGTTAAAAATGGGTGGACCAATGATGGGAATTTCTCAAACGCACTTAGATTCGGCTGTTATCAAAGGAACAACGGGGTTTACTATCTTAAAAAAATCTTCCGTAAAAGTCTCTGAAGAGAGAGATTGCATTAAGTGTGGTCGCTGTGTGGAAGTTTGCCCAATGCAGCTTTACCCTCATTATTATGTTTTTTATGGAAAGAGAGGAGAGTGGGAAAAAGCAAAAGATTATAAAGTGGAAGATTGTATAGAGTGTGGATGTTGTGAAGCTATTTGTTCCTCTAAAATTCCTATTTTAAGTTTTATTAAAAAGGAGAAAGAATATGCTCGTAATGCAAGTAAAACCTGAAGAAGAAATTCTCTCCCGGGTTTGGGGAAGAAGAGTCTTCATTTTTGAATGCTTTGGCTGTCGAGAAGTTCACTTCCCCGAGGAAAAAATAGAGACCCTTGTAGAGAAATTTAAGGAAAAGGTTATAGGGAAACTCTCCTGTGATTATTTATGTCGTAGAGAGTTTGTTCAGGACTATATTAATGAGTATTGCCAGGAAATAGAAAGAGCAGAGATAATTCTTATCTTTTCCTGTGGAGTGGGGACGCAAGTTGTATCTTCTTTATTAGAAGATAAAATTGTATATACTGCTTGTGATACTCTTTATTTAAATGGTTTTCAAGGCCTTACTGTGCAGGATTTTAATTGTAATCAGTGTGGAGAATGTTATTTAAATTATACCGGAGGGATTTGTCCTCTTACGAATTGTCCTAAAGGTCTTTTGAATGGTCCTTGCGGGGGAGCAAAGAATGGAAAATGCGAAGTGAATCCTGAAGCTGATTGTGCCTGGGAGTTAATTTATAATAGATTAAAGAAGCAAGGTAGGTTAAATTTATTAAAGAGAGTTTTTCCCCCGAGAAATTACCAGAAGATAATTACAGAGTCTCTTTTGCGAAAAGGAGTCTAAAAATGAGTTTTGCTGAAAAACTGAACAAAGGAAGTTTTGTAGTTACTTCGGAAATAGGACCTCCCAAGGGAACAGAGGTTGAGAAGATGCTGGAAGAAGCAGAGGTTTTAAGGGGAATGGTCGATGGTTTTAATGTCACTGACTTACAAAGTTCAGTAATGAGACTGGGTTCATTGGCTGTATGTCACCTTTTAGTAGAGAGGGGATTAGAGCCAATTTTTCAAATAACCTGTCGGGATAGGAATAGACTGGCTCTTCAATCGGACCTCTTAAGCGCTTATGTCTTAGGGATAAGAAATGTTCTTGTTTTAACTGGAGACCATCCTATTCTGGGAGACCATCCTGAGGCAAAACCTGTCTTTGATCTGGATTCAGTGAGTCTTTTGAAAGTTGCATCCACTTTAGGAGAAGGAGAAGATATGAAGGGTAACAAATTGGATGGAAAACCAGAGTTTCTTTTGGGGGCCGTGGTTAATCCTGGTGCAGATCCCCTGGAACTTCAATTAATGAAGATGGAGAAAAAGATTGAGGTAGGAGCAAAGTTTTTTCAAACTCAAGCCATTTATGACTTACGAAAATTTGAAGAATTTATGAAGAAAGTAGAAAAATATAAGGTTCCTATTTTGGGAGGGATAGTTCTCTTAAAATCCGCCGGAATGGCTAAGTATATGAATGAAAAAGTTGCCGGAGTTTCCGTTCCTGAAAGATATATTAAGATGATGGCGGAAGCAAAAAAGAAAGAGAGACCAAGAATAAGCATTCAAATAGGTGCAGAGTTAATTAAGGGAATAAAACAGCTTTGTCAGGGAGTTCATATTATGCCCTTAGGATGGGAGAGATATGTTCCCAGGTTATTAGAAGCTTCAGGATTAGCTTGAGTCTATATTTAGTCAGAGTATAATTTTATTCGTGGTTAAAGAAATTCGTGGAAGTTAAGTTGAGTATATTTGGGGTAAGAAGGATAAAATGACCGGGATAATTCTTGCTGGGGGAAAAGGGAGGCGGATAGGAGGGAATAAAGCTTTTCTTAAAATTGGTAATAAACCTCTTATAGAATTGGTTATAGAGAGATTAAAGACTATTTTTGATAATAATATTATTATTGTAACCAATAATCCTTATAAATTTTCATCTTTGGGAATAAAAATAATAAAAGATGTAGTCCATAATAAAGGACCGTTGGGGGGAATTTATACCGGCCTTTTATTTTCTAAGAGTAAATATAACTTTATTTGTGCCTGTGATATGCCTTTTTTAAACCTTTCTCTTCTTAGATTTATAATCTCTCAAATTGAAGATAACGATGTTATTGTCCCCCTGGTGGGAAATTTTGCCCAACCTCTACACAGTATTTATTCTAAAAAGTGCCTGGGGGCTATAAGACGAAAGATAGAGAATAGAGAATTGAAAATAACCCGTTTTTTCTCGGAAGTGAAATATAGGTATCTTCCAGAAAGTTTGATAAGGAAATATGACCCTCACCTTTCTTCTTTTTTAAATCTTAATACTTTAGAAAAGTTAAAATTAGCCAGAGAGAATTTTATAAGCTGGTAGAAGTCATTATAAAGGAGAAGAATTTATGAGAGGGAAAGATGATAAGATGAGATTTTTACTGGAAGGGGGAGTAATACCGGTAATCAGAGCTAAATCAGAGGAGGAAGCTATAAAGATAGGCGAAGCTGTGGAGAAAGGCGGAATAAAGGTGCTGGAGATAACTATGACTGTGCCCAATGCTCTGGAGGTTTTAAGGAGAGTAGCTGAAAAATTTTCTAACGATATATTATTAGGAGCAGGAACTGTGCTGGATGGAGAAACAGCCAGAGCAGCTATTCTTGCCGGTGCTCAATTCATTGTGGGGCCCTGCCTTAACATAGAATTA
Organism: Candidatus Aerophobota bacterium; assembly: GCA_021158005.1. Classification (GTDB taxonomy): domain Bacteria; phylum Aerophobota; class Aerophobia; order Aerophobales; family JAGGVN01; genus JAGGVN01. Next base: position 530 of record JAGGVN010000158.1, on the reverse strand, counting down.
ATTAAGGTGTGTAAAAGATATAGCAAGATAGTTATCCCGGGAGCAATGACACCTACGGAAATATTATATGCCTGGGAAGTGGGAGCAGATATAGTAAAGGTTTTTCCCGCAGGGAACCTTGGAGGCCCTTCTTACATAAAGGCTATAAAGGCTCCTTTACCCCATATATTACTTAATCCTACCGGAGGGGTAAATTTAAATAATGCTGGTGAGTTCATTAGAGCAGGGGCTTCTATTATATCTGTGGGAAGTGCTCTGGTTGATAAAAAAGCAGTCGCTGAGAAAAATTTTAAAGAATTGACTAATCGAGCAGCAAAATTTTTAGAAGAAGTGAAAAAAGCCAGAGCTTCTCTAAAGCTGAACCAAAAACAGGGGTAGATATTAATCTTTAACTCGTTAGTCCAGGAGGAGGATTAATGAAGGGAAGGATGTGGCTAATTCTAATATTTTTGGGATCTTTATGGGGAATTATTGAAGGAGTTTGGGGTGATTTTCTTTATCGTATTGGTTTTTTCCATCCCTCAATATTT
>JAGGVN010000050.1 GCA_021158005.1 Candidatus Aerophobota bacterium | reverse complement strand
GTTCTCTCATTCACCTGTAGATACTCAGCAACCTGTTTTACTGTAAGAGCCTTCTCTTTCATATGATTTCTCCTTAAGTTTAAGAGTCAACCTAATCCAAAAAATATCATTTTAATGAATTATAATCAAAATAAATCAAAATTCAAGGGGAATATATCCAGAGTGCAGGTAGAGATGGTGATACTTTTAATGTTAGGGAAGGCTGGAAATAGAATCAAAGAAGTAAAGGTGCTGGAGTGCTAACTTTTTTGTTTTTACTTTACAGACCAGAAAATTTTAGTAAAATATATAATGCTTTTGAAATTTAGGGAGTTTACCAGTAGATAAAGAGAATATCTACAATTTGTAAAATAAAGATTAAAGGAAGAAATAGAATGGTTAAAGAACTCCTTTTATTGCCTGATTTTAGGCCGGGGTTTGTTAAAGTAGGAGGAAGAATACCCAAGTTTCAGTATAAGAGGTCTTTGCGAGAGGAAATAGAGGGGAGAAACTTAAGCAAAGAAGAGTGTATTGATATGCTTAAATGTATGCTCTTTATTAGAAATTTTGAAGAAATGATTTGTGAGTTGAGAGAAAAAAAGGGAAGATATGGTCCTCTTAAATACTTATACATTGGGGCTTCCCATCTTTCTATTGGCCAGGAGGCAGTTTCTACGGGAGCTATTAGTGCTATTTCCTTAAATGATTATATCACCAGTCATCATCGAGGGCATGGAGATGCTTTAGCCAAAGGTTATTTTGCTATAAAAGAGATGAACGAATCCTCTCTTATTAACCTTCTTACAGAAGATCAAGAAATCTATGACTATTTAGGGTTTAAGGTTGAGAATAAAACTTATGAGGAGCTTAAAGAACAGGCATTAAGTCTCCATCTGTTCAGGGCTATTGCCGAACTCTTCGGGAAAGAGGCAGGTTATTGCCGGGGAAGAGGTGGAGGAATGCATATAGCTGATTTTAGCAAGGGGCATCTGGGAGCAAATGCTATTGTAGGAGGAAGTTTAGGAATGGCTGTAGGTTCAGGGATTGCTTCCTGGTTTCTCGGGGATAAGAGAGTTACTCTTTGTTTTGCAGGAGACGGAGCGTTTAATAATGGGATTGCTCACGAGGCTATGAATATGGCTACTATGGCCCAGTTTACTAATGGATTAATGGGTAAAAAGTACGGGATTCCTCTCATATTCGCTATTGTTAATAACCAATACGGAATGACCGGTCAACAAAGGGGTGAGGTGACGGGGATAGAATTTCTGGCAGAGAGAGGTTTTGGGTATAACAAGGAAGGAATGCATGCGGAGATTATTAATGGGATGGATGTATTGGCTGTAAGAGACGGAGTTAAAAGAGCAAAAGAGGTAATTAAAGATGGCAGAGGTCCGGTGCTTTTAGAATTCTGGTGTTATAGATTTAAAGGACATTCTTTAAGTGATAGATTAAATAAAATTGAAGATGAGACTTATAGAGCTTTAAGAGAACTTAAATTTTGGGAAAGAGTGGATCCCCTAAGAACTTTTCCCGAGAAAATGATAAAAGAAGGAATTATAACCTTAGAGGAATTTGAAAAACTTAAAAGAGAAGCAAGGGAACGAAATGAAAATATGGCTATAAAAGCTGCCGAAGTAAAAAGCCCTGATCCCCGAGAAATATATGCGGGCCTTTTTACTAAGAGAAGTTCGGCTTCTATCCCTCAAGATTTTAAAAATAGTCCTATCTTAAAGAAACCTCACTTTTTAGAAAGAGACCCCGAAAAAGAAATTACCTATAGAGAAGCAATAATTGAGGCTTTATTTCAGGAGATGAAACGGGATAGGAGAGTTATTCTCTGGGGAGAAGATATTGCTGACTACGGAGGAGCATTTGGAGCTACAAGAGGACTTCTGGAAATTTTTGGGAGAGAACGTATCTTTAATACAGCTATTTCAGAAGCAGTAATTATAGGTAGCGGAGTAGGGGCAGCTTTAAGAGGTCTAAGACCAGTAGTAGAGATAATGTATATTGATTTTATGCTCCAAGCTATGGATCAACTGGGAAATCAAGCGGCAAAATGGAAATATATGTCGGGAGGACAGGCAATTATTCCTTTGACTATCAGGACAACTATTGGAGGGGGGAAAGGCTATGCGGGCCAGCATTCTCAGAGTTTGGAAGCTATAATTGCTCACCTCCCAGGATTAAAAATTGTTGCTCCCTCCAATGCTTATGATGCGAAGGGAATGTTAAGTGCAGCTATCCGGGATGATAATCCTGTGGTATTTATCGAGCATCAAAATCTCTATTCTCATCCTCTTGCCCGGAGGCGGGTTCCCAAAGAAGAATATTTAGTTCCTCTGGGGAAGGCAAAAATAGAAAGAGAGGCTAAGAGCTTCAAGAATAGTGTTACTGTAATTACCTGGTCTTCTCTGGTTCCTGTGGTTTTGAAGTCTTCTGAAGAGTTATCCCGGGAGAATGTGGAAGTAGAAGTAATAGATGTTCGTTCTCTTTATCCTCTCGATATAGAAACTATAATAGGCTCTGTCCAGAAAACTAAGCGAGCAGTAGTAGTCCATCAAGCTGTTGAATTTATGGGATTTGGGGCAGAGATAGTCTCTGAGCTTCAAGAGAAAGCATTTGACTACTTAGATGCTCCTGTAATGAGGGTAGCCGCTCCTAACACCCCTCCGCCTTCTTCGCCAGTGCTGGAAAAGGCATTTTTACCGGATGAAAAAGATGTTACTGAAGCAGTGAAGAGTTTATTAACCTGAAGAAAAATATGGATTATCGATGGATAATAGCCGCAGGAATAGTATTTATTGGTTTATTTTTTGTTTTTACGAATGGTTTTCATGATGGATGTAATGTTCTGGCAACGATGATTTCCTCTCGAGCTATTAGCCCGAGAGCAGCTCTTCTGATAGGAGGAGTGTTTGAGTTCATCGGAGCTTTGTTTCTGGGGAAAGGAGTAGCCAAAACTTTAAGTACCGCAATAATTAATCCCCAACTTATTAGCATTTGGGTAATTTTTTCCTGTCTGGGAGCCGCAATTATCTGGAATTTAATTACCTGGGGATTAGCTCTTCCTTCCAGCTCCTCGCAAGCTCTTATAGGCGGTTTACTGGGAGCGGTTGTAGGGGAATTAATTATAAAAAAGCAGAGTATATTTTTAATTCATTGGAATAATGTTCTCTGGATTATTATTGTTTTATTAACTTCTCCTTTTATAGGTCTTTCTTTGGGGTATATCTTTACCCGGATGGCGTTTTTCTTCACTCGAGGGTCTTCTCCTAAGGTAAATATAGTTTTTCGACGCTTACAAATACTATCTTCTATATTTTTAGCTTTAAGTCATAGTAGTAATGATGCCCCTAAAACAATGGGTATTATAGTAATGTCTCTCATAATTTTAGATTTTTATCACTTACCCGAAGGTAATTTTATAGTTCCTGGATGGGTATCTCTTCTTTGTGCTCTGGGTATTGCTCTGGGTGTTTCGCGGGGAGGCTGGCGAATTATGAAGACTCTGGGAGCAAGATTATATAAAATTCGTCCTGTTCATGGTTTTGGAGCGCAGAGTGCCTCTGTTTTTGTGGTAGGATTATCCTCTTTTACAGGGTTTCCGGTAAGCACTACTCAGATAGTCAATTCTTCGGTTATGGGAGCAGGAGCTGCTGATAGACCGCGAGCAGTAAGATGGGGGAAAATTAGAGATATTTTTATTGCCTGGATAGCCACTATTCCTGCTTCGGGAATAATTGCTCTGCTCATTTATTTTCTGATTTTCGGGTTTTTAAAAAGATTATAGGAAAATATATGGGATTAAAGGAATTCTTCTTTCCTAAAAAAAGAGATTTTCTTAAGATGTTGGCTGACCAATCTGAGAAAACATTAAGTGGAATGAGGGCTTTAAGGGATTTTATGAAGGAGCCTAGTCCGGCAAATGCAGGAAGAGTGAAAGAAATAGAGACAGAGGCTGATGAACTGCGCTATCTTCTAATTAACGAATTGAACCGTGCTTTTGTTACTCCTATTGATCGTGAGGATATTTTTGCTCTTTCGCGAGCGGTGGACGATATTATTGATTATGGCCAAAGAACAGTAGAAGAGATGGGGATTTATGAGGTCAAACCTACTTTCTATATGCAAAGAATGGTAGAGGTTTTATTAGGAGCAACAGAAAACATAAATCAAGCAATTTTAGCCTTGGAAAAGCCTTGCCCGGCAATTCTAAAATACCTTCTCCGGACAAAAAAAGCAGAAAATCATATTGAGCATCTTTATCACGAGGCTTTAGTTGAGCTCTTTAAAAGCAAAGATACCATTCGTATTTTGAAAATTAGAGAGTTATACAGGCATTTAAGTAATTCTGCGGACCGTTGTGATGAAGCTGCCAACATCATCAGCGATATAGTAATAAAAATAACTTAGTGCAGGCGCAATAATTTTTCTGGATTTATGGGTTTTGTGGGGAAAAGGAAGTTTTTATCCTTTTCTCATTTTTAAATCTTTCGAAGGCAAGTTGAATTAACCGCTCAATTAGCTGAGGATAAGATATCCCACTTGCCTCCCAGAGTTTGGGATACATACTAATCCTGGTAAAACCAGGAATAGTATTCAATTCGTTTACGATTATTTCCTGGTTATTTTTTAAAAAAAAGTCTACGCGAGCCATCCCTTTACATTCAAGGAGTTTAAATACTTTTAGTGAAAGATTTTGAATTTGGGTGGTAAGATTTGCGGGAAGTTCAGCAGGTATTTTCAGAATAGCTCCTTTCTCGTCAAGATATTTTGCTTTATAAGAATAAAATTCATAACGGGGAATAATTTCTCCGGGTAAAGAAGCAATGGGATTCTCATTCCCCAAAACAGAGCATTCAATTTCTCTTCCTTGAATAGCTTCTTCAAGAAGTATTTTATTATCGTATTGAAAGGCTTCTTTTAAAGAAGCAAGGAACTCTTCCTCTTTTTTTACTTTATTTATTCCTATAGAGGAACCTGTATTAGCTGGCTTAATAAAGAACGGTAAGCCTATTTTATCTTTCACGGTCTTGAAACTCGTCTCTTTTATTAAAGAGCGATGGAGAGTGAGAAATTTTACTATAGGGATTCCCGCCTCCCGAAGGAGTCTTTTAGTAATATCTTTGTCCATACTTATTGCTGAGCCAAGAACGCCTGTCCCTACAAAAGGAATATTTGCTGTTTTAAAAAGGCCCTGGATTGTTCCGTCTTCTCCATAGGGGCCATGGAGAACAGGAAAGGCTACATCAATTTGTTCAAAAGGCTTCTCCTGGGAAAAATTAAGGAGAATATTTTTACCTTTCTTAAATTCTGTGAAGGAGGAGTTTTTAGGAGATTCATTTAAATACCATCGTCCTTTCTTGTCGATAAAGATTAAAACTATTTTGTATTTTTCTCTATCCATAAACTGAAATATATTTCTCGCTGACTGCAGGGAAATTTCGTGCTCTGCTGATTTTCCCCCAAAGATAATTCCCACTCGTAATTTTTTCTTCTTTTTTAGAGTTTTCATCTTTAGCCCGATTTTCTTGAAATATAGTAGATTATAGAGTTTCGTCAAGAGAAGCTTTTTGATTTTTTTAGAAAATTTAATATAATGTAGTGAATTATTTCTTGGCGAATAAATTATGCTAACAATCGGATAAAAATAAATTAGGGGGTGTAGCTCAGCGGGAGAGCGCTTGCTTCGCATGCAAGAAGTCGGGGGTTCAAATCCCCCCACCTCCACCAAAAGGAATAATTTATGCCTTATCAGATTTTATCAAGAAAATGGCGTCCTCAGGTTTTTGAAGAGATAGTGGGCCAAAATCACATAGTGCGCACTTTAAAAAATACTATCGCCTTAGGGCGCATTGCTCATGCTTATCTATTCTGTGGGCCCTGGGGGACGGGGAAGACCAGCATGGCTCGTATCTTTGCCAAGGCTTTAAATTGCGAAAAGGGACTTACCACCGTCCCTTGTAATCATTGCAGTATATGTAGAGAGATAACCAGAGGAGAATCTCTTGATGTTTTAGAGATAGATGGAGCCTCCAACAGAGGGATTGATGAGATTAGAGATTTAAGAGAAAAGGTGAAATTTTCTCCTATTAAAGCAAGATTTAAGATTTATATTATTGACGAAGTTCATATGCTTACGGGTCCTGCTTTCAACGCCCTTCTTAAAACTTTAGAGGAACCTCCTTCTCATGTAGTTTTCATTTTTGCTACTACGGATCCTCGTAAACTCCCTTTAACTATTATTTCGCGCTGTCAACGTTTTGATTTTAGAAAAATAGCTACCTCTGACATTATTATTCGCCTCAAGCAAATAAAACAGAAGGAAAAAATAGAAATTACGGAGGAAGCTCTTCTTCTCATTGCTGAAGGAGCAGAAAATAGTATGCGTGACGCAGAAAAGATACTGGATCAGGCTATTTCTTATACTCGAGGGAGGATAAAAGAGGAAGATGTAACCAGCATTTTGGGAATGGTGGAAAGAAAATATATAGCGGAGCTTACGGAAAATGTAGCCAGGAAGAGG
>JAGGVN010000091.1 GCA_021158005.1 Candidatus Aerophobota bacterium | reverse complement strand
TCTCAGAGTAGGTTGTACCAAACTTTTGTATTAGTAAATTAATTAATTTTACTTTTTCCATTTTTACATAAGTGCATAAGTGGGGTCAGGCCTTCACATTTGACATTTAGCAAAAGCACGTAACCTGTTATCTTTCTGTTACAACATATTTTATATATAAAAAATTTGTTATTAAAACCGATTTCACAATAACTTTAATGAGTGGTCAAATGTGGAGACCTGATCCCTTCATCTTTACTTTTAGCCTATTGCCCCTTATGTGTCAGACATAGCATAGTAGTAGTGGTATTTTACAACTTCATTCCACGAAAATTATTATTTTGTTCAGATTAAATTTCTGTTCAATCTACGGAGAAAGCAGGAAGTTTATTTATCTATGTTTTCACCAATCTCTTTAATTTCCCCTGTATTATAGTCATATAGCCCTATTTTGCTAACACCTGGTATTTCTTTAAGCGAATCAAAAGGTATACGAATCTTTACATCTTCATAATCTCATTTGACACTACAAAATGCCAAATGAAAAATTTTACCCTTTACTTATGCAGCTTTCCAGAGTCAAGTGGCAAACATGGCTATGGAATGAGCTTTTGCTACTTATTTGGTAGCTAACAGATAGGGTACTTCCCATACTGCTTTACCGCCTCATACATCGCTAAAATATTTTCTACAGGAACATCAGGCTGGATATTATGCACTTGAGCAAAAATAAAACCTCCTCCTGGAGCAAAATCCTTAATCCTTCTCCTCACCTCTTCCTGCACTTGTTGAACAGTTCCGTGAGGAAGAATTTTTTGGGTGTCACATCCACCACCCCAGAACGTTAACCTATCTCCAAACTCTTCTTTGAGTTTTTTAGATTCCATATTCGCAGCAGAAAGTTGTACTGGATTTATAATATCTGCACCAGCGTCGATAAAATCAGATAAAAAATCATATATAGAACCACAGCTATGAACAAAAATAAGGGCACTTGAGTTATCTTTGAGAAATTTCCATAATCTTTCTTGTCGAGGTTTAATTACCTCCCGATAAAGCTCAGGATTTATAACCGGGCCTTGTTGAGTTCCAATGTCTTCACCTCCAACCATGATCACCTGAACATAGTCTTTGACCGCATCAAGATATCTTTTTGCATACTCTATATTAGCTTTCACTAACTTGTCTAGTAGAGCTTCTGCAAATTTACGGTTAATTAACAGATCCTCCATAAACTTTTCAAATCCTCGAAGACCATAGGCTGCCTCAAAGATGCTTCCTCCGAAAGTTCCAAGGAGAGCAAAATCTGAGTTTTCATACCAGTGCTTTGCTTCCTTTGCAAGAGCAATAAAAGGTTCCTTAGGCATGTTTTTTGATGAGATTTGGTAAAAAGAATAGGGAGCAGGCCAGTCAAAATCCTTAAGATCATCGACACTGGCAGTAGCAAGAGGTGCATAAACTGGATCATAGTAAAGACCATTCTGGGCTCTTCGAGCAATTATCTTGCCACGAAATTTTTGACCCCATGAGCCATCAGGTAACTTAATCGGTTGCCAATCAACTGGAAAATAACATGCCGAACCATCGGGTAAAGTATCTTTCCTCCATCCTTTTGGAGGGAAAGTAATTGGATAAACATCGGCCCCGATTTTTTGAAGCACTTCAGGCTCTGGTTTGGCCAGTTGCTGCCAGGGATCATATACCTTTGTTGTACCACCTTTTAGTCCAAGAGCTTTTTTAAGTTTATTGTAGGTAATAGCATGAATTCCAGTCGCTCCTGGAGTACCCCCAAGGTCAATCGGAACCCTATCTGGCTCCTTGTGATGAAGGGACTTTAGAACTCTTTGTCTACTTGTCATAAGCTATCCTTCCAGTATTATCACTTTAAGGTTATTAATTCCGTCAATTTATCTACTGACGTCTCCTCTTTCTTAAATTCCCCTATTTTTCTTCCGTGACTTAAAACAACGATTTTATCGGCTATTGGATAAACATGATAAAGATTATGAGTTATAAATATACTGGAAACGCCCTGGCTCTTCAAATCTGTTACAAATTCAAGAATTCTTTTCGATTCCTTAACTGACAAATTATTGGTAGGCTCGTCCAGAATGAGAAGTTTAGTTTTAAAATACATAGCTCTTGCTATGGCAACACCCTGCCTTTGCCCACCCGATAGTTCCTCTACTGGTGCCTCGAGTGATCTTAGATAAAGAGCTACTCCTTCTAAGGCCTTCATGGACTCTTTTGCCATCTTTTTTATATCAAGCCAACCTACAGGGCCAATTTTCACAACAGGCTCTCTCCCTATAAAGATGTTCCGCATAATACTCATCTTATCCACTAAAGCTGCCTCTTGATGAATGGTTTCAATTCCTATTCTTATAGCATCTTTTGGAGAGGAAAACTTTACTTTTTTACCTTCCCATCTAATCTCTCCCTGATCTGGTTGATACACTCCAGATAAGATTTTTATTAAAGTAGATTTGCCTGCTCCATTATCACCAACTAGCCCTACAACTTCATTATGGTTCACGCTTACATCTACACCTTCTAAAGCACACACTCTACCGAATGATTTGTGAATGTTGGTCAATTCTACCAAAGGTACTTCATCCATATTGATCACCTCATCTTATGCACTTTCGCCTCAATAGTTTTATTTAATGCTAAGGCTACAACTAAAACTATACCTACAAATACTCGGAACCAGTATCCAGGAGCTCCTGCTAATACAAGCCCGTTGTCTATACTACGAATTAAAAAAGTTCCCGTAACACTTCCTATTACTGTTCCTACACCGCCTGCTAAGGAAGCTCCTCCAATAACAGAAGCGGCAATAGCATCAAGCTCAAGTCCGACCCCTGCCGAGGGGAGAAATGCCTCGAGGCGGTAAGCTTGAATAAGTCCACTGAGACCTGCCAAGAATGATGTAATGACAAAGTTCACTGCTTTAACCATATTGGGGTTGACACCTAGGGCCCTCGCTGCTTTTGGATTTCCGCCAACTGAAAACATCCAGTTACCAAACCTTGATCGCTCAAGTATAATCCAAAATACTAAAACAATTAGTCCATACCATATAAGGGAAAAACGTATTATACCTACTTTACCTACAAGTATTTTTTCGAAAGGAGCAGCCCTCTCTACAAATGGAAAAGGCCATCCATTCGTAATAAGTAGAACTATACCTCTCCACACCATCATCGCTCCTAATGTTGCCACGAAGGATGGGATACGTAATTTCAATGTCACAATTGCATTTAACGCACCGATGCCACAAGAAGCAAGTAGAGCAAAAATAGCGGATAGGTACACATTCCAACCACAATTAATTAGCATAATGTTGATAATGGGACAAAGAGCAAAGACAGAACCAACCGAAAGATCAAATTCTCCGGAAATCATCAGGAGGGTAACACCAGTTACCAGAATGCCAAGCTCAGGAGCTATTTCCAGAATATTTCTGATATTTTCTATGCTGAGAAAAGGTGCCGAAATTAGGTAAAAAACAAGTATCGTTGCAGTTAACATTGCCAATCCACCTATCTCTTTGAGAAACAAAACCCTTTTTAGATAAACTTTAAGTGTACCCATCCGCTTTTACACCTATTTTTTATCTAATTCTCTTTTTAGCCAGCTTTGCAATTAGATCTACATTACTTTTATCTACAATTCCAAGTCCAGTATCTACATCCCAGCTACTAAAGCCATATTTCTTTCTAAGATAAAGTTGGACAACAGGAAGATATCCTTGAAGGTAAGGTTGCTGGTCAATAACGAATGTGACATATCCTTTCTTTATTTCAGAGGCAGTCTCAGGCAAAACATCATACCCAGCGATGATTATCTGTCCCGGCTTATAACCTGCTGCTCTAGCCGCTTTAGCGGAAGGCGCAGGACCGAATGCTCCTTGGGTGAATATCGCGTTTGTGTCAGGATGTCTTTTAAGATAAGCTAGTATTCTGGACTGTATCGTAGCCATTTCTGTTCCTACATCGAGCTTCTCAAACTTAGCACCATGTTCTTTTAAAAACTTTATTTGCCCACCTGCTCTTGCCTCTGCCCAAGAGACCCCGGGAACCTCTACACCTACCAGAACCTTCATTTGACTGGGATTTGAAAAATGCTCGGATGCTTTTGTCGCCAAAACGTACCCCGAGTGAAAAAGGTCCTGTCCAATGTAAGGTATCTTTTTATCAAGGGGGTTTCCTGTTCCTCTAAGGCCATCTGTATTAGAGCAGATAACAGGAATTCCTCGATCAAGGGCCTTTTTAAGCACATCATTAAACATGGTGGGATGAGGAATAGTAGTTATTATACCATCCGGATTCTTGGTCAGTGCTGCTTTGAACAAGGCTAGCTGCGCAGCTAGATCCCCTTCTTTTGGTGGACGAAACATTGTACATTTTACACCGACCATCTTGGCAGCGTCTTTCATGCCATGTTCGACAACAGCTGAAAATGCACTCTCAGGTCCCCACTGAGTAATAAATACAAAATTATATTCTTGTGCAGATACTGGAATAACAAAACCTCCCACCAGTCCCCCTACCAACATAAGACACAAGAAGCCCACAAGTAGTTTTGTCCTCATTTTTTTACCTCCTTAGCTGTTCTATTAACAAAGTTTTGAAGCTTATTAAAGGTGTAATCCGTCGGGCATCAGAGATCTCCCCTTTTCACCTCCTTTCCTCTTTCTCAGAGAATCCCCAAATTTTTTTAAAACACCCATTTTCACTCACTACTTTATACGAATACAAGATTCACCCTTTATTAATTTTGTCTCTACAATCCTGTTCCTTTCCAGTTTTGTTTCTCTCCTTATATGCTTTATCAAGATTGAGGCTGCTTCCTGACCAATGCTATAGGCTGGAATTTCTACCGTAGTGAGCTTAGGACTTATCCAGGATGAAATAGAGATATTATCAAAGCCTGCTATACCTATATTTTCTGGAATTTTCAATCCTCTCTCCTCAAAAGCTCTTATGATTCCTATTGCCATAAGGTCATTTGCAGCAATTATTGCCTGAGGAAGCCTGCCACAAGAAGTCAGCATCTCTTTTGCGGCCCAATAGCCACCTTCAAACGTATAATCTCCCTGCCTGATGTAACTCTCTCCTATTTCTAATCCATTCTTATTCATCGCTCTAACATAGCCTTTAAACCGCTCCAAAGCTGTTGCTACCTCAGATGGCCCTTTGATAAAACCAATCTTCTTATATCCAAGATCAATCAGATACTGGGTCATTTTATAACCATCTTTGAATCCATCTGAACCTACATAAGGAAGGTCTACATTCCTCAATCTGCGATCAGCCAAGATTACAGGGATTCTTTTTTTGATGGCTTTTTTTATTTGCTCATTGTGAGCACTAGAAGAAGTTAAGACTATTCCTTCAACTCTTTCTTTTAAGACAATGTCTATGTAGTTATTCTCCCTTTCTAAGGAATTCTTCGTATCACAAATTATGACCGAATAGCCATTCTTATAGCATACATTTTCCACACCTCTTACCATAAGTGAAAAAAACTGGTTAGAAATATCAGGAACTAACACGCCGATTACCCCGCTTTTTTGCTTTTTCATAAACTGAGCATACTTATCCGGTGTATAATCCAACTCTCTAATGACTTTCAAAACCCTTTGTTTTGTCTCCTCTCGCATATGTTTTTCAGTGTTATCATTTAGGACCCTGGATACTGTGGTAGGAGAGACTCCTGCTTTCTTAGCCACGTCAATGATTGTTACTTTTTGCATAGATGAACCCTACTGTATAAATAAAATCAATTTTGGAAAACGTTACACTTAAATTTATAACATATTTTCTTTTTAATGTCAAGTCCACACTTTTTAATCATAGTCTCTTTTAACTTTTTAAAGAATACCTGTTTTTCTGAGGTTTTTAAAGGCTCTTGACGGGGATTGCCTTATATTTTAAGATGTTCCGAGGAAAGGGGGGAAGATAGTGCCAAGTAAGTACGACCTTTACTGGCAAAAAAGATTGGGTGAGATAAAAAATCTCTTGGAAGAGGCGTATGAAAAAGGTGTAAGTAGACAAATTGATGTATCCGACCTAAAAGATTTTGGAAAAAGGCAAAGCTGGTATGGCGATGTTATTCTTTCTCAAAGTGGGATTGAAAGATCAGAAATGGCTCATGCAAGGTCCCTTGGCAATGTTATTCTTAAAAATGCACTTCTTCCTGAATTTAAAGATGCAAAATTTCGCCTTGTAATTTCTATGAATTTGAAGCTGAGAGCAGAAAAGGTAGGAGCCAGCAAAAGATCTTACAAAATGCCTTTTTCCTCCAGAAAGGTAGAAGTTAAAAAAGCTTATATTTATGAGAGAAAAGAGGATGTGAAGGAAAATAAAAAAAGACTTGTTGAGATTCTTACTGAAATTCCCTGGGGTGTTTGGGAAAAGATTGTGAGGCAGGAACCTGAGTGGGTGAATATGGAGTCTTTTTTACCTATTTATGGTTTTGGTCCCTTTTCGGTGCTGATGGTTGTAGCAGGTTTAAATGATTATCAGCTCAAAGGAAAGGCAGAAAAGGTGTACTGGTCCGAAATTAGCAGACTTTTAAAAAACTCTCCGCCACCTCAAAGTCCAGAGGAACTTTACAATTTACTTGAGCCTTTTTACAGACAGGAAAGACTGTGGAATGTGAAATTAAACCGCCTTGATAGATTTTTTCAAAGTCTACTTCCTCGCAAACTGTGGGAGAGCACCCCTTCTATTGTAGCAAAAGAATTTCCAGATATTTGGATAAATCTTGCACAGATTATGAGACAAAGACCACAGGATAAAACAATAAGCTTCGCAATGAAGTGCCTTGGAATGAGTTTAATGATGGCAGGAGAATATAACTTTGATTTCACAAAAATTCCAATTCCTGTTGACAGCCGGGTTGCAAGGTTTACAGAGAGGGTGGGTATTTTATTTTCCTCCGATGCCAAAGCGATAAGACAGTTATGGAGTGAAATTCTTACATCTTTAAGAGAGTGCTATCCCTCTCTTACCATGATTCATCTTGATAGTCTTGTATGGCAGATTGCCTCACTTGAGGATGCAGGGATAAAAAGCTACTTTGAAGGGCTTGGCATTCATAAGGTAGGTAATGAATTAATGAAGCTTCTTTAACTTTTCATTAGCTTTATTTATCTCTTTGACAAACCTTTCCCACTCATCAAATTTAAAAGCGCAACTTGCTGAAACATCAGAGGATGCAATATACAGACCTATCTCCTCACCTTCCATTTCCAC
>JAGGVN010000093.1 GCA_021158005.1 Candidatus Aerophobota bacterium | reverse complement strand
TCACAAAGAAGGAACAGCTTTAAAAGCTTATCAAATTCCTTTAAAAGAGGGTTATACTATGTATATACCTCCTTCTCCTTTCTCCAATTATATCTTTCCTCCGGTAATTCCTCGGCTTCCTCCTCTTCATCTCCCCTTAGATAAAGAATGGTATTTGCATGAGGTAAGGAAAGATAAAGCTTATCTTAAATTGGCTGTCTCGAAATTTAGTGAAGAGGGAAAACTAAAGAAAAAGATAAAGGAAGGTCTTCATGATACAGTTTTTGCTCAAACTACTCAATATGCAGATTATTCAAAACAGATAATGAGGTATCTTATGGAAGCTTATTCTTTCTCTATCTGGGTAAGAATAATCTTTGGTAGCTCCTTTTTTATCTCTTCCGGATATAACATAACCGGAGCTACCGCTGTAGGAGCTTATATTTTATACTTTAGGCCAAACTCTACAGTAAGAATCAGTGAGGGTTTTTCTCGATATGTAAATAGAGTAATAAGTGGATTAGAACATGCTATTGAGGATTTATATACGGTAGAGCAAAATTATGATTATCGTTTGAAGAAACTGGAAGAGATAATTAGAAGTGAACCTGACAGAATAAAAGCGTATCGTAAAGCCTATCATTCCTGTGAAAAATTAGGACTTCCTCAATTAAAAAATTATTATGAACCCCTGCAGATAATGCATGAATGGAAATTTAAAGAACCAAAAAAGATTGAACTTCCGGAAAAATGAGAGAAATAGTCAATTATTCTTTAATAGATGCCCGGGACCTTTACGAAATTAAAAGATACTCTGATTTAGTCTCCAGAAGCTTAGAAGTAGCTAAAGAAGGAGATTTCTCTATAAAAACTTTAAAGAGAGTAGATAATAAGGAAGAAGACTTCTTGACAAGGGAAGATTCTCAGAGAATATGGATATTCGAAAAAGGGAGTAAAGAAGCTCCTAAAAAATTCTTATTCAAAGGAGGTTGCCACGGTCCCGAGAGTGCTTCTCCTAAAGCTCTTTACTTATTAATTAAAAGCTTTGCCCAAAATAAGCTGGCTTTAGAAGATACTTTTATTTCTATAATTTTAGCTGATGACCCGGAAGGTTTTGATACAGAAACAAAAATGTTCGTTACCAGAACCGGTGAAGAACAACATTATCCTCCTCAAAGCAAATTAGAGGAGTGGTGGGAAGATGTTAATGGAACCTGGGGGAAAAAATCTTCCCCGAGAATTGAAGCTCTAAAAAACTATATAAGAGAAGTTAAGCCCACTTATGCGGTTGACTTCCATGAAACTTTTCACGGAATCTTTCCTTTTCTCGTCTTTGGAAATGCCGGAATAATGTCTATTGAGGAGTTTCACCTGGAAGAGGAAGACCTAAGAAGACTTTTAAAGTGTAAAATTCCCCGGAATCCCTTCTGGAAAGTCCTCTACTCTTTGTATGATTTTCTTCCTTTCAGAAGAAAGATTCAACCTCAGAATTATTTGAAAGATAACCCCTACTTTCAACTGGGAAAGAAAATTATGGAACATGTGAAAAAGAAAGGATTTAAGATATATCCGGTTAAATACCCAGCTATTCTTGAACGAAATTACTATTCACAGAATTTTAATTTTAATCCCTTCTGGTTGAATTTCTTTCCCTGGATAGGTAGCTTACGCGATGATAATAATCCCCGAGAAATTCCTATTGATTATGCAAGATTTGTAGAAGGATTCCCCCTCAGAGAGGCTGATATTAAGGTTTGCTCAAGGTGGATGTTTGAAGAACTGGGGACTTATGCCTTTACTACGGAGACATTTGCCCACGGAAACGAAGATGGAGGAATTACCGAAAGAGTAGGAGAGGATTTAGCTTTTGCCGAAGGATTAATCATAAATACTGTAGAATAAATCTCTCTCCCTTTAACTAAAAGGAGGAGATTAAAGAAGGTCTTCTAAGGCTTCCCCGGAATAAACTCTTTAAAAAGGATTATGGATAACTTTCTTCAAAGTCAGAAAAAAATGAAAAGTAGAGAAAGGATAATTTACTATAAGGTGAGAGACCCTTTGAAGGGAAGAGAGATAATCTTTTGTAACCGGGAACATCTTCATACTCTTCTCCAGGAAGGGAGTGGATACCCCGGGATAAGAGCCTTCAGGGAAATTAGAAGAGTTTTATATGTGGATAAAAAAGAGAAAGAGGATAAGGAAAGGGTAAAAAATTTTGAAAAAACAATAGCTCAAGAGATAGAATATAAAACCGCAAGGATCAGAGGAACAGGATACCTCTCTCTTTCTCTGGGAATAGCTATTACTTATTTAATTACACCCTATGCCTCAAAACTGGGAGCTCTAATCAGTTATCCTTTTGTCTCTGCTTTTGGAGTAAATCCCGAAAATCTGCCAGCGATAATCCTGGTCCTTATTCTTCCTCTCTTCTTTGGAATCAGAGGATTTCTAATGAGAAGGAGAGAAGGTAAAGACTTAGCAAAAAGAAGAGAAGTTCTTCTTAAATTTAAAGAATGCCCTGTTGTCGAGGATGAGACTCTGAGAGAATTCTTTACCGGAACCGAATCTATTTTGAAAGAAATTGAAAAAGAAAAGTTAAAGCTTCTTAGCGGAAAGAATAAAAAAGAGAAACTTATAGTCTGTAAGAAAATAAAAAATGATTTAATGATTCTCTCTCAAAAGGCTAAATATTTAGAACTTAACGAGATAGGAAGGTTTTACACCTCTTTAATTAACAAAATATTTCTTTTAAAAAAGAAGTTAGAGCGCTCTCTCTTCCCGGCAAGTAAAGCAAGAAAGTATCTGAAAGAAAAAAAGATGAGAAAATACCCCTTTAAAACTATTGCTCTTTTAATTTTGCTCCTAAGCTTTTTTCTCCCGGGAGTATATTCCCTTAATGAAGATGAGATAGCGATTGTTACCCGAAAAGAGTTTAGTTACGCTCAAAGATTTGTGGCCGATAAGACAAAGATAGTAAAGAGTGGAGGTGGTAAAAGCTGGCATTGGGCACTGGTTACCCCTTCTCTTCGCTTTCCACGAACTGTTCTCTCGGCAAGACCATTCTTTGCAGTAATTCCTGAATTTTACCTTCCCCAACTGGGGAATTACCACAAGATTAACTTAAAAAAAGGTGAAAAGGCTCTGGCAAAAGTATACGGAGTAGAAAAGAGCGAGATTACCGGTAAAGAGAATGAGAGGGAAATGCTATTTTTAAAGATAAATTTTACCTACCATATTAATCCCGAAAGAGTGGATGAGTGGCTCACTATTGATGCTCATGGAAGAGGGAAGGAGTATTTAGAAAGAGTTATTGCTGAACTTTTTTACGGACACTACTTCTATCAAAAACTAAGGAATAAACCGGAACTGGCTGTTTCCCTTCCTACTTTTCAGAAACTATTAAAAGAAAAAACTCCTTTTCTCTTAGAAGAATACAGAGATGAGATAAGAACTAGCTATCAGGCTGCTTCTGAAATTACTCGCTATTCTTCAGGGCTTTATAATCAATTTGTTGAGGATTTTATTAAAGTAATAAAGAATAAAGAAGATCCGGCAAGTTTAGCTAAGGATTTTTCTGAAACCTTAGAGAAAGCATATCTGGAGGAAAACTTTGGGGTAAGGATCTCCCAAATTAAAGTAGAAATTGGAGAAGAACCTATAGGTATTCGCTACGATGAAATTAGAAAATTAAGGGAAGAGGAGAGGAAAAAGCGTGAAAAAAAATGAAAAAATCGGGATGGACATCATTTGGAAGAATCTTAGCTGATGCCTTAATTGTTAACATAATAATAGGAGGATTATATTTAGCCACAGGGATACACTCTTTAGATAAGGGAAAAGGAGCTATAATAACGGAAAAAAGAATAGTCTACGAGGATGGTCTAATATCTTTGAAGACTGAGGAAAAGACTATAATTAATAAGACCGATAAATACAAAATATTCTGGACGCTCCCCTTAGGATTTAGTAATTATGAGGAGATAGAACTCACCCAGAAATGGATAAGAACATCTCTATTTTTCTATAAAGATAAAAAGGGTTCTTTCTTTTTAATCTTTAATATCCCTTACCAGATAACCAATCTTGATAAGTGGGTTAAGAATCTAAACGCAATTAAATTAATAGAAGAGCTTAAAGAAAGAGTAAAAGAAGCGAGGGATAATGCTGAAGAAATAGGAAAGTTACTAAAAGAAGTGGAGGAGAAAGGAAATAATAAGGAATTTCTCACCTACTGGAGAGAAGTCAAAGAAGCCAATCAAAGATTAGCCGAGGAATTAGAAAGAGATATAAAAAACTTAGAGGGAAAAAATAGAGAAGATGTGCTTATCTACCAGATGCAATCAACCCTTAGCAAAGTTAGTGATAGTATCTTATATGAATATTTCCAGAAGGAATCAGAGAAAAATCCTTCGTTAAAGCTCCTTCCTGAAGAAGAGATAAAGAATTATATAGGCAAGGAAATAAGTAAAAATCCAGAAATACTTGTAGAAAAGATTAAAGAATCTCTTAAAAATCTTTACTTTCAAGAAACTTACGGAATTAGTATTAATGAGGAAGAAATTACTTATAAGATTATGGAGTATTTAATGCCTTACCAAAGATAAAAAGTATAGAGAAAACCTGTAGTTTACTATAATTACAAAGGAGAAAGATAAAATGAGAAAAGATTTTTCTAAATACCTCGATAAAGAAGGAATGATTGAGCTTGCCTGCGAACTCATTAAGAAAAGGACAGTCAATCCTCCGGGAAGCGAATATTTAACAAAGGATATAGTTATCTCAAGCTTAAAAGAAATTGGAGCTAAAATTGAAATTATAGAAAAGGATAAGACCCGTCCCAATATTCTGGGATATATAGGAGAAGGAAAACCCTCAATAGCTATTCTTGCTCATATGGATGTGGTTCCTCCAGGAAACGGATGGCTAAATGACCCTTTTTCTCCCAGGGTCAAAGAAGGGAAAATATACGGCCGGGGAGCAATAGATAATAAAGGTCCTTACGCTGCTGGCTGGGCGGGAATAAAAGCTATCTTAAAATCAGGATTACCTTTTAAAGGGAGCATTATCTTAGGAGCAGTGGCTGATGAAGAAAGAGGTTCAAAAATGGGGGTAGAATATCTCCTGGAGAGAGGATTTTCCCCCTCTTTTTGTCTCATCCCCGATTCCGGAGGGATAAAAAAAGCAATCATTGGGGAAAAGGGGTTGCTTCAAGTATGTTTTTCTACCCAGGGTAAGTCTGCTCATGGTTCTACCCCCCGGCAGGGGGAAAATGCTATCTATAAAATGATAGATTTTCTCCCTTTCCTTAAAAGATTTAAATTTAAAGGAGAATATCACCCTGCTTTTGATGAGCCTACCTTAAATTTAGGAGAGATTAAAGGAGGAGAGGCTCCTAATATAGTTCCTGATAGATGTGAAACCATTTTAGACATAAGATATCCCCTGGGGATGAGTAAAGAGAATCTCCTTAAGCAATTACAAGAATTAATAAAAAAATCAGGAGCGGAAGTAGAGATGAGGGTAATTAGCTTTAATTACCCTCATCTCTTAAAAGAGGATGACCCTCTAATAAGTGCTTTTCGTAAAGCGGGAGAAAGGATAAAAATAAAAATGGACTTTGGGACAGCCGGAGGCATTACTGTAGCCAAAAATTTATATTTTCGGGGAATTAGCAGCCTCTCCCATTCTCCGGCCGAAGAAAATATGGCTCACCAGGCTAATGAATATGTCAAGATAGATAATCTCCTCTTCTGCGCCCAGCTCTGGGCAGAAGTTATCTATGAATTACTCGGAGAAAAACAAAAACATTACCTCCACTCTTCTTAAAAACTTGCTCAAATTTTTATTCATAGCGCAAAGCTTCAACAGGGTCTAAACGAGCTGCTTTTCTTGCTGGATAGAGACCAAAAACAAGCCCAACACCCATAGAAAAACCTACAGCAAGAATAATAGAAGAAGGAGACAAAACAACTGGCCAATTATTAAGATGGGCTACCACTGCTGAAATTATCCAGCCAGCTAACAATCCTATCACTCCTCCAACAAAACTTATTATCAGAGCTTCTACTAAAAACTGAATTAAAATATCTCTTCTTTTCGCTCCCAGAGCTTTTCTAATCCCTATTTCTCTGGTTCTTTCTACTACCGAGACTAACATAATATTCATTATACCGATACCTCCTACTAATAAAGAGATACCGGCTATCCCCGCCAGCATAATTACCATTGTTGAAGTTGCCTGTCCCACGGCTTTAATAACTTGTTGTTGAGCAAACACTTTAAATAGATTTTCGTCTTTCAATCTTTTAGTTAAAATAAATTCAATCTGTTTAATGGCCTCCTCTGCTTTTCCTTCCCGTGCCTTGGCATAATATTGACTAACATAATGCGCTCCTGTAAGTCGTTTCATTACCGTAGTTACCGGAATATATATCTGATTATCAAAATTAAAAAACATCATTTGTCCTTTTTTTTCTAAAACACCAATTACCTCAAACATAAATTTGCGATTTCCATACTGAACAACTATTCTTTTCCCTAAGGGGTCTTCTCCCGAAAATAACTCATTAACTACTTCCTGGCCTAAAACGACTACTTTCCTATATTCATCTAAATCCTGATTGGTAATAAACCTTCCCTCCTGGGTGGAAACATTTAATATTTCACTAAATTCGGGAGTAATAGCCACTACATTAGCCATCATATTATTTTCTTTATATTTTAAATAAGCTCCTCCTTGAATAACCGCAGTTACATTCTTAACATCGGGGGAGAGCCGTTTTAAATCTTCTGCCAATTCTAAGGAAAAAATATTGGTTACTTGAGTGGATATCTTTCCTCTGGTGCCTCCTTTAAATCCAGGAAAGATAGTAATAAGCTCAGAACCAAGCGCCGAAATTTGCTCAGTAATTTTCTGGCTAGCTCCTTGACCAATAGAAATAATAGCAATTACGGCCGCTACTCCAATGATTATCCCCAGCATTGAAAGAATAAAACGTAGTTTATTTGCTTTTAAGCTCCTAAAGGCCACCTTAATTAGTTCAAGCACCATTTTGACCCTCTATAAGACCATCCCTTAGATGAATAATTCGGCGGGCGAAATCAGCTATATACTTCTCATGAGTTACCAGAATAATTGCCCTCTTCTCTTCGTTTAACTGCACAAATATCTTCATAAGCTCATCGCCGCTATGAGTATCTAAACTTCCTGTAGGCTCATCAGCGAGGATAATATCAGGATTATTCATCAGAGCCCGGGCAATGGCTACTTTTTGCCTTTGTCCTCCTGATAATTGGTTGGAATAATGGTAAAATCTTTCTTTCTCTAATCCTACTCTCTCTAATAACTCTTTTGCTCTTTTAATGCGCTCACTTCGTTTTATTCCTGCATAAATACAGGGAGCTTCTACATTCTCCAGAGCAGTCATTCGCGGCAAAAGATTAAATTGCTGGAAGACAAATCCAATCTTTTGATTTCTAATAATAGCTAATCTATTATCTGAAACCTTCAAGACATCCTCCCCGTCCAGGAAAAATTTTCCCTCGGTAGGTTTATCCAAACATCCCATAATACTCAACAAAGTTGATTTACCAGAGCCTGAGTGTCCAATAATAGCCACAAATTCTCCTTTTTCAATTGTTAAATTTATCCCTCTAAGAGCCGGAACCTCTACATCACCCATTTTATAGACTTTTTTTACATTCTTAAGATCAAATAAGGGCCTCTTCATTTTATTCTACCATATTATTTATATTTTACTTTATAATATTCTACTTTACCCGCACCCGCTGGTGGCCTTTGTATTCTTCGCATCATTTGCATTTCTCTAATTGCACCCATACCTTTTACTTCAGCCATTTTTTGAAACTGCTCCATTAACTTATAATTATTAGCTACAATCTCCTCTCCTTCCTTTAAACCAGAGAGTACCTGCACATATTCCCCATTACTTATCCCCGTCATTATAGGCCTAACTTGTGGTTTATCCTCGGTAATTACGGTAACAAAACTCCTATTCTGTCTTTCAACTACCGCTTCAATAGGAATTATTAAGACATTTTCTGCTTTACCAACCATAATCTCTGCTTCTGTAGAAAAACCGGGTTTAATGCGCTCATCAAATTCCTTAAGTTCTAAGGTTACCTTAACTACAGTAACTGCTCCCTGAGATTTAGCTGTAGGAGAAATTTTGCTCACTTCTGCGGGAAGAGTTAATCCGGGATAAGCATCGAATTTAACTAATGCCTCCTGGCCAGGAGCAACCTTTCTTATATCCACTTCATCTACATCCACATCTACATACATCTTATCCCGATTAATTAAAGAAATAATAGGAGTAGAAGAACTTACAGAATCTCCCTCATAAACAGCAATATCGGTGATTTCTCCATCACAAGGAGCCTTAATAAGTGTTTTCTCATAATCCTCATAAGCAGCTTCATAACTTAACCTTTTCTCTTCTATTTTACTTTTTATTCCTTCTAATTTAGCCTCTTCATAATTATTTTTCGCCTGGAGAAGTTGAGCTTGTTGCGAAGGAGAATCTAACATAGCTAAAACCTGGCCTTTTTTAACTCTTTCTCCCTCTTTTACTTCAATTTTCTTAACAATCCCACTGGTCCTAAATCGTAATGTAACTTCTCTATTGGCTCTCACATGACCAAAAGAAGAAATGGTTACCACAATATCTCCTCTCTTTACTTTCACTGTTCCTAAATTATCTGTTTTTCTCATTTGCAGAGAAGAAAGGCGAGTAGTCTCACTTGGTTCTGGAGAGGAAGAAAAGAACCTCTGGTATCCATAAAAAACTCCCGTAGCAATTGCTATAGCTACTCCCATCCAGATAACAATTTTCTTCGTTTTTTTCATTTAGCAATCACCTCATCAATATTTAATTCTAACCCCAAAATCTTTCTATATTGAAGATAAGAGATTAGAAGATTATAAATTGCTCCGCGGTAATCTCTTTCAAATTCCATTCTGGTTATTTTAAAATCTTTAAGCTCTTTCTCTGTTTTTATGCCTAAATTAAATTGCTCCTTCATTAATTCTTCTTCGAGCTCTATTTTCTTTCGCTTCAATTCGTAAATCTCAACCTGATTAAGAGCATCCCTTAAGTTATTTTTCATAGAAAGAATACTCTCTTCTCGTGATTTTATAACTTCCTCTAATTCCCTTTGAGCATCTTTTAAGGAATTTTGAGCTATTTTCTCTTCAAGTTTCATTGTCCCACCATCAAAGAGAGTCCAGTTGAGTATTAAACTCAACTTCCATTTTTCTTCCTTCCCGGAAAGTCCTCCTTCTGAGTTATATGCTATCCTCAAAGATAAATCCGGGTATAGATTCTCCTGAGATTTTTTTAGCTCTAAATCTTTTTTTTTCACTTCCTCCATAGCCTTTTTAACCTCATCCCCAGCCATAATAATCTCCCGGGAAATTGTTTCCTTGAGTATTTTTTGAACTTTTTCTCTCAAATTCTCTTCTTTAATCACGGGAACTACCAGAGAAATATCCTCATTTGTAAGATCAAGAAAATGTAAAAACTTCATTTTATCCAAACAAAACTTATTCTGTAGATTTTGTAAAGCTCTTTCATTTTCTACCAAGCTAATTTCTATTGCGAGGAGACTTAATTCCCCGCTTAAGTTTTCTTCTTTCTTCTCCCGAATTTTTTGAAGTTCCTCTTTGTTTAATTTTATTCTTTCTTCAAGACACTTTAAGGAATCTTTAGATTCTAAAAGAGAAAGAAAGTTATTAATAGTATTTATTTTCACTTCCTTTATCGCCTGATTCAAATTAAGCTTGGCCTTTTCTAAAGAAACTTGAGCATTATGAATATTGAGAGCTTCCACAGTTAATTTCGGATCTTTAAAAAGAGGATAACTAATTTGAGCGCTATAGCTATCATTATATCGTCCTTTCTCATAATCATATCCTCCCTGATAATTAACATTTAACTGAGTCCCTACAGGAAATCTTACCGTCATTCCTGCTTCTACATCTCCTTGAGAGCTTAAGATATCACTCTGCGGAAAATAATCGGTCCCAAAAGGAGTTATCATTACATTAATCTGAGGAGCGTAAAAATTTTTTGCCCGTTGAAGATTAAATTCAGCTGTGCTCAAAGCATTGGCAAATTGAAGAATTTTGGGGTTTTTCTGGAGAGCATTATTCAAGGCTTCATTTAAAGTCAATGGAGTCTCTGCCAGGACAGGTAGAGAAACAAATATTATCAGAAAAAGAGAAAGGAGAAAATGTTTCTTTCCCTTAATTTTCATTTATACCCTCAAAATTTAAACTTTCACCGATGGCTAAAAGAAGATTTTGATAAGCCACAAAATAGTTTCCCAGACTCTTCTCATAATTAAGTTTTCTTTCTCGATAACTTATTTCCTTTAAGGTAAGATCATCTTTAATAATCATCCCCATTTGAAACTGCTGGCGAGCATTTTCCAATTCTTCTTTTGACTTTTCTAATTGAATCACTTGAAGAGAAATTTGTTCCTCTACTGTTTTTAAATTGTAATACTTATTCTGGACATCCTCTTTTATATCTTCTTCTTGTTTTTCAAGAGCTATTTGTGCTAATTTCAAATCATTCTTTGCCTTATCTATATCTAAAGAAGAAGCATTTTCCATTTTTAATTTTTCTACAGTTAAATTGGCTATTTCTATCTCTTTTTGCGCAAATTTTATCTCCTTCCTCTTACTAAGAGCTTCTTGAATATATTCATCAAGAGACTTTGTAGCTAACGAATCTTTAAATTCAAAACCGGTAACAAAATCATACTGGAGAGAATTCTCAATTCCCGTAGAGTAAGCAAAACTTTTGTTTGCCGCCTCCAGATCCCTTTGGATCTGATTTAATTCCTGCTGGGCACTTTGTAAATTTATTTCTGCTCCTAACGCGGTTATTTTCCCAGCAATTCCTGCTTTTACCTTTTCTTTCACTCTCTTAAGGTTCCTCTGAGCCAGGGCCACATTTTCTTTTTT
This sequence comes from Candidatus Aerophobota bacterium, assembly GCA_021158005.1. GTDB lineage: Bacteria > Aerophobota > Aerophobia > Aerophobales > JAGGVN01 > JAGGVN01. The sequence continues at coordinate 4,583 of JAGGVN010000093.1, read as the reverse complement.
CAAGGGAAGTTTAGCCTTTAAATCTTTTAAATTAATGTAGTCAGAGATAACTCCTAACCGAATTTGACTCTTAGTTCTTTCGAAGGTCCACCGAGCTCGTTCCCAACTTAATTCGGTTTGTTCCTGGTCAATCTTTGAGCCTGTCTGAAGATAACTGGATAATCCTCTTTGATAACTAATTTTAGCATTGTTAAAATTAAGTGAAGCTTTTTTAATTTCCAGATTATTCTCGGTACATTTCTTTAAAACTTCCTCAAGAGTTAAAATTCTTTGTTCTTCCTCTGTTTTTCCACTTTCTCTCTGCGTCCCCTCCTTAGCCCATACTGGAAGGATAACCACAGTTAAAAAAATCCCTATCACTATCATCGATAAACCTTTTGCCCACTTCATTTCAATTCCCTCCTTTATTTTAATTCAGTTTTGTGAAAAGTTTTTTAGCAGTCTTAGTTTAGTTTCTCTAAAATTTTTCTCCTTCTTATTATTTCGGAGATAAACTTTAACGCTACTCGTATTCTGCGCATTTTTTATTTGATTCTATTTATTATATTATAAACACATCCTTTTCAAAAAACTTGTGCTTTTACTTATTTATATCTCATCTTTCCCATATAGATTTTGTCTTGACAAACTTAGAAAGCTCAGCAATAATTTCCTCAAGATGGTTTCACTTTATTCTACCTTCTTCTCTCCATTTTCCGAATTCCTCTATTTATTTATTGACAGGATAATTACTGGGGATTGGCAAAGTCTCAATAATATGATAATATAAAAGAAAAAAATGGGAAAAGAAGCTTTATTAGTAATTGATATGCTTAATGATTTTGTAGAAAAGGGAGCGGTTTTGGAAGTTCCCTCAGCGCGTAAGATTATTCCTCAAATAAAGAAAAGAATTGAAGAAGCAAGAAAAAAACAAATTAAAGTAATTTATGTTTGCGATGCTCATCAAAAAAATGATAAAGAGTTCCAAAATTGGCCTCCGCATGCTATTTTGGGAACTCGCGGAGCAGAAATAATCGAAGAGCTTAAACCGGGCCGAGAAGATCTCGTAGTGAAAAAAAGAAGATACTCTGGTTTCTTTGGCACAGACCTTGATTTATTATTAAGAGAATTAGAAATTAAAAAAATATATATAGTGGGAATCCTTACTAATATTTGTGTCTTCTTTACGGCTGTCGATGCCTCAGTAAGAGGGTATGAAGTAACAATTTATGCTGATAGTGTGGCCACTATTTCTGAAAGAGAACACAAATTTGCTTTGAGGCAATTAAAAGATACTTTTAAAATAAAAGTAACAGAATGAGCGCTATGTCCGAGGAAAAAATAAAGAGAATAATCTGGTCAATCCTTTTCATAATGGCAGGACTCCTCATCTTAATTAGCCTTATTTTTTATGACCCTTCCCGATCTTCATTTTATACCTATCCTCCACAAATTCATCCTCACAATTATATAGGAAGAGCGGGGACTTTTCTGGCTACTTATCTATATCTTGTTTTGGGTATAGGAGCTTTTCTTCTTCCCTTCTTTCTTTTCTGGATAGGAATAAAAAAGATTAAAGAAGAAAAAATTAAGAGTTTTTTCCCCAGAAGCTTAGGGTTCCTTATCTTCATCATTGCGTTTTGCAGTTCTCTTTATCTTTTGGGCCTGGATATTTCCTCCTTTAGAGAAGGCGGAGGAGTCTTAGGGCTCTATTTTTCCCACGGATTTCTTTCTCTCTTTGGGAGAGTAGGAACCCCTCTCCTCTTAACCGGCTTATTTATCATCTCCCTTCTTTTAACGGTAGACCTTTCTCCCTTCCTGGCTAAAAGGAGGATAAAAAAAGAGCTTGGTATTAAAAAGAGTCTTCCTCCCTCTCTACATAAGGAAGAAGAAAAAGAATCCTTAGAGGAAAAAACTACTCTTCCTGCGGCAGAGTCTTTTTATACCTTCCCTTCTCTCTCTCTACTAAATCTTCCTCCTTCTCAGAGAAAAACAGAGGATGAGGTCAAGATTGCCGGAAATAAATTAAAACAGACTCTAAAAGATTTTGGAGTGGATATAGAAATTGCCGAAGTCAAGGAAGGTCCGGCAGTAGTGCGCTACGAAATAAAATTAGCCCCGGGCACAAAAGTAAGCAAAATTACCAGTCTCTCTAATGACCTTGCCCTTTCCTTGGCTGTGCCGGGAATACGTATCGAAGTTCCTGTTTCCGGGAAGTCTCTGGTAGGAGTTGAAGTTCCTAAAAAGAAAGTAAATTTTGTTTATTTGCGAGAACTCCTGGCAAAAGATGTGTTTAAGAAATCGAAAGCTGACCTTATCTTTCCCTTAGGAAAAGATATAGCTGGAGAAACGGTTTGGGTTAACTTAGAGTCTTTACCGCATTTACTGATAGGAGGTTCTACAGGTTCGGGGAAAAGCGTGTGCATAAACTCTATAATCGTAAGCATCTTATATAAATCTTCTCCTCAAAAAGTGAAATTTCTTTTAATTGACCCCAAAACTGTAGAGTTAGTCGATTATATAGGTATTCCTCATCTTATTTTCCCTACTATAAAAGAGGTAAAAGATGCAAATTTAGCCCTGGAATGGGCTGTGCGGGAGATGAAGAAAAGATACAAAAAATTTAATGAAATGGGGGTTCGTAATATCCAGACGTTTAATAAAGAAATGAAAAAGGGAGGAGAATCCCCAATTCCTTACCTGGTGATAGTCATAGATGAATTAGCGGATCTTATGATGCTGGCAGGAGCAAGACTGGAGAGAACTATCTGCCGAATAGCTCAACTGGGTAGAGCCACGGGAATTCATCTTATAGTAGCTACACAGCGCCCTTCAGTAGATGTAATCACGGGATTAATTAAGGCAAATTTTCCTTCACGGATTTCTTTTGCGGTAGCTTCTCAGGTAGATTCTCGAACTATTTTAGACACTACAGGAGCAGAAAAATTAGTAGGACAAGGAGATATGCTTTATTCTCCTGTAGAAGCTTCCAGCCCCTTCCGAGTTCAGGGAAGTTATATCTCTCCGGGAGAAGTAAAAAGAGTAGTAAATTTTCTGAGAGAGCAAGGAGAACCTGAATATCTGGAAGATATTACCAAAGAAGAAGAAGAGAGAGAAAAAGAGTCAGAAGCTAAAGGAGAAAAAGATGAGCTATATGAAGAAGCTAAAGAATTAGTGATACAATTAGGAAAAGCTTCTACTTCTTTACTTCAGCGTCGACTTTCCATAGGTTACAATCGAGCAGGAAGGATTATGGACCAGTTAGAAAGAGAAGGAGTAGTGGGCCCTCCAAGAGGAAGTAAAGCCCGAGAAGTACTTATAAAAGGAAAGTAAATGACTTTAGCTAATAAGATTACCTGGGGTAGACTAATTATTTCCCCTTTTTTTATTTTATTTTTGTTTATAGGGGGTCTAAAAGGGGAAATTTTTTCTCTTCTAATCTTCTCATTTGTTTCTTTTGGGGACTTTTTAGATGGATACTTTGCCCGCAGGAGGAAGGAGGTAACCCCTATGGGTAAGATAATGGACCCCATAGTAGATAAGATCTTAGTCTATAGTGCTTTTATCTCTTTTATCCAGCTTCATCTTGTTCCTTTCTGGATGGTTATAATCCTGATAGCGAGAGATTTTTTAGTGATGGGTCTCCGGGTAGAGGCAGCTACAAAAAAGGAGATAATTTCTGCCAGCAAATTAGCCAAGACAAAGACAGTATCTGAATATGTAGTCATATTTTTTATATTTCTTGCTCTTATAAGTGAAGGAAGGGGCGTACCTTTTGAGAATGTAGAGATAATCACTCTTCTCCTGATGGGCATCGCCGTCATACTATCCATCATCTCTGCAGTTCAATACGCCGTCAGGTTTCAACATTTGACATAATAAAATTCTAAGATAATAAATTCAGAACAAGATTACCTGGCTAACTCTTCCATTCCACCAGAGTTTAGCTTATAATGACTGGAGATATCTTTATGAAAAAGCTTATTACTATTTTAGCTACAGGACTGGGAACAGGATATACTCCCATTTTCCCGGGGACAGCAGGAACTTTATTAGGGGTAGTTATTTATCTGGTCTTTATAAAAATTTTCCCTTTTCCTTTAAGTTATGCGGTAGCTGTGGCTATTTTCTGGGGATTAGGAGTATGGATTTCTGGTAAATGTGAAAATTACTTAGAGGGAAAAGATAACCAGACTATTGTCATTGATGAAATAGCGGGTTTTTTAATCACTATGTTTCTTATTCCTTTTTCTTTTCGATTTATTCTTCTTGGATTTATCTTCTTTAGAATCTTTGATATTTTAAAGCCCTTTAAAATAGAGAAAATACAAAAACTTCCCCGAGGATGGGGAATAATGGGGGATGACTTAGCTGCGGGCATCCTCTCCAATATAATGCTTTATATCTCTCGTTCTATGTTCGGATGGTAAAACTTAGTGAATAGAAGAGTAAAATGTTTTATCTGCGGAAGAGAATCTTCTCTTATTTCCTCTACTCTGGGTATTTGTGTTGAGTGTATAAGAAGAGATTTTAAAAAAATCAAAAATTTCATAGAAAAAGCTCACCAAAAAACAAGAAAAGAGTTTGACCTCCCTCTAAATCCT
>JAGGVN010000096.1 GCA_021158005.1 Candidatus Aerophobota bacterium | reverse complement strand
GGTCTACTAATCCCTTCTCCATTAGATTAATGGACTTTAACATCACTTTTGGAGTTACGGAGAAAGAAGCACTCATATTAATTTCTGTAAAGTGGATATGAGCGGGAGATACAGGAATTGTCCCCGGCGTGGTCACCCCAAACATATTAACTCTACTCCCTCTGCGGCAAAGCTCGAAAGCCAAAGAAGCCGCGCTTAAAACTCCGGCAGATTCAAATATCAAGTCAGGACCTTGGGGAATTATTTCATAGACTCTCTTTTTGGGGTTTTCTTTCTTTGAATTAATGAAGTGAGTCGCTCCACACTTTTTAGCATACTCTAACTTGTAGTCTTCAATATCAATAAGGATAAGTGTCCCTGCTCCTCCTGCCGAAGCAATTTGAGCGAGTAAAAGCCCCATTGATCCTGCCCCTATAATGACGACATCTTCACCTAATTTAAGTTGACTGTACTCAATCATCCCTTTATAAGAGCCCGCTAAAGGTTCAGCCAGAGCAGCTGTTGGGAAAGAGATAGATTTTGGCTTTCTGTATAAAACACTTTGAGGAGCCAGGACATATTCTGCAAATCCCCCATCTCTTACATTCTCAAATCCATCTCCACCAATAACGGCTCCATTTTTGCAATAATGTTCTAATCCTTTCTTACAATATTCACATCTTCCGCAATAAATTGCTGGAGAAATTATTACTTCCTCTCCCTCTTTGAAATCCTTAATTCCTTTACCAGTTTTCTCAATAATACCAGATATCTCATGTCCCACAATTATAGGAGGAGTAAAATTCTTTCTCTCTCCGGTGTATGCTTTAAAGTCTGTTTGGCAAATACCACAAGCTTTTACTTTTACCAATGCTTCCCCGTATCCAGGCTCTGGCTTGGGAATATCTTTCAAAGTTATCTTTCTTACCCCCTCTAATACCGCTGCTAACATAAATATCCTCCTCTCTTTGTTTATTTAGAGTTTATCCTGAGAATATCTTTATTCTCACACTAATTTTACCATTATAATCAAAATAATACAAGCGGTCTAAAAAGGGAAAAATTTGACAATGGGAATGAAAAAAATAAAATTAATAAACTAAAAAGAGTATATCTTTATGAGTCAAGATAAGATTATTATAAAGGGAGCTAAGGAGCACAATCTTAAAAATATTGACTTAGAGATTCCTCGAAATAAGCTAGTGGTAATTACCGGGTTGAGTGGATCAGGAAAATCTTCTTTAGCTTTTGATACTCTCTATGCAGAAGGTCAACGCCGTTATGTAGAATCTCTTTCCAGTTATGCCCGCCAGTTTTTAGAGCAAATGTCCAAACCCAAGGTAGACTATATTGAAGGGTTGTCACCGGCTATTTCCATTGAACAGCGTAAAGCTTCCAGTAATCCTCGTTCTACAGTAGCTACTCTTACCGAGATTTATGATTACCTGAGACTCTTCTTTGCTCATATTGGAGAACCCCATTGTTATAAGTGTGGAAGAAAAATTCAGCCTCAAACCGTGGAAGATATTATAAGTCAAATTATGAAGATGCCTGAAGGCTCTTCAATTCAGATTCTTTCTCCTTTAATCCGGGGAAGAAAAGGAGAATATAGAAATCTTTTAGAAGATATAAAAAGACAGGGGTATTTAAGGGTGAGAGTAGATGGAGAGATTTATCTTTTAGAAGAAGATATTTTTCTGGATAAGAATAAAAAGCATACCATTGAAGTAGTAGTAGATAGAATAAAGATAAAAAAAGGTATAGAAAGTAGATTAGCCGATTCTATAGAAATTGCCGGGGAATTATCCAAGGGTTTAATTCTTGTCATTCAGGAAATGGAAGGGGAAAAGAAAGAGTATATCTTCAGCAGGCACTTTGCCTGCCCAATATGTGGAATTAGTTATGAAGAAATCTCTCCTCGAATGTTTTCCTTTAATAGTCCTTATGGAGCCTGTCCAGTGTGTAATGGGTTGGGAACTCAGCAGACAATAGACCCGGAGTTGGTCGTTCCTGACAAAAGTAAATCTTTAAGAGAGGGGGCTATTGCTCCTTGGGAAGAAGGAGTGGGATTTTATCGGTGGGCAAGAACTGCTTCCCGATATTATTTCCGGCAACTTTCTTCTTTAGCTGAACATTATAAGTTTTCTCTTGATACCCCCTTTGAAAAACTTCCCCAAAAGTTTCAAGAAATTATTCTTTATGGCTCAAATTCTGAAGAAATTAAATTTATCGAACGGAAAGGAGGAGAATTTTATTCTTACTGGGCTCCTTTTGAAGGAGTAATTCCTAACCTGGAAAGAAGATTTAAGAATAGCGACTCTGAGTATGTAAAGGAAGAGATATTTAAGTATATAAGGGAAACTCCTTGTCCAGCATGCAAAGGAGCTCGTCTGCGTAAGGAAAGTTTAGCGGTAACTATTAGAGGTAAGTCTATCTTTGATGTGGTAAAAATGAGTGTAAAAGAGAGCGAGGAGTTTTTCTCCCATTTGAAGCTTACTCCCCGGGAGGAACTTATCGCCGGAGAAGTTTTCAAAGAAATAAAAAAAAGATTAAGGTTTCTGGTGAGCGTGGGATTAGATTATCTTACCTTAGAGAGGAGAGTCTCTACTCTTTCGGGAGGAGAAGCCGAACGTATTCGTCTGGCTACTCAAATAGGTTCAGGTTTGGTAGGGGTAATTTATATTCTGGACGAACCCACAGTAGGTTTACATCCGAGAGATACCCAAAAACTTTTAAATACTTTAAGAGATCTTAGAGATATGGGAAACACAGTTCTGGTGGTAGAACATGATAAATCTACCATAGAAGCTGCAGATTATATAATCGATCTGGGACCAGGAGCAGGAGAATATGGAGGAGAAGTAGTAGTTAGTGGTTCTCTAAGTAAGCTTCTTTCTTCTCCTCTTTCTTTAACGGGTAAATATTTAAAAGGAGAATTAAAGATTCCTCTTCCTCCCCGACGTCGTCTTCCTAAAAATAATCAATATCTGGAAATTATAGGAGCAAGAGAACATAATCTTAAAAATATTAATGTTAAAATCCCTCTAGGTATGTTTGTCTGTGTAACTGGTGTTTCCGGTTCTGGTAAGAGCACTTTAGTTGAGGAGATACTTTACCGGGCTTTAAGTCAACATTTTTATAAAAGCAAAGAAAAACCCGGGAAATATAAGGAAATAAGAGGAATTGAATATATCGATAAAGTTGTAGTAATCGATCAGTCTCCTATCGGAAGAACTCCCCGTTCTAATCCTGCTACTTATACCGGTCTTTTTACCCCGATAAGAGAACTTTTTTCTAAAATAGAGGAATCAAGAATGAGAGGGTATACAGAAAGTAGATTTAGTTTTAATATGAGAAGAGGAAGGTGTCAAATTTGTAAAGGGCAGGGTCAGATTAAGATTGAAATGCAATTCCTTCCAGATGTATATGTTCCCTGCGATGCTTGTAAAGGTAAACGATATAATAAGGAGACTCTACAAATAAAGTATAAGGGAAAGAACATAGCTGAAGTATTAGAAATGACGGTAAAAGAAGCACTCGATTTTTTCCGAAATATTTCTCCCATTCGTCAAAAGTTAGAGACTCTCTATGGAGTAGGTTTAGGATATATTCAATTGGGCCAACCGGCTACTACTTTATCAGGAGGAGAAGCGCAGAGAATAAAGCTTTCGCGGGAGTTATCTAAAAAAGGAACAGGGAAGACTCTTTATATACTGGACGAACCTACTACTGGTCTTCACTTTGCTGATATAGAGAAACTTCTTAAAGTCTTAAATAAATTAGTAGATAAAGGGAATACGGTATTAGTTATCGAGCATAATCCTGATGTAATAAAAGTAGCTGATTATATTATTGATTTAGGGCCTGAAGGAGGAGAGAAAGGAGGAGAAGTGGTAGCTGTGGGCACTCCGGAAGAAATAGCTCAAAATCCCCGTTCCCATACGGGGAAGATATTAAAAGAGATACTGGGTTGTAGCTAATGCTTTTGGAAAATATGGAGAGGCCAGGAAATCTCTATGAAGATGATATTTATTGTTGATGATGAATCCGATATTGTAGAACTTATAAGTTATCATCTCAAAAGAGAAGGATTTAAAACAAAAGGATTCTATGATGGTGAGAGTTTTCTTACTTTTGTAAAAATTACTCTTCCCGATCTGGTAATTCTGGATTTGATGTTGCCAGGAATAGATGGATTGGAAGTTTGTCGAGTACTTAAGAGTAATGAAAAGATGTCCTCTATTCCTATTATAATGCTTACTGCTAAAGGTACAGAAACGGATATAGTAGTGGGTCTGGAGTTGGGAGCGGACGATTATGTAGTAAAACCTTTTAGTCCAAGAGAGCTTATAGCCCGGATAAAGGCTGTTTTAAGAAGGACGCAATCCCGAGAAAAGACCAGGATTTTCAAAGTAGGCAATTTAGTAGTAGATCTAACAAAATATGAGGCAAAGGTTAATAATAAGAAAGTTAATCTTACGGCCACAGAATTTAAAATTTTGGCTATCCTTGCCGAAAGACCCGGATGGGTTCTTACCAGAAATCAACTCCTTAAGAGTTTATGGGAAGATGAAAAGATTGTTCTCGATAGAACTATCGATGTGCATATTAAAAACTTAAGAGAAAAATTAGGAGAAGCCGGAGAATTAATTAGAACTATCCGGGGAATCGGTTATAAGATAGAGGAGTAAAGTAAATGCCCCGATGGGGAATAATGTGGAAACACTTTTTTTACTATCTTTTAATCATTCTTTTAATAGTTCCTTCTCTCCTCTTTTTTACCTCAAGAGAAATAGAAAACTATTTTTTTAAAACAATAGAGGATAATCTCCAGCATCAAACCGAATTGCTCAGCGAAATCTTTAAAAAAGTCTTGCCTTCTGAAAAAATAGAGAAGATTGATGCGCTTGCCAAACGAATAGGAAAAACAATAGATACCCGAATTACAATCATTGCAATGGATGGACAAGTTTTAGGAGACTCTGAGAAGGACCCCCGAAAGATGGAAAATCACCTGAGTAGACCGGAAGTTGAACAAGCGTTAGAAGAAGGGAGAGGAAAGAGTATTCGTTATAGCACTACTCTAAAAGAAGAAATGTTTTATTTTGCTTTTCTTGTAAAGGAAGAGGGTAAATCTTCCGGGATCGGGATTGTAAGAGTAAGTCTTTCTCTTAGTCAAATAAAGGCATTTATAGGGAATGTAAATAGTAAAATTATTTATCTTGCTCTTATTTTAACAGCTTTTGTTCTCCTGCTGTCCTTTTTCTCAGCAAAGAGAATCACAAAACCCATTAAAGAAATAGTTTTTACTACTAAAAAAATAGCTAAGGGAAATTTTAAGAGTCGGATCTCAGTGGAGAGTAAAGATGAAATAGGAGAACTCTCTTTTGCTCTTAATCAAATGGCCTCCGAGCTTCAAAGATTATTTACTGCTCTTAGTGTAGAGAGAGGAAAACTTCAAAAAATTCTTCAAACAATGGTAGAAGGAGTAGTAGTATTGGATTCTCAGAAGAGAATTATTATTAGCAATAGGAGCTTTAAGAAAATATGTGGTTTTTCTTCTTCTATTATAGGAAAACCCTATTGGGAAGTATTGAGAAATGTTGATGTTGAGGAGTTGATAGAGAGAGCTTTTAAAGGAGAAGACAGCAAAACTTCTGAAATTCACCATCAGGATAAAATTTTTTTGGTAAATGCTACCTTATTATCGAAAATAAAGGAAAAGGAGCTTCTCATTGTTTTCCATAATATTACAGAAATAAAACAATTAGGGAAGGTAAAAGCGGATTTCGTCGCCAATGTCTCCCATGAACTACGAACTCCCCTTACCGCTATTAAAGGTTTTGTAGAAACTCTGGAAGAAGATGCAAATAAAGAGCAAAAGCACTTTTTGGAAATCATCAAAAAACATACAGACCGTTTGATAAACCTTGTCTCTGATTTACTCTTACTTTCAAAAATAGAAGAGAGAGGAAAGAAGTTAGAAGTAGAGAATGTTGATTTGCAAGGAATCCTTGAAGATATTTTAAAAATTTTTAGGAGTAAACTGAAGAAAAAAAATTTGAAATTAAAACTTATTATCTCTCAACGTCCTCTTTTAGTAAAAGCAGACTCCTTTCTTATAGAGCAGTTATTTATAAATCTTATAGATAACGCTATAAAGTATACCCGAGAGGGAGAAATAAGGGTAGAAATTATCTCTCAAAATCAAAAAGTGAAAATTAAAGTCTCTGACACAGGGATAGGAATCCCCGAAGAGCATATTAACAGGATATTTGAGCGATTCTATGTAGTGGATAAAGCTCGCTCAAGACAGCTCGGAGGCACAGGATTGGGACTTTCCATAGTAAAGCATATTGTTCTTCTCCATAATGGGGAAATTTCTGTTGAGAGTAAATTAGGTAAAGGAACTACTTTTATCGTCCTCCTTCCTGTATAATTTACTTTCCTTTTTAATCATAAATTAATTCACTCTTTTCCTGAACATCTTTTTATATTAATGAGGGTAACTCTCCTCAGTTAATTCATCGTTGAGTAATAATGAGACAGGCTTAACACGGACTTCCCAGCCTGATGATAAAAAGAAAAAAATTTTAGGAAAGTTCACCAGGATGAGAGAAAAAACAAATGGTTAATAGAAAATTAACCTTTTTCTTATACAAAGTTAACAATTAGAGTTTATAATAGCTAACAATAAAAACTTTAAAGGAGGTTTTATGACAATTATCCATTTATCAGATCTTCATTTTGGAATGCCAGAATATGTTAAAGAATTAGGGACTAATGTCTTAAGGAAGATGAAGGAGATAAAACCTGATATTATTATAATCACTGGAGATATAACTAATTCTGGCTATCTTGAGGATTATGAGGAGGCAAAGGAGTTTATAGATTCTTTAGAGAGTAAAAGGAAACTCATTGTTCCGGGTAATCATGATGCCAGGAACGCAGGATATCTATTATTTGAAGAATTTTTCAAGACAAGATACCCGGTTATGAAAATAGGGAATCTTAAAATAGTGGGAGTAGATTCCAGTCAGCCAGATTTAGATGATGGGCATATAGGAAGGTCAATTTATGATTTTGTAAGAAAAGAATTGGAAGGATTTCCTGTAAAAATAGTAGTTCTTCACCATCATTTAATTCCCGTTCCTGAAACAGGAAGAGAGAGAAATATCCCCATGGATGCGGGAGATTTTTTAAAACTTATTAGCCAGTTAAAGGTTAATCTTGTTCTCTGTGGTCATAAACATGTCCCCTGGTTCTGGAAGCTAAATGGAATCTTGATGATAAATGCAGGAACAGCAACTACAAGGAGGACTAAAGCGAGAGTAGAAGCATCGTTTAATGTAATAAAAATTGAGGAGGAAAGAAATATCTTTGTCGAACGACTCTCTTCCCGAACTTTTAAGAAAGAATTAATTTACAATGGGGTAATTTAGAGATATTTATCAAAGAATTACACACTTAACAGAAAATTAATATTTTCCTTATACAGAGTTAATAATGATAATATAAGATACTATAAAAATAAGGAGGCAGAGGGAAGCAAAAAGGTTCTTTCTGTCTCTGCAGAAAGGAGGAGGAAATGAAGGTAAGAGGATTGTGGGGACCTGTAGTCCTCGCAGCGGCGTTGGTGATAGTTACACAATTTTATTTTTGTGGATTATCCGGAGCGAGAACAAAAAGTAGAGAGCGGCTCTCTATCCAGGGTTCGACTACTATTCTTCCTATAGCTCAAGCAATAGCCGAGGAATATATGGACCTTGCGGATAGAGGTCTTCTCCCAGAAATGGATATCACGGTTAGAGGCGGAGGCTCAGGAGTTGGTATTACCGCTCTTCTTGATGGGACTATAGATATCGCTATGGCTTCAAGGCCGATAAAGCCCGGAGAAATTGAGAGAGCCAGGAAAAAAGGATTTAATCCGGTACCTACCATAATAGCTAAAGATGGAATTGCTGTAATTGTTCATCCTTCCAATTCAATAAAAGGGCTAAATATAGAGCAGCTTAAGGCAATCTATACCGGTCAGATAAGTACCTGGAGTAAAGTAGGTGGGCAGGATAAGTCTATTGTGGTTATTTCCAGAGATACAGCTTCGGGAACTTTTGAGACTTTCAAAAAACTTGTTCTTAAAGGAGAGAAGGTTAGGAATGATGCTCTCATGCTTGCTTCTAATCAAGCGGTGGCTACTACAGTAGCTAAGACACCCGGAGCAATAGGATATGTGGGTTTAGGTTATCTATCGGAGAGAGTAAAGGCATTAGAAATCGACAAAGTAGAACCATCACAGAGGACAGTCGTTAATGGAGATTATAAACTTTCTCGACCTCTCTTTATGTATACCCATGGAGAACCTAAGGGAATGACGAAGAAGTTTATAGATTTTGTTCTTTCCCTTGCGGGGCAGAGAGTCGTTAAAGACCTGGGATTTGTACCCTTAGGGTAAATCTAATTTAAAAAATTTTGGTTAAATTTAAGTAAGAGAGGCGAGAGCTTTTTTGCTCTCGCCTCGGTCCTTGATAAATTTATTTTGTTTCTTATTTTTGGAGATTCAATAGAAATTCGGGTTAAGTTTAGCCTCAGGATATTCTTCTTAAAGCATCTTAACTACATAAAGAAGAGCTGCTTTTATGTCCCTGGTAAATTAATACATTCTTAACAATCTCTTTATATTTTCTTAATAATGGGGTTTTATAATTAAATATATGAAGAAGAATTTTATAGAAAAATTGCTTCCTCTGTTCGCTTTTTTATCTTGTTTATTTCTTCTGGGTATAACTTTCACTCTATTTATTGAGGGATTACCAGCTTTTAAAGCTGTAGGATTTTGGAAATTTATTTTTGGTAAATCCTGGCATCCTACGCATGAGCCTCCGGAATTTGGAATATTACCGCTTATTCTGAGTTCTTTAGGAGTTACTTTCTTTGCCTTAATCATTGCTATTCCTCTTAGTCTTGGCTCAGCTATCTATATTTCCGAAGTAATTTCACCCCGGATAAAGGAAATTTTAAAACCCATAATAGAACTTTTAGCAGGAATACCTTCTGTGGTTTATGGTTTCTTCGGAATAGTCTTCCTTGCCCCTCTGGTTCAGAAGATGTTTAATTTACCTACGGGTTTAACTTTTCTTACAGCTTCTATAATTTTGGGTATTATGATAGTCCCTACCATTGCCAGTTTGACTGAGGATGCTATTTCGGCAGTTCCGAGAGAGATAAAAGAGGCTTCATTTGCTTTAGGAGCAACTAAATGGGAAACGATTACCCAAGTAGTTGTTCCCGGAGCTTCTTCAGGTATTATTACCGCGATTCTTTTGGGAATGGGGAGAGCGATGGGAGAGACAATGACTGTTTTAATGGTGGCTGGAGGAGCTACTATGATACCTAAGTCTATTTTTCAGCCTGTTCGTCCAATGACAGCGACAATTGCTGCTGAAATGGGAGAAGCTCCAATGGGTAGTCCTCATTATCATGCTCTTTTTGCTATTGCGCTGGCTCTATTCTTATTGGTATTGATCTTCAATCTTTTGGTTGATTGGATATCTTTAAAAAGAAGATGACGAGAAGATTAAAGCAAACATTTGGGTTTATTCTCTTAAAAATTTCTCTCTTTATCGTTCTTCTTTTTCTTCTTTTTCTTCTTTCGTTTATTTTTTTAAAAGGTTTTAAAGTGCTGAGTTTATCCTTCCTTTTAGAATTTCCGCGAAGGGGAATGACAGAGGGAGGGATATTTCCCGCTATTATAGGAACCCTTCTCTTATCTGTGGGAGCTATACTATTCGCTCTGCCTCTGGGTGTTTTAGCAGCAATTTATTTGAAGGAGTATGCTGGTGCAAAAAAATGGGTAAGGATAATAAGAATTGGAATAAACAATCTTTCTGGAGTCCCTTCGGTGGTCTTTGGCCTTTTTGGATTAGCTATATTTGTCAAATTTTTTAGGTTTGGTATATCCTTACTTTCAGGTTCTCTTACCTTAGGTATACTTATTCTACCCGTAATAATAAGAGCATCTGAGGAGGCTATTAGCTCGGTTCCTCTCTCTTTTAAAGAAGCATCTTTTGCTTTGGGAGCAACCAAGTGGCAGACAGTAAAGAAGATAATCTTACCTGTAGCTCTTCCAGGTATTCTCACCGGAGCTATCCTGAGTTTAGGCCGGGCTGCCGGAGAAACAGCTCCTATTCTCTTCACAGCGGTTACCTTTTATACCCGTTATCTTCCCAGATCAATTTTTGATGAAGTTATGGCTCTTCCTTACCATATATATGCTTTGATGAGCGAGGGAACAAAACCGGAACTCCAGGTTCCTATTGCTTATGGAACTGCCCTGGTACTTCTTCTTTTAGTTTTCGCTATAAACTTTGTAGCTATACTCATGAGGATTCAGATAAGGAGGAAAAAGAAGTGGTGAATAAAGTGATCATAAAGAAGTTAAATCTTTGGTTTAAAGAGAACTATGTATTAAAGAATATAAATATTTCTATCCCGGAAAAATTAGTAACAGCTATTATGGGACCTTCTGGATGCGGAAAATCTACCCTTCTTCGTTGTCTTAATCGCATGAATGATTTAATTGAAGGGACTAAAATTTCAGGAAGTATCCTCATAGATGGAAGAGATATTTATAATAATATAGATGTTTTTGACCTCCGCAAGAGAGTAGGAATGGTATTTCAAAAGCCTAACCCCTTTCCTAAATCGATATTTGAAAATGTAGCTTATGGACTTAAAATTCATGGAGTAAAGGATAGGAGAATAATCTCTGAAAAAGTTGAAAAAGCTCTCCGGGATGCTAATCTCTGGGAGGAAGTAAAGAATAGACTTTCTTCCTCAGCATTTGATTTATCCGGAGGGCAACAACAGAGACTCTGTATAGCCAGAGCTTTAGCCGTAGAACCTGAGATTATCTTATTCGATGAGCCCGCTTCTGCTTTAGACCCTATTTCTACAGCAAAACTTGAAGAATTGATAGAAAAACTAAAGAAAAATTATACTATTGTTATAGTTACCCATAATCTACAGCAAGCTGCAAGAATATCTGACTGGACAGCATTTTTGATGTTGGGAGAAATTGTTGAATTTGATAAGACAGAGAAAATATTTACTGCTCCCCGGGATAAACGCACAGAGAACTACCTAACGGGTAAATTCGGATAAGGAGGAGAAAAAATGTTAGAACAAAAAATTACTGATATTAAGGAGAAACTTTTTATTATGGCTTCTTTAGTTGAATCAATGCTTGAAAAGAGCGTAAATTCCCTTATAGATAAAGATGAGAATCTTGCAAAAGAGGTTATTGAAAAAGATGAGTTTAGAGTAAATAACCTGGAAATAGAAATAGAAGAAAAAGGAGTAGAGTTTATAGCTTTGTATCAACCAGAAGCTTCTTTTCTTCGGATTATAATAGCCATAATTAAAATAAATAATGATTTGGAAAGAATAGGAGATCATGCGGTTAATATTGCTGAAAGAGCACTCTATTTAATACCCAGACCCTTCGTTAAGCCTTTAATTGACCTTCCAAGAATGAGTAAAAGTGCCCGGGAGATGGTAAAGAAAAGCCTTGATTCTTTTGTGAAAGAAGATATAAATCTGGCAATTTTGGTTTGCAAAGAAGATGAAGAAGTTGATTCTCTTCGCGATCAGATTATTAGAGAACTTATAACTTATATGATTAGTGACCCTTCAACAATAGAACGTTCTATTCACTTAATTTCTATAGCCAGAAATTTGGAACGAGTAGCCGATTTGGCTACAAATATTGCTGAAGATGTTGTTTATACTGTGAAGGGTGAGATTATAAAACATCATCGGGAAGAAAGAGAAGATAATTCCTGAGGATATTCTATCTGTAAGATAAATTAAATTATCCTCAGGGAAGGATTAGCATCCAAGGAAAGAGGGGAAGTCTTTCCCTCTTTGAGTTTATAATATCCGCAGATACCTACCATAGCCGCGTTATCCGTACAAAGTTCCATTGAAGGGAAGAAAAAATCTACTCCCCGGGATATTTTCTCTTTAAAAAAAGAGCGAAGGAAACGATTAGAGGAAACGCCGCCGGCAACAATTACCTTATTTACTCCTCGTAAATTAATTGCCTGAACTATCCTTTTTAAAAGCATTTCGGCAACTTTTAGCTGGAAACTAGCAGCTATATTCTCTAAGGGAATGGGTTTATTCTTTCTCTTTAAATCTTCCACATAATAAAGCACCGCGGTCTTTATTCCGCTGAAGCTGAAGTCCAAAGTCTCATTATCTTTAAAGTGACTTAAGGGAAGAGAGATAGAAGAGGGGTCTCCTTTTTTAGCTATTTTTTCAATAACCGGTCCTCCCGGATACTCAAGCCCTAAAATTCGGGCTACTTTATCAAAAGCTTCTCCTACAGCATCATCTCTGGTGCTTCCCAACAATTCATATTCTTTATCCTTAGAGATATAAATTAGTTCCGTATGACCCCCAGAGATAATCAGACCTATAAGAGGAGGAGTTAAATGGGGATATTTAAAAAAGCAAGCGTAAAGATGAGCTTCCAGATGATTAATACCTATAAAGGGTAAATTACGAGCATAAGCTATTCCTTTAGCTACGGTTAATCCTACTAGTAGTGAACCTAAGAGTCCGGGTCCAAAAGTTACCGCAACCCCCTCTATGTCTTTTAAAGAGACTTTTGCTTTATTTAGAGATTCCTGAATTACAGGAAGAATCATCTCTATATGTTTTCTTGAAGCTATTTCTGGAACTACTCCCCAGAAATTTTTATGAAATTTTACCTGGGAGGAGACTACATTGGAGAGAATTTCTCTTCCATCTTTGATAATAGCTGATGCTGTCTCATCACAGGATGTTTCTATTCCTAAAATAAGCATAAATTTTCCTCATATAGAATGAATTGGTTTTTTTAAGGCAGAGCGAGCTGCTTCCATAATAGTTTCGGAAAGAGTAGGATGAGCGTGAAAAGTATTAGCCATATTTTCTATGGTTAATCCCCATTTAATAGAGAGAACTATTTCGTGAATTAAATTCGTAGCTTCTGGTCCAATAATTTGTCCTCCGAGAATTTTTCCACTTTTTTTCTCGAAGATGAGTTGAACAAAACCTGTTGTTTCATTTTGAATTTGTGCTTTTCCGTTGCCGGAGAAAGAGAATCGGCCTAATTTTATGTTTATTCCTCTCTCTTTCGCCTGTTCTATGGTTAATCCTACTGTGCCAATTTCAGGAGAAGTGAAGATGCAATTGGGAATAGCCTTAGAGTCCATTTTAGATGGCACTCCTAAGGCATTTTCAGCGGCTACAATTCCTTCAGCAAAAGCTTTATGGGCGAGGAGGGGCTCTCCCGTAATATCTCCGGCAGCGTATACTCCCGAAATATTTGTTTGCATCTTTTCATCCACCGAAATATATCCTTTTTGATTTCTCTTTAAATTTGCATTTTGAAGATGAAGGTCAAAGGTCAAAGGCTTTCTTCCTGTAGAGAAGAGAACTTTATTAATACTAACTTCTTCTCCATTATCAAACTGGACTTTAACTTCTTCTCCACTCCTTTTCATTTTTTTAAATCTGGTTTTAGTAAGAATTCTTATTCCTTTTTCTCTAAAAATTTTTTCTATTATTAAAGAAATTCTTTTGTCTTCATTGGGAAGAAGACGTTCTGTCATTTCCACGAGGGTAATTTTTGTTCCCAGTTCACTGAAAATAGAAGCAAATTCACAACCGATAACTCCTCCTCCAACAATAAGCAAAGACTCAGGGAGAGTTTTAAGCTTAAGAATTTCCCTGCTTGTCAGGATTAAGGAGTTAGAAGTATCGAGCTCAGGGGGCAAAGAAGGTTCACAGCCGGTAGCAATAATAATTTTCCTTCCTTCAATCTCTTCTTTTTCTTTGTCCGTTTCAATCCTGATTTTCTGAGAGTTTAAAAAACTTGCTTTTCCTTTAATTAATTTTACCTTATAATTTTTAAGAAGGTAATGGACTCCCCCTCGAAGTTGATTTACAATCTTACTTTTTCGCTCCATTATCCGCGAGAAATTAAAACTTGCCTTTTCTACCTCTATTCCAAACTTTTGAGCATTTTTTACAAGATTAAGGATTCTGGCAGAAGTTAAAAGTGATTTGGTAGGAATACATCCTCGATTAAGGCATGTTCCTCCTACTTCTTCTTTTTCTACAAGAATAACCTCTCCTCCTAACTGAGAGGCTCGAATAGCCGCAACATATCCCGCAGGACCTGCTCCTATAATGATAACTCTCTCTTTACCCAAGGTTTTTCCTCCTCATTTGTTTATTCTCTCTTTTGAAATATCGTATTCAAATTTTGAAGAAATGTCAAAATTTGACACCTAATTTCTTTTTGATAATCTATAAATGAATTCTGGAGGGTAGAGATGTCAAGAAAAAAATTAATTTTTATAACTTCTCTGGGAATAATTGTTCTTTTAGGATTGAGTTTGGGTATCATTTTGAGAAGGTGTAAATTCCTTAAGTCTACTCAGATAATTATGGGAACGAATGTGGAAATTAGTATATATCCCCCTGACGAAGAAGCTCTTAAAGCCGCTTTTAATGAGATTAAGAAAATAGATAATTTAATGAGCATTTATAAGAATGATAGTGAAGTTTCTTCTCTTAATCGTCAGGGAGAAATGAAGGTTTCCCCGGAGACTCTAGAAGTAATTAAAAGGGCTCTTGAATTTTCCCGGATAACTGGAGGAGCTTTTGATATTAGCTGCAAACCTTTGATTGACCTCTGGAAGAAGGCAAGAAAAGAAGGAAAAGTTCCCAGCAAGGAAGAAATAAATAAAACTCTTTCTCTGGTAGGCTATGAAAAGATAATACTGGAAGGGAATCTCGTTTCCTTTAAAGAGAGAGGAATGGAGATTGATCTTGGGGGGATTGCTAAAGGGTATGCCGTAGATAAAGCTATAGAGGTTTTAAAGAAAAAGGGAATAAAGAGAGCACTGATTAACGCCGGTGGAGATTTATATGCTTTGGGTGAGCCTCCGGAAGGAAAGAAGTGGTCAATAGGTATTCAGCATCCTCGGAATCAAAATGAGCTTTTTTCGGTTATAAAATTAAGAGATAAGGGAGTAGCCACTTCCGGAGATTACCGAAGATACTATACTATTGAAGGAAAAAGGTATTCTCATATTATTAATCCTAAAACGGGGGAAACTGTTCAGGATGTTCCTATGAGTGTAACTATTGTCGCTGCTGATGCTACTACTGCCGATGCTTTAGCTACAGGAATCTTTGTATTAGGAGCTACAAAAGGAATAGAATTAATAAATACTCTGCCGGGAGTAGAAGGAATGGTTATAAGTGAGGGGATGGAGGTAAAAGTATCTCGGGGATGGGGGCAGTTTCAAAATTGACCTTATTTTAAAATAATTTATAATAGAGAAATGGAAAAGAAGTGGATTGTGCAAAAGAGTCTGGGAAAAGAAGAAATTCATTCTCTTTCTCAAAAATGGAGTATATCTCCTTTGATGGTCCAGCTTTTACATAATCGAGGAGTAAGGAAAGAGATTAGAAAATTTTTATATCCTTGCCGGGAAGACCTCTATAATCCCTTTTTGATGAAGGGAATGGAAGAGGCAATACAAGTCATTTTAAGGACTATTCATAAACAGAAGAAAATATTAATTTATGGGGATTATGATGTAGACGGAATTACAGCTACTTCTCTCTTACTTCTTTTTTTGCGGGAAATAAAAGCTAATGTTTATTTTTATATCCCCAAAAGAGAGAGCGAAGGATATGGATTAAATAAAGAAGCTATAGACAAAGCACTTCAGAAAAAAATTAGTCTTATTATTACCTGTGATTGCGGTATTTCCTCTTTTAAAGAAGTGGAATATGCAAAAAGTAAAGGATTAGAAATAATCATTACTGACCATCACTTTCCAGAAGACCCTCTTCCCTCTTGTATAATTCTTGATCCGGAACAATCAGATTGTCCCTATCCTTTCAAAAAATTGGCCGGGGTAGGAGTAGCTTTTAAGTTAATTCAGGGTCTCTCAGAAAGATTCTCTTATAAAAAGATAGAGGTAACAAAATATTTAGATTTAGTAGCAATAGGCACTATTGCTGATATTGTTCCTTTAAAAGACGAAAACAGAACATTAGTAAAATTAGGATTAGAGTGTTTAAGAAAAACTAATAATGTGGGTCTTAAGGCTCTCATTAATGTAAGCAGTCTTTCGGGAAAGAAGATTGGAGAGAGAGAAATAGGATTTATCCTTGCTCCCAGAATTAATGCTTGCGGACGTCTTTCTTTGGCAGTGAAAGGGGTTAGACTTCTTTTATCTACTTCTTTTGGGGAAGCTCACAAGTTAGCACAGGAGTTAAATAAAGAGAATATCTCTCGGCAGAGATTACAGGAGGAGATTTGCCGGGAAGCAGAAGAGATTTTACCGAAAGAAAAGGACCCTATAATTCTCCTTTATAAAAAAGGGTGGCATCCAGGAGTGATTGGTCTGGTTGCTTCTTACATAAAGGAAAAATATTTCCGTCCTACATTTATTTTTTCTCTTGACGGGAAGAATGCCAGAGGTTCAGCAAGGAGTATTCCTTCTTTTTCTGTATTTGATGCTCTTAAGGAATGTGAAGATTTACTTATTAGTTTTGGGGGGCATAAAATGGCTGCAGGGATGGAAGTCTCTTTAGAAAATATAGAAAAATTAAGAGAAAGACTCAATTATATAGCTTATAAGTCTCTCTCTCCTTCAGATTTCATTCCCTCACTATTAATAGACACCAGAATTAATTTAGAGGAGCTGGAAGAAAAAATTTTTGAGGAATTGGAGCTTCTCTCTCCCTATGGTGTAGAGAATCCTCTTCCTCTTTTTCTAACTACTGATTTGTCTATTTCTTCTTTTCGGAAGGTAAGAAAGGGCTATATGAAAATTTCTCTCTGTTCCCCGGGAGGGAAAAGATTTGAAGGTATAGGATTTAATTTAAAGAGCGATGAGATAAAAGCCCCAAACAGAGTGGATATAATTTTTTCTCCGCAGATAAATTATCAGGGAGGAAGAAAACTCTATCAGTTGAATATTAAAGACTATCGAGAGAGGAATTAGGTAAAAAATTGCAAACTAAAAAATTATAGGAGAGGTAAATGGAGGAACTATCAGGAAAAATTAGAAATATTGCAGATTTTCCAAAAAAAGGTATTCTCTTCAGGGATATTACTCCTCTTCTTCAGGATGCTGCTTCTTTCAAGAAAGCTATAAATCTCCTGGCAGAACAATCTCCGGAAGGGATTAAGTTAATAGTAAGTGTGGAAGCTCGAGGATTCATTTTGGGAGCAGCTCTTGCTTATAAACTGGGAGTAGGATTTATTCCTGTGCGTAAACCCGGTAAACTTCCTTATGAAACAGAGAAGGTAAAATATGAACTGGAATATGGAGAAGATGTGGTGGAAATCCACAAAGATGCTATTAAGAGAGGAGATAAGGTTCTGGTCTTTGACGACCTTTTAGCTACCGGAGGAACAGCCAGAGCAATTTGTGACCTTGTAGAAAAATTAGGAGGAGAAATAAAAGGAGTTTTTTTCTTAATTGAGTTAACCCCTTTAAAAGGAAGGGAGAAAATCAAAGAGTATAATGTTTTTTCTCTCATTAAATATTGATCTAAAATAGATACTTCACCTAAAAAATTAAGATAAGAAACCTGAGAGATATTCAGGTAGGTAAGAAAAATTGTTGGCTTGAAAAGATGATTATAAAAAAACTGATAGTAGGAGAATTGTTAGTTAACTGTTATATATTAATTAGTAAAAAAAATAGAAAGGCAATAATTATTGATCCCGGTGATGAAGCAGAAAAAATTCTAAAAGTGATTAATGAAGAGAGATTAAAGGTAATCTATGTTATCAATACTCATGCTCATATAGATCATACGGGGGGAAATGATATAATTAGAGAAGAAACAGGAGCTTCTCTTCTTATTCATTTCTTGGAAAATAATTCGTTAAGAAATCCCTTTTTAAATCTCTCAATAATGATGAGTAATAAGGGGAAAAAATTTCTTCCTCCTACCAGGACTCTTGAAGATGGAGATAAGATAGAGGTAGAGGAGATACTCTTGCGAGTTTTACATACTCCTGGTCATACACCGGGTAGTATCTGTCTTTATAATGGAAAGGAAGTCTTTACGGGAGATACTCTTTTTGCCGGTTCAGTAGGGAGAGTAGACCTACCAATGGGGAACAGGGAGGAGTTAGAACTTTCTATTCGGAAGAAACTGTTAACTCTTCCTGATGAGATAAAGGTCTACCCCGGACATGGTCCAGAAACTACTATAGGTGAAGAAAGGAGAAATAATCTTTTTATAAATGAATTCTGTGCTGAAAAATAAGAATATTGTAGTGGGAATAACGGGAAGTATTGCTGCCTATAAGGCAGTGGAGATTATAAGACTGCTTCGAAAAAAAGAAGCCATAATTTACCCTGTAATGACCAGAGCAGCTACTTATTTTGTTCATCCACTTACTTTTCAGACTCTCTCTTCCCAGAGAGTTACCCGGAAGATGTTTAAAGAAGAAAAGAAAGAAATACCTCACCTCTCTCTGGCTAAATTGGCCGACCTTCTTTTAATTGCCCCCGCTACAGCGAATATAATAGGGAAAATAGCTAACGGAATTGCCGATGATATTCTTACTACCACGGTCTTGGCTACGAGGGCACCGGTAGTTATTGCTCCAGCAATGAATTATAGAATGTTCAGAAATCCTATTTTTCAGACTAATATGAATAAGCTAAAGACTTTTGGTTTTAAATTTATTGGTCCTGAGAAGGGAGTTTTAGCTTCCGGGGAGGCAGAAATAGGGAGAATGGTAGATCCTCCTCGTATTGTAAAATATCTTGAAAAAGTAATGAATTCTCTTAATGACTTTCAGGGAAAGAGTTTCCTGATTACTGCCGGTCCCACAAGAGAACCCTTAGATGAAGTGCGGTTCTTTAGCAATTATTCCAGTGGTAAAATGGGTTATGCACTGGCTGAAGAAGGAATTTCTCGAGGAGCAAAGATTATCCTCATTAGTGGGCCTACTTTTCTTACTCCTCCGGCAAAGGCAGAGTTTTACTTAGTAGAGTCGGCAAAAGACATGGAAAAGAAAGTAATGGATAACTTTTCTAAGGTAGATGGAGTATTTATGGTAGCGGCTGTCGCGGATTACAGACCAGAGAAAAGAAGGGAAGGAAAAATAAAGAAAGATTCTCAAAAAGAGCTTACTATAAAGTTAGTCCAAAATCCGGATATACTAAAAGAATTAGGAGAAAGAAAAAAGGATAAAATTCTAATAGGGTTTTGTGCAGAAGTAGAAAATATAGAAGAGGAAGCCAAAAAGAAATTGAAAGAGAAGAATCTTGATTTGATAGTAGCTAACGATATCACCCTTGAAGGGGCAGGTTTTGAGGAAGAGACTAACATAGTTACCTTAATTGATAAAAATGGTAAGATAGAGTATCTTGCTAAAAGAAGTAAAAGAGAAATAGCGGTAAAGATATGGGATAAGGTGAAGAATTTGCTGGAAAAGGATATAAGTTAAGATGAAAAAAGAGATAGAAATTATAATTTTGCTAATTATTTTAGTTTCTTTTATCTTCTGTTTACCAGCTAAATCAGAGAATGTGCAGGTTTTAACTATTAATGGGCCTATAAGTCCGGTTACAGCTAATCGTCTGGAAAAAGCACTCAATATTGCTATTAAGGAAAAGAGTGAGTGTTTAGTCATTGAACTGGATACTCCCGGAGGATTGGATACTTCTATGCGTCAGATGACCAAAGCAATGCTTAATAGTACAATTCCTGTAGTAGTTTATGTATCTCCTAAAGGGGCAAGGGCAGCCTCAGCCGGGGTCTTTATTACTTTAGCGGCTCACATAGCGGCAATGGCTCCGGGGACTAATATTGGGGCAGCTCATCCGGTAGCTATGGGAATGCAAATGGATGAAGAAACAAAAGAAAAGGTTCTCAATGATGCTTCTGCTTATATTAAATCTATCGCTCAGAAGCGAGGAAAGAATGCTCAGTGGGCAGAAGAAGCTGTTAGAAAGAGTGTTTCTATAACAGAAACAGAAGCTTTAAAATTGGGAGTAATAGACCTTATTGCTGAGGATTTGTCCGAACTTCTCCAGAAAATAGACGGGAAGAAGATAGAATTTCCTAAAAGAATAGTTGTGCTTAAGACAAAGAAAGCAGAAATTTGTTTTATTCCTTCCTCCTTTCAGGAAAAGTTTCTTCAAACCTTAGCCGACCCCAATATAGCATATATTCTGATGATGATAGGAATACTCGGGATTATTATGGAGTTTCTTCATCCGGGAGCAATACTTCCTGGAGTTGTCGGAACAACCTGCTTAATTCTCTCTCTCTTTTCCCTCCAGGTTGTTCCTTTTACCTTAGCAGGGATATTTCTCATCATCTTAGCTGTTATTTTATTTCTTTTAGAGATTAAAGTTACCTCTTATGGAGCTTTAACTATTGGAGGGGTAATTGCTCTAATCTTAGGTTCTCTTATGCTGATTGATCCCTCTGCCCTTTATATCTCTATATCTTTAAAATATATTATTCTTGCTGCTGCTCTTATTTCCGGTTTTTTTGTATTTGTTATTACCTATGTAGTCAAAGCACGTGTAAAAAGACCGGTTACAGGGCCAGAGGGAATGATAGGAAGAGAAGGAGTAGCTAAGACTAATCTTAATCCTTATGGAAAAATCTGGATATGGGGAGAGATGTGGAATGCAAGGGCTGAATTTCCTGAAGAGATAATTAAAAAAGGAGAGAAAGTAGAGGTAAGAGGATTAGAAGGAATGAGATTGATAGTAAAGAAAAAGGAGGTGTAAAAGATGGGGTTAATAATATTTCTAATAATAGTATTGCTCATTATTTTAATGGCTTCTATTAGAATAGTCAATGAGTATGAGAGGGGAGTAATCTTTAGATTAGGAAGATTGGTAGGAGCAAAGGGTCCCGGGATTTTCTTAATTATTCCTATTGTGGATAAAATGATAAAAATGAGCTTAAGAACCATAAACTTTGATGTTCAGCCTCAGGAGGTAATGACTAAGGATAATGTTCCCGTCAAAGTAAACGCGGTAATCTATTTTAGAATTATAGATCCCTGTAAAGCGGTGGTAGCAGTTGAGAACTTCCGTTTCGCTACTCTCCAGATAGCTCAAACTACTCTAAGGGGAGTAGTTGGAGAAATAGAATTAGATGAGCTTCTTTCACAAAGAGAAAAAATAAACGATAGACTCCAGGCAATAATAGACGAGCAGACTGACCCCTGGGGAATTAAGGTGAGCGTGGTGGAGATAAAAGAGATTGAAATTCCCGACACTATGAAACGGGCTATGGCCAGGCAAGCTGAAGTGGAAAGAGAAAGAAGAGCTAAGGTCATTAATGCAACAGGAGAATATCAGGCATCTGAGAAGTTGTCTCAAGCCGCAGAAATTCTCAGTAAATATCCTCAGGCTATTCAATTAAGATATCTTCAGACTCTCTCCGAGATATCTACTGAGCACAGTTCTACTATTGTTTTCCCTGTTCCTATTGACTTCTTGAATACCTTTACCCAGAGAGTATCTTCGGCTCATAAAGAAGATACCAAGAAAGATTCCCCATCGGATAACCCCTGATAAGGAGAGAAGGTAAATATGAAGATAAGGTATAAAAGACCGCTCTCTCTGAAAAATGTTCCTATGCATTATTGCCCGGGGTGCGGTCATGGAATAATCCACCGTTTAATAGGTGAGGTAATAGATGAGTTAGGTATTAGAGAGAAAGTGATAGGTATATCCCCGGTAGGATGCGCGGTAGTAGCCTATGATTATTTTGATTTTGATATGGTGGAAGTAGCTCACGGCCGGGCCCCGGCTGTAGCTACAGGAATAAAGAGAGTTTATCCAGATAGAGTAGTCTTTACTTATCAAGGAGACGGAGACCTTGCTTCTATTGGAATAGCAGAGACTATTCATGCGGCTTCTCGAGGAGAATCCTTTAATATAATCTTCGTTAATAATGCTAATTATGGAATGACTGGCGGGCAGATGGCACCTACCACTTTAATAGGCCAAAAGACTACAACTACTCCTTTTGGACGAGAAGTAAAGGAGAGTGGTTACCCGCTAAGAATACCGGAATTACTCTCTTCCTTAGAGGGAGTTTATTATTTAGAAAGGGTAGCGGTAAATAATCCTGCTAATGTAAGAAAAGCAAAAAAGGCTATTAAAAAATCTTTTGTTACCCAAATAGAAGAGAAGAAATTCTCTCTGGTAGAAGTCCTCTCCCCCTGTCCTACTAACTTAAAACTTTCTCCCGTCGAGGCACTAAAATGGTTAGAAGAAAAAATGATTCCTTATTATCCTCTGGGAGTAATTAAAGAAGGTTAAATTACTCTTTATTTAATTTTTTAGCTATTTTTGATTTTTTTCGGGCTGCTTTATTCTTATGAATAACTCCTTTGGATGCTACTTTATCGATAAAACTCATAAGAGAAGGAAAGAATTCCTTTGCTTCTATAATTTTCCCTTGCTGGATTAAACTATTGATCTTTTTAATCTTATTTTTCATTCTTGTTTTCCAGCTTCTGTTATATTCTCTTCTTTTTTTGTCCTGCCTCACTCTTTTTTTTGCAGATTTTGTAAGAGGCATAAATATCTCCTTTTTATTTTTTGGAAATATTATACCATATTCTTAAAAATTCGCAAATTACCTGGGAAGTTTTCCTTTTATAGTTCTGGAATTATAGATTCCTACAATTTAAGAAGCTGGAATTGGAAAAAGAGAGAATAGTTAAAGCTGCTGGAATAGTAGGAGTGGGAACTTTTTTTTCCCGCCTCTTCGGTCTGGTAAGACTTCAGGTTATTGCTTATATATTCGGTTACTCTCCAGCTACAGATGCTTTCTGGATAGGATTTACCCTACCTAATCTCTTTCGCTCTCTTTTAGCTGAGGGGGCGTTAAGCATTGCTTTTATTCCTGTCTTTAGCGAATGGTTAAGGAATAAGAGCAGAAAAGAAGCGGAAATTCTGGCCAGTAATATCCTTAATATTTTACTCCTTATCTTAATCGTTACAGTAACAGTTGGGATCTTTTTTGCTCCTTTCTATGTTCCCTGGTTGGCCTTTGGTTTCAAAGGCTCTTTCTCTCAAATGCAGTTAGCAATTAAACTTACTCAGATAATGTTTCCCTTCCTTCTTTTCATAAGTATAGCTGCTTTAGCTATGGCTATACTTAACTGTGAAAGGCATTTTTTTTCTCCTGCTTTCGCTCCTGTCCTTTTTAATATAGCTATTATCTTTTCTGCTGTTTTACTAAGCTCTCGATACGGGATTTATAGCTTAGCTATAGGAGTAGTCCTTGGTGGAGGAGTTCAACTTTTTTTCCAGCTCCCCTTTCTTAAAGCTAAGGGTTATAGCTACCATTTTGTTCTTTCCTTTAAAGATGCAGGAGTAAGAAAGATATTTAAATTGATGGGCCCAGCTGCTCTTGGAGGAATGACTCTACAGATTAATATTCTTATTAATCGGGTCTTTGCCTCCACTCTTCCACCGGGAGGTATTTCTTCTCTTCAATACGCTATGCGGTTAATTCAGCTTCCTATAGGGCTCTTTGCCATTGCTTTCTCTACAGCTATCTTTCCTTCCCTTTCTTCTCTGGATATCAGAGAGGACCTAAAAGAATTTAGAGAAACACTCTCTCTGGGTCTGCGTATGGTTTTCTTCCTTTTAATTCCTTCCAGTGCGGGATTAATTATTATAGGAAAACTCTTAATTTCTCTAATTTTCCAGCACGGAGCTTTTCTTCTTGAAGATACTTTGGCGACCTATCAGGCTTTATTTTATTATTCAGTAGGTTTATTTGCTATGGGAGGAGTGATGGTTCTCAATCGTGCTTTTTACTCTCTTCAAGATATGGTAACACCTCTTAAGATATCATTTCTTACTATGGTTGTTAATGTTACTCTCAATTTTCTCCTGATTTCTCCTTTAAGACAGGGAGGATTGGCTCTGGCAACTTCTATTTCTATGATAATAAATATGGCTATCCTGCTTTTTCTATTGAGGAAGAGATTAAAAAAGATAGAAGGAGGAAAAATTCTTCTTTCTCTTTTAAAAGTTAGCCTTTCAAGTTCTATAATGATTGGGGGAATTTATCTATTCATAAAGATCACTTCTATGCTTGAAGAAATTTCTTCTTTATTCTTACAAATTATCCAATTATCCGGAAGTTTAGGAATAGGGATAGGAATATTTTCTTTATTAGCTTATTTTTTGAAGTTAGAAGAATTTGGGAAAGTTAGACAGATACTCAAAAAAGTCATTTGAATTTAAGGACGCTGAATTATAGAATTTTTTGTTAAGAGGGAACGGGCGGGAAAGTTGACAGAGCTTAAATTAATGTTATAGTAAATTAAATCTTTAAGAATGCTAAGAAAATTTTCTTAGAGAAAGCGCTGTTAATAATTAAGAAGGAGAAAAGATAATGAAAAATGTAAGGGCGGTAGTCCTGGCAGCAGGTGAAGGAACACGAATGAAATCACCTTTAACCAAGTTACTTCATCGAATAGATTACCAGGAACTGGTGAAATTTCCAGTGGGTGCTTGTGTTAAGAGTGGTGTGAGTAAAGTTATTGTGGTTGTAGGTCATCAAGCAGAAAAGGTAAAATCGGTTCTGGGAAATAATTTTGAGTATGTATATCAGAAGGAAAGGCGAGGTACGGGAGATGCTCTTAAGCAAGCTATTCCTCTTCTGAAAGATTTTGGAGGGGAATTAATTGTCCTTCCTGGTGACGCTCCTTTCGTTACCCCCTCCATTCTGAAAGAATTGGTTCAATATCAGCGAAAAAGAGAATCAGCAGCAACTGTTTTAACTGCTCTTCTTCCTAATCCCACTCATTACGGGAGAATTGTTCGAGATGGATATAGACAGATAAAAAAAATTGTAGAAATTAAGGATGCTACCTCTGAAGAGTTAAAAATTAAGGAGGTAAACAGTGGTATTTACTGCTTTAATACAAGAGAACTTCTTCCCGTTCTTCCCCTGTTAAAGTGTAATAATGCAAGTAGAGAGTATTATCTCACCGATGTTGTTGAGCTCTTTCATCAAAAGGGGTTGAGAGTGGAAGCCATGCGGACCAAAGATTCTCTGGTAGTCTTGGGGGTAAATACTCCTGAGGAGTTAAAAAGAGCCTGGAAAATTCTAAAAAGAAAGAGTAATAAATGAAATTAGGGATTTGTAACGAGACATTTAAGGAAGATAATAAATTCTGGCCTTTGAAGGATATTATGGAATATATTGCCAATCTTGGTTATGAGGGAATAGAATTTGCTCCCTTTACTTTAGCTTCTTCAGTAGAGGAGATTCCTCTCTCGAAGAGGAAGGAGATTAGTTCTCTGGCTAAGAATTACGGGCTGGAAGTGATTGGTCTTCATTGGCTCTTAGTCAGTCCTCCGGGGCTTTCGGTCAGTTCCTTTGATAAAAAGATAAGGAAGAAGACGACTGAGTATCTGAAATCTCTTATTGATTTTTGCGCAGATATAGGAGGGAGAATGCTTATCTTTGGTTCACCAAAGCAAAGGAATATAGAAAAAGACTCAAATTATGAAGAGACAAAAGCTAGAGTAAAGGAGGTTTTTATTGAGTCTGCGGAAAGAGCTAAAGAAAGAGGGGTTATTATTTGCATAGAGCCCTTAGCCAGATCTGAAACTAACTTTATTAATACAGCTAAAGAAGCAGTCTCCTTAATTAAAGAAATTAATC
The DNA here is from genome assembly GCA_021158005.1 of Candidatus Aerophobota bacterium. Taxonomy (GTDB): domain Bacteria; phylum Aerophobota; class Aerophobia; order Aerophobales; family JAGGVN01; genus JAGGVN01. The sequence continues at coordinate 27,334 of JAGGVN010000096.1, read as the reverse complement.
ATCCTAATTTTAAACTCCATTTAGATGTAAAGGCAATGAGTGATGAGGAAAGACCTATTCCCCGGATAATTAAAGAAAATAAGGATTATCTTTTCCATTTTCATGCTAATGATCCTAATGGTCAGGGACCGGGATTTGGAAGAGTAGATTTTGCACCCATAATAGAAGCTCTGAGGGAAATTAAATACTCGGGATTCATCTCGGTGGAAGTTTTTGATATCTCTCCTGGACCAAGAAAAATTGCTAAGGACAGCCTTATTTATTTAAAAAAGTTTCTGTAATAAGGAGAAAAAGATGGCTGAAAAGAGAATAATTGTGAAAAGTGGCTGGCACTATCGAAATAATTGTCCTGTTACCCTCTTCTTAAAAGAGGAGCTAAAAAGAGCAAAATTAATAGAAGAAAAGGAAGATAAGGAAGTAGCTCTGCAGATGAAAAAAAACGGAAGGGGAACTTTTCTCTTCTGGATAATTAAAGATTTATCTCCGGGGGAAGAAAAAAGATACCTCTTAATTCCTCAGAAGGGGAAAGTTTTCTCCGAGAATAAGGGAGTAGAAATACTCAAAAAGGAATCGAATTTAGAAATAAGGATAGGTGAGAAAGTTTTTTCCCGTTATTATTATAACGAATCTATTGTTCGTCCATATTTATGGCCTATTACTGATGAAGAAGGAAGAAATCTTACTCGCGCTCCGGCAAGTCCGGGAAATCCGGAAAAATTTGACCATATTCATCACCGTTCCTGCTGGATAGCCCATGGGGACGTTAACGGGGTAGATAACTGGAGCGAGGAAGAAAAACACGGATACCAGATACATAAAGGATTTAGAGAGATAATTTCCGGGCCTGTCTTTGGAGAAATTGAAGCTAAGAACTATTGGACAGATAAAGATAGAAAAAAAATCTTAGAAGAAGAGAGGACTATAAGAATTTATAATCTTGTCATTCCTCGGATAATTGACTTTGAAATAAATTTTCGAGCTACAGAAGGAGATGTAAAATTTGGCGATACTAAAGAGGGAGGAATTCTTTCTATTCGAGTAAATCCCCTGATCAACGCTGATAAAAATGGGGTTATTGAGAATACTTACGGAGGAATGTACGAAAAAGAAACCTGGGGAAAAAGAGCCCACTGGTGTGACTACTCCGGACCTATTCAGGGAGAAGAAGTAGGTTTATCTATCTTTGATCATCCTCTGAATTTTCGCTATCCTACTTACTGGCATGTGCGAAATTATGGACTAATGACGGCTAATCCCTTTGCGCTCTCTTACTACTATAACGATTCTCGTCGTGATGGTTCCTATATTCTTACTCGGGGTAAAAATTTAATATTCCGTTACCGTCTCTTTCTCCATAAGGGAAATGCGAGGAAAGGAAGAGTAAAGGAAGCTTATCATAACTATATTAATCCTCCAGAGATAGTAGTTGTTTGACTCTATAGACTGATTTTGGGGTGAGGATAAATGAAGTAACTTCTTGACAGACTCCTGATAATAGAAAAAGTATATTTTATTAAAGAGACTTCGGACATTCCTTTCCGCAGAGCAGTAGATCCCCTTAGGGTTTCTTCAGGGGAATACCCGCGGTAGCGAATTATAAATATAATTTTCTGGGGAGTTAAAGGAGAAAAACAATGAAAAAGATTAGAATAGGAGTAATTGGAATAGGAGGAATGGGTCAAGGGCATCTTATGAAGATTAAAGAAATTCCTGAGGCGGAACTTACTTGTGTGTGTGATATTGACCCCAAAGTGACTAAAAAAGTCTCGGAGGAATATAAAGTTCCGGGTTTTAGTGATTATAAAGAGCTCTTAGACAGTAATCTTGTAGATGCAGTCCTGGTGGCTACTCCTCACTATTTTCATCCTTCTGTAGGAATAGCAGCAATGGAAAAAGGCTTCCATTGTCTTTCGGAAAAACCCATTGCTGTATCTATTAAAGAAGCAGATAAGTTTGTAGAATCTGCTCATAAGAATAAAAGAGTCTTCGCGGTAATGTATCAAATGAGAACTCTACCAGAGGTGAGAGTAGCCAGGAAGATTGTGGAAAGTGGAAAATTAGGAGAAATAAGAAGAACCTGTCTTATTCAATCAAATTATCGTCCTCAGGCTTATTATGATAGTGCTACCTGGCGAGCTACCTGGAAGGGAGAAGGGGGAGGAGTAGTTATAAATCAAGCTCCTCATGGGATAGACCTCTTTCTTCTTTTAGGTGGACGACCAAGCAAAATTATGGCTAAAGTGCGCACTCACCTTCATAAAATTGAGGTTGAAGATGAAGCTATGGCTCTATTAGAATACCCAAATGGAGCCTGGGGTTACTATTATACTACTACTAATGAAGCTCCTCCTACTAATTTTATGGAGATCTGTGGCGAAAAAGGGAAATTGGTTTATCAAAATGGGTCTTTAAAATTTTATTCCCTGGAAGACTCGATCTCCAATTTTACCTTTTCTGCTAAAGAGATGTGGGCTTCTCCAAAAGTGATTGAAGAAAAATTAGAACTTCCTCAATGTGAAACAGGACATAAAGAAATTATTCGAAATTTCTGTCGTGCTATTCTCTTTGGAGAAGAGCTCATCTCTCCAGGAGAAGAGGGTTTATGGAGCGTAGAGTTCCTCAACGCTCTTATTCTTTCCGGAAAAAAAGGTAAAACAGTCGATCTTCCTCTTGATCGCGAAGAATACGAAGAACTTCTGGAAAGTTTAAAGAAGACTTCTCGGGAGAAAAAGATAAAGGAGGTAAAAAGAGTTACCGATCCTCAACATCTTAAATAGTCTATAAAAAGGCTAAAGTTTTTCGATAAGGTTAAAAAGGATATTAAATGAGACGAATATATATTTTTGATACGACTCTTCGTGATGGGGAGCAATCACCAGGAGTGGGTTTTACTACTAAAGAAAAACTGGAGATAGCCAAACAATTAGAAAAATTGAAAGTAGATGTGATAGAGGCAGGTTTTCCCGCTTCTTCCCCGGGAGATCTGGAAGCAGTAAAAGAGATAAGTGAAAAGATTAAGAATCCGGTAATTTGTGCACTGGCTCGAGCTCTTCCCAAAGATATAGAAAAAGCAGGAGAAGCTTTGAAAAATGCAAGAAAAGGAAGAATTCACATTTTCATTGCTACCTCTCCTATTCATATGAAATACAAGTTAAAGAAGACTCCGGAAGAAGTCCTCAGATTAGCTGTAGAAGGAGTAAAATTAGCTAAAAAATTCAATTGCGAGATAGAATTTTCTCCGGAAGATGCTTCGCGGACTGAGTTTTCATTCTTATATAAAGTCCTGGAGGCAGTTATTGAGGAAGGGGCGGAAATAATTAATATTCCCGATACTGTAGGCTATTCCGTTCCCTTTGAATTTGCTGATCTTTTTAAAAAGATTAGGGAAAATGTTTCTAATATAGAAAAGGCTATTCTCAGTTGTCATTGTCATAATGATTTAGGAATGGCTACTGCTAATTCTCTTTGCGCTGTAAAAAGCGGGGTTAGTCAAGTAGAATGCACTATCAACGGAATTGGGGAAAGAGCAGGAAATGCTTCTCTTGAAGAAGTAGTAATGGCTTTAAAGACCCGTGAAGATTTCTTCGGGTTTTCGGTAAATATAAAGACTACAGAAATTTATAGAACCAGTCGTCTTGTATCCCGTCTTACAGGGCTTCCTGTCCAGCCTAACAAGGCTATCGTAGGGAAAAATGCCTTTCGCCATGCGGCTGGAATTCATCAAGATGGCATACTTAAAAAAACCACTACTTATGAGATAATTAATCCTTCTTCAGTAGGAGTAGAGCAAGGAGAGCTGGTTTTAGGGAAGCTTTCCGGAAGCCATGCTTTCAAAGAAAGATTAAAAAAATTGGGGTTTCGTTTAAAAGAAGAGGAACTGGAGAATGCATTTAAGTCTTTTAAAAGACTGGCAGATAAGAAGAAAGAGGTTTTTGACGAGGATCTTATTTTTATAGTAGAGGAGGAGGCTCTTCGGGTTCCTCAAATTTTTTCTCTGGATTATCTTCATACAATTAGCGGAAATCAGGTTATTTCTACAGCGACAGTAAGAATTAAAAAAGGAAATAAAGTATTTCAGGAAGCAGCTTGTGGAGATGGCCCTGTTGATGCTGTTTATAAGGCTATAGATAGGATTACGGGAGTAAAAGTAACTCTGGTAGACTATTCTTTGCATGCAGTTACCGAAGGAAAAGATGCCTTAGGAGAGGTTATGGTAAAAATTAAGAAGGAAAAGGAGATAGTCAGTGGAAGAGGAGTAAGTACCGATATTATTGAAGCCAGTGCTAAAGCTTATATTGATGCTGTAAATCGATTAATTTATAGAGAAAAACAGAATAAATAGTTCAGAATAAAAGGGTAATGAAAATTGGAGAGGATAGTTAAAAAGATTCGCCAGGAAGCTAAAGAAAAAATTGAGAGAATAAAAAATAAGGAAGAATTAGAGAAGGTGCGGATTGAATTTTTGGGAAGAAAGAGGGGTAAGATTACTGAACTATTGAAAAATATAACCACTCTCCCTCTTCAAGAGAGACCTTTTGCAGGAAGATTAGCCAATGAGATTAAAAGGGAAATTCAGCAATTGCTGGATAAGAAGAGAAAAGAGATAAGCAGTGAAGAGGAAGTGGAAGAACGAGTGGATGTAACTTTTCCCGGAAGAAAGCCCCGAATAGGGAAACTTCATCCTCTTACGCAAACTACCGAAAAAATTAAAAGAATCTTTGTAAGTATGGGTTTCCGGGTAGTGAGAGGACCGGAAATAGAGACAGAATATTATAATTTTGAGGCTCTAAATATGCCCAGGTATCATCCGGCAAGAAATGAATACGATTCTTTTTATCTAAATAAAGGTTATCTTTTAAGGAGTCATACCTCACCGGTCCAAATTAGGGTAATGGAAAAAGAATCGCCCCCCATCCGGATAATTGTGCCCGGTAGAGTGTACCGGCGTGATGCTATCGATGCTTCTCATTTCCCTATGTTTCATCAAGTAGAAGGATTAGCCGTAGATGAAAAAGTTACTTTCTCAGACCTGAAGGGAGTGCTTAGCTCCTTTGCCTACCAGATGTTTGGTAAGACTACGCGTCTTCGTTTTCGTCCAAGTTTTTTCCCTTTTACTGAACCCAGCCTGGATTTAGACATTCAATGTGTTATTTGCCAAGGAAAAGGATGCAAGACTTGCGGAAGAAAAGGGTGGTTGGAAATTCTGGGAGCAGGAATGGTAGATCCTGAAGTTTTTAAGAAAGTAGGTTATGAGCCTGAAAAATACCAGGGGTTTGCTTTTGGAATGGGAGTTGAGCGAATTTGTATGTTAAAATACGGGGTTGATGATATTCGTCTATTTTTTCAAAATGATCTTCGATTTTTGAATCAGTTTTGAGAAAATATAAGAGAATTCTGGCTAAATTAAAAGGGAAACTCTAATGATTGAATTAGACTCTACTTCTTCAAATCAAATTTCTGGACACATATTAAAGGAATCTTCTGTGCGGATTAAGCTTCTGGGAATAGGAGGAGCAGGGTGTAGAATCGTTTCCCGATTAAATATCTCTCTACCTTCCATAGAATCCGTTGTTCTTAATACTGATAAAAATTCATTAGAAAAGAGTAAAGTAAGAAAAAAGATACAATTAGGCGAGAGTATCACCAGGGGGTGGGGTGCAGGTGGTGATCCAGAAATAGGGAAACAAGTGGCTCTTCAGGAAAAAGATAGACTCAAGGAGGTATTAAAAGATACGGATCTTTCTATTATAATCACTGGTCTTGGAAAAGGAACCGGAACAGGTGTCTCTCCCATAGTAGCTCAGTTAGTTAAAGAAATGGACAGCTTAGTCTGGGGAATTACCATTCTTCCTTTCTTTTTCGAAGGTAAAAAAAGAATAAATCAAGCTCAAAAAGGTCTTAAGAATTTAGAGAAGATAGTAGACGCTTTAATGGTTATCCCTAACGATAACTTATTGAAGAAAATAGGAGAGAATCTCTCTCTAAAAGAAGGTTTTGAAAAAGTAGATAAATTTTTAGAAGAAGTAATTTTGGGAATAGGAAATTTTTTTCACCAATTAGGTTTTCTTGACCTTGATTTCGCAGATGTTAAGTCTCTTTTAAAAAAGGGGAACCGCATTCAAGTGTTTACCGGGAGAGGAAAAGGGAAAGATGCGCCTCAACAGGCGGTAAAAAAAGCCTTTTCTTTCTCTTTATATGCCGAAAATTTTTTAAAAAAAACAGAAGCAATAATAATTAACATTCGGGGAGGAAAAGATTTAAGTTTATCGGAGATTAAAGATACTGTTCATCTTGTAAAGGATAACCTTTCTTCAAGAGGAGATATTATTGTAGGAGTAGGAATAGATGAAAATCTAACCGATGAGATTGTTCTTAATCTCCTCATCAGTGGAAAAGAAGAAGAATCGGACCGGGAAGAGTTAGAATTGAAACTCTTTCGCAGTAATGATTTAGAAATTCCTACTTTTCTAAGAAAAGGAGAAAATTAAATTGGGGAAGGAATTCATTAAACTCTTTACTCCTTTAAAAAGAGAAAAAGTAATAAAATTAAAAGCGGGTGAGAAAGTTCTCATTACGGGAGTTATCTATACCGCAAGGGATGCTGCTCACAAAAAGTTAGTAAGATTAATAAAGGAGAAAAAACCCCTTCCCTTTCTTTTAGATGATCAAATCATTTATTATACCGCTCCCACACCGCCCGGAAGAGGGAAGGTTATTGGTGCCTGTGGACCTACTACCAGTTCACGAATGGATAAATACACTCCGCTTCTCCTTTCCCGGGGATTAAGAGGAGTTATGGGAAAGGGACAAAGGTCTGTGGAAGTAAAGGAAGCGATAAAGAAGAACGAGGCAATTTATTTTATTACCATAGGAGGAGCAGGAGCTTATTTATCCCGGAGAGTGAAAAAAGCTGAGATAATTGCCTTTCCTGAAATAGAGCCAGAAGCAATTTATAAATTATGGGTAGAAGATTTTCCGGCTATAGTAGGTATAGATGCAAGAGGCGAGGATTTATATCAAAATTTATGGAGGAATAAGTGAGAAGAAGAGACGGTCGAGATGCTGATGAGCTCAGGAAAGTAGTGATAGAAAGAAATTTTCTTAAATATGCTCAAGGATCTGCTCTTATAAGTATGGGGAATACGAGAGTAATTTGTAGTGCTTTAGTAGAAAAAGGAGTTCCTCCTTTTCGTAGAGGAAGTGGAGGGGGTTGGCTTACTGCAGAATATAGCATGCTCCCTTATTCCACTCCTACGCGAATTTATCGAGATTTAAACCAACAGGGAGGAAGGTCCTATGAAATTCAAAGATTAATAGGGAGAGCCTTACGAGGAGTAATAGATTTAGAAAGACTGGGAGAATGGACTATATGGATTGATTGTGATGTGATTCAAGCAGACGGTGGAACAAGATGTGCTTCCATTACCGGAGCTTTTGTAGCCCTGGTGGATGTAGATAAGTGGCTTCAGGAGAAAAGAATTACCCGAAGTTCTATTATTAAAGATTCTTTAGCGGCAGTGAGTGTAGGAATTAATCAAGGAGAAAAATTGTTAGATTTATCTTTTTACGAAGATTCTCAGGCAAGTGTAGATATGAATGTAGCGGCTACCGGAAGGGGAAAATTTGTGGAAATTCAAATTAGCGGAGAAGGGAGTTCTTTTTCTCGAGAAGTTTTTGAACAGTTACTCGTTCTTTCTGAAAAAGGGATAAAAAAACTTATTGAAATACAAAAAGAAGTAATAGGAGAGAGTATGTGGAAGTGGTAATAGCTACTCAAAATTTAGATAAGATTAAGGAGATTAAAGAACTTCTTGAAGACCTGAAAATAAAAATCTTCACCTTCCATGATTTTTCAGGGTTTCCTAAAATAGAAGAAGGAGACAATCTTCGAGATAACGCCCTCCTTAAAGCAAGAACTATCGCTAAGTTTACGGGAAAAATATCTTTAGCAGATGACACCGGATTAGAAGTGAAGGTGCTGGGGGGAATACCGGGAGCTTTTTCTTCTCGATTTGCTGGAAGAAATGCATCTTATGAGGATAATAACCGAAAGCTTCTTTCTCTCTTAAAAGGAATTCCTTGGGAAAAACGAGATGCAATCTTTAGATGTGTGATAGCTATCACTGATCCCCAAAATAGAGAAGCCGTGGTGGAAGGAGTCTGCGAAGGGAAAATTGTAGAAGATCTGAGAGGATCCCAAGGATTTGGTTATGACCCCTTATTTCAGCCCAAAGGATTTAAAAAAACTTTTGCGGAAATTAGCCTTAAAGAAAAAAATCGAATCAGCCATCGAGGTAAAGCTTTAAGAAAAGCGAGAGAGGTCTTAAAAAAATGGGCAGAAGATGACCAATGAAGATGGTTATCGGAGTTACGGGAAATATTGGTTCAGGAAAAACAACTACCGTTAATATATTTAAAGAATTAGGAGCAAAGATAATTGAAGCAGATAAGGTGGGACATTTTCTTTTAAAAAGAGAAGATGTAAAGGAAAAACTTATTTCTATCTTTGGTAAATCAATTTTAGATAAAAGGAATGGGATAAATCGCCAGAAATTAAGGAAGATAGTCTTTAACGAAAAAGAAAAGTTAGAAAAATTAAATTCCATCCTTCATCCTCTAATTGCAGAGGAGATAAAGAGAGAGATTAATAAAACGAAAGAGGGAATAATAATAGTGGAAGCAGCTATTCTACTGGAGGCAGGCTGGGATTTTTTGGTAGATAAGGTTATTATGGTGAGTGCTCCCGATGAAGTTAAGTTAAAAAGGGCACAAAAAAGTCGGCAGATTAACATTCTTGAAATAGAGAAGATAATGAAGTCTCAACTCTCTGAGAAAAAGATGAGGGAGAAAGCTGATTTTATCATTGAAAATAAAGAGGGAATAAAAGAGCTTCGGGATAAAGTAGAAAATCTCTGGAATAAATTTTGTCTTATTCTTCAGGAGAATGATGAATGAAGGTAGATTCGAGAAGAATTTGTCAACTTTTTAGAGAAATGGCGGATTTTCTTTCTATTAAAGGAGAAAATCCTTTTAGAATAAGAGCTTACGAGAAAGCTGCTGAGGCTATAGAACATCTTCCCGGAGATCTGGAGAATCTTTATAAAAAAGGAGAGCTTAAGAATATCCCTGGGATAGGGAAAGGAATGATAGAAAAAATTGGAACTATTCTTCATACAGGCACCCTTCCTGCTTATGAAGAATTAAAAAAGGAGATTCCCCGGGGGGTGGTAGAACTTCTTTCTATCCCGGAAATGGGACCAAAAACAGTGAAGCTTCTTTATGAAAAGGTAGGAATTAAAAATATTGAAGACCTGGAAAAATTTGTTAATTCCCAGAAATTACGCCATTTACCGGGTATGGGTGCAAAGACTGAGGAGAATATAAAAAGAGGAATAGAACTTTATAAAGCGAGTCGCTCCCGCATTCTATTAGGAAAAGCCTTACCGATGGTGAAGGAAGTTATGGAGGAATTAAAGAAGAAAGCTTCTTCTCTTATTGAAAGAATATCAACCGCCGGGAGTTTAAGAAGGGGAAAAGAAACAATCGGAGATGTAGATATTCTCGTTTCTTCTCGAAAACCTTCTTTAGTAATAGATTCTTTTGTTGAACTTCCTTTTGTTAAAGATGTTTTAGCGAAGGGAGAGACCAAATCAAGTATACTAACCCATCAGGGGCTTCAAATAGATTTGCGGGTAGTAGAACCTGATTCTTTTGGAGCAGCTCTTCAGTATTTCACCGGCTCGAAATCTCATAATATCGTCTTAAGAGAAAGAGCAATAAAAAGGGGATTAAAAATTAACGAATATGGTGTCTTTACAGAAAAAGGGGAAAAGAAAGCAGGAGAAACAGAGGAAGGTATTTATAGGTATCTGGATCTTTCTTATATTCCCCCGGAGTTAAGAGAAAATAGAGGAGAATTTGAAGCAGCAGAGAGAGGGAAATTACCTCATCTTATTGAAGAAAGAGAAATTAAAGGGGACCTTCATATCCATACAGAAGCAAGTGATGGGAGTAACTCTATTGAGGAATTAATAGAAAAAGCCCGCGAGAAAAATTATGAATATATAGGAATTACTGACCATTCTTCATCCTTAAGAGTAGGTAGAGGTTTAAGTAGAGAAGCTCTCTTGTCTCAGATAAAAAAAATAGAGAGGATAAATTCACATTTAAAAGGTTTCCAGGTTCTCAAAGGGAGCGAGGTAGATATCCTTAAAGATGGAACCCTGGATTATCCTGATGAGATATTGAGAAGATTAGATATAGTAATAATTGCTCTTCATACAGGTTTTAAGCAGGACAGGGAGACAATAACTAACAGGATAATTAAAGCGATGCAGAATCCCTATGCGCAAATTCTGGCTCATCCTACCGGACGCTTGCTGGGAGAAAGAGAAGCTTATTCTCTCAATATGGAAAAGGTATTAGAGGTGGCTAAAGATAGAGGTATATGGCTGGAGATAAATGCTCAGCCTCAGAGATTAGATTTGACAGATGTCTGGATTATGGAAGCAAAAAAAAGAGGGATAAAATTGGTCATAAATACTGATGCTCATCATAAAGAAGGATTAGATATGATTTCCCTTGGGGTAATTACTGCTCGCCGTGGCTGGTTAGAGAAAAAAGATGTTATAAATACGCTTACCTTAAATGAACTTTCAAAGTTACTTTGTAAAAAGTAATAATTTTTGCCATCTAACTAATTTTACGGAATGGTTTTCTTAATAAAGGAGGAAGAAGATTATTAAATTTTTATTAGGGAACGAGGCTATTGCCTATGGTTTAGTGGAAGGAGGAGTAGAAGGGGCTTATGCTTATCCAGGAACTCCCTCCTCAGAGATTATGGAAAAATTGATTGAGCTTTCCGGGAAATATAGATTTTATGTAGAATGGTCAACAAACGAAAAAGTAGCTTTAGAGAATGCAATAGGCTCCTCCTGGGGAGGAAAAAGAGTAGCGGTCATTATGAAACATGTTGGCCTTAATGTAGCCTCCGATCCCCTTATGAGTCTTGCTTATACAGGTATAAAAGGGGGTTTTGTTCTTGTGGTTGCTGATGACCCTTTTTCTCATTCTTCTCAAAATGAACAAGATTCTCGAATATATGCAAAGTTTGCTCAAATACCCTGCCTTGATCCCTCTTCTCCTGAGGAAGCAAATAGAATGGCCTCTTACTCTTTTGAGCTATCAGAAGGATTAAATATCCCTGTTATGCTCCGTTCAACTACAAGGATTTCTCATACGAGGTCCAGTGTAGAGATTAAAATGGAGAGAAAGAAAAATTTCTCGGGTAAATTTGAGAAAAATTCGTCTCAATGGGTGGTAATTCCTGCCCATACGAGGAGACTACGTGTGAAATTGAGTAAAAAACAGAAACATATTAAGGAAGCTCTTGAAAAGTTACCTTACAACAAATTAGAAGAGTCTAATTCAAGATTTGGCATTATTACTTCTGGTGTATCTTATTTATACGCAAAAGAGGCAGTAGCTTCTCTGGGGATAGAGGCTTCCTTCTTGAAGATCGGAGCTTATCCCCCCTCAGAGAATATGATAAATAAGTTTCTGGAGAAGCTTAACAGAGTTTTAATTATTGAGGAGCTTACTCCTTTTGTTGAGGAGTTTGTAAGAGTATACACAAAAAAGCAGGATTTACACATATGGGGAAAACTTACCGGAGATGTTCCGGAAACAGGGGAATTTTCTCCTGATACTGTAAAGGAAGTCTTAAGTAAAATTTTCCGAAGGCCTTTTGAAGAAAAAAGCATTTTACCAGATTTAGATAAACTACTTCCTCCCAGACCCCCTGTCCTTTGTGCAGGATGTCCCCATAGAGCCACTTTTTACGCAATATCGCAGGTCTTTGGGAAGAAAGCTATTTATCCCAGTGATATTGGGTGCTATACTTTGGGCCTTCAGATGGGAGGTGTAGATACCTGCCTTTGTATGGGAGCAAGTATTACTATCTCTTCCGGATTATATAAATCAGGTGAGAAAAGAGAAATAGTATGCACCATTGGAGATTCTACCTTTTTACATACCGGTATTCCTGGTCTCATTAATGCTGTCTATAATAACTCCCGTATAGTTGTCGTCATTTTAGATAATGAGACAACAGCAATGACTGGATATCAACCTCATCCAGGGACGGGTATTACCGCCCAGGGCGAGAAAACCCATAAGGTCTCTTTTGAAAAGATTGTCAGAGCTTGCGGAGTTAGTTATGTGGAAACAATTGATCCTTATAACTTAACTGAATCTATCAAGGTGTTTAAGAGAGTAAAAGAGGAAAGCGGAGTAAGAGTGGTTATTGCAAAGCGAGTATGTGCACTTCTTGCCAAAAAGTTGGATATGAAAAGGGTGCGATTTGAAGTTACAGAGGAGTGTATTGGCTGCCAAAAGTGTCTGAAATTTGGTTGTCCAGCAATAGAGTGGAATGGAGAAAAAGCACAAATCAATGAACAATGTTCAGGGTGTGGAGTATGTGCCCAGATTTGCCCTGTCAATTCCATAAGGAAGAAAAATAATGAAGTTTGATCTTATTATTGCTGGGGTAGGAGGACAGGGGATAATTTTTACAACAAATGTTATCGGTAGAGCGTGTATAAAGGAAGGAAAGAAGATTTTAGCTGCCGAGACTCACGGAATGGCACAGAGAGGAGGTTCTGTAGAAACTCATATAAGAATAGGGACAGAATTTGGACCTCTTATACCTAAGAAGAAAGCTGATGCTTTATTAGGATTTGAACCGATAGAAGCACTTAGATATTCTCATTTTCTTTCCAGGAAAGGTATAGCCATTATTAATACAGAAAAGATTATTCCTCCTTCTTGTGTTTTCCCCGGGAAATTTACCTATCCTGATGTTAATTATCTTATGAGTAAAATTAAGGAGGTTTTTGGAAAGGTAATCATTTTGAATGCTCTGAAATTAGCTAGAGAATCGGGAAGTATTATGACTGTTAATATGGTTATGCTTGGTGTACTGACAAACTATTTACCTCTTGAGAAGAAGACGATTATTCAAGCTATAAAAGAATTGGTTCCAGAAAAATTAATTGAAGCTAACCTCAGAGCATTTGAAAAAGGAGTAAATTTTTACTTAACCTATAAATCATAGTTAAATTCACTATTTTCTTACTATTCTGGGTGTTTTTCCATCGTATCTCTTTAACGTGCGGGGAGGTAGTAGCTCTATTTGAGGCATAAAACCAATAAATTCCTTGATATCTTCATTGATTTTTGAAATATCATTATAGGAAGATTCTATAAGGAGCTTTATTTCCTTAGAGATAACTAATTGATATTGGGAAATATTATATTTTGCAAGAATTTCTTCTACTTCGGAAGGATAAAATTTTACCCCTTTATAGATAATCATATCGTCTGTTCTTCCTTTTATTCTGGCTATTCTCATAAATGAAAGTCCACATTTACATCTCTCTTTACTTAAAATAGAGGATATCTCCCCACTTCTATATCTAATTAAGGGCATAGCGTATCTTGTAAGAGTGGTATAAACAAGTTCACCCTCTTTCCCTTCCTCTAATATTTCTCCTGTATCAGGGTCGACTACTTCCACGATATATTGATCTTCCCATATATGAATTCCTTCGTGAAAAGCACATTCCATACCAGTGCAACCTACCCCTCCCATTTCTGTAAGACCTGGAATATCAAATGTTTTCACATTAAATGTATTCTCTATTTTTTTTCTCATTGCTTCAGACCAGGGTTCAGCTCCCAGAATCATCTTTTTTAGCTTTAACTCTCTTAAATCGAATCCTATTTCCTCAGCTACCTCAGCCAGTCTAAGAGGATAGGAAGCTGTAGAACAGAATACACTGGTACCAAAGTCTTTCATAAACCGTAGTTGATTTCTAGTATTTCCGGGTCCTATAGGAATAATGAAGCATCCAATAGCTTCTGCCCCGAAGTGAAATCCAAATCCTCCATTCCACAAACCAAAAGCTGGTGCTATCTGAATTACATCCTTTCGGGTAACACCAGCAAGTTTAAAGTCTCTTACCATCATTTCTTTCCACTGCTCAACATCTTCCTGAGAATAAGGGATAATAACCGGTGAGCCCGTTGTTCCTCCACTCATCTGTATTCTAACAATTTTTTCCTTAGGAACGCATAAGAAGCCAAAAGGATAAGCATCTCTTAGCTCTTTTTTGGTAGTGAAGAACAATTTACTTAAGTCTTCAGAGGACTTAATACTGGTAGGTTTTAATCCTCTAAGTCTAAATTTTTTCCTATACAGGGAATTATTTTCGTAGACATATTCAAGAATCTTTTTTAGTCGCCGGGATTGTAACTCCTTAATTGTTTCTCTATTCATTGCTCATCTTACCTCCTCTCATCTCTCTTTTAAAAAGGTAATTCTTCCTGCTTAATCTCCTCCTTTTCCTTTCCTAAATATTTATAGAGAAGGGTAGTGGCTATTCTTCCCTTGGGAGTTCTGTTAATTAATCCTTCTCTGACCAGATAAGGTTCATAGACCTCTTCCAGGGTGTCAGGCTCTTCATTGACTACCATAGCAAGAGTCTTTAATCCTACAGGCCCTCCTCCAAATTTAAAGACCAGAGCTTTCAAAATTTTCCGGTCCATAGCATCTAAGCCTCTCTCATCTACTTCTAACATAACTAAGGCTTCTCTGGCGATTTCTTTAGTAATAGTTCCTTCTCCTCTTACCTGAGCATAATCTCTTATTCTTCGAAGAAGACGATTAGCGATGCGAGGTGTTCCTCGAGATCGGCGAGCAATCTCTTCTGCTCCCTCCTTCTCTATATCTATTTTTAAGATATGAGCTGAACGAAGAACGATTTTGCAGAGCTCCTCGTTTTCGTAAAAATCTAACCGACTTATCACCCCAAAACGGTTGCGCAGGGGAGAAGTAAGAAGACCAGCACGAGTAGTAGCTCCCACCAGGGTAAATCGAGGAAGGGGAATTTTTACTGAGCGTGTTCCTGTTCCTTTCCCTAAAATTATATCTACTTTAAAGTCTTCCATTGCTGAATAAAGAACTTCTTCTACCTGAGGAGAAAGACGATGAATTTCATCAATAAAGAGTATGTCACCGTCTTGAAGATCAGCATTGGTAAGAATTTTAGCCAGATCCCCTGGTCGATCAATGGCCGAACCGCTCGTGGAGGAAATTTTACCATTCATTTCCCGGGCAATGATATGGGCTAAGGTAGTTTTTCCTAATCCGGGAGGACCGTAAAGAAGAGTATGGTCCAAGGGGTCTCCTCTTTCACGAGCGGCCTGAATAAATATCTTTAAATTTTTTTTTATCTTGGTTTGTCCTACGAATTCACTCATTATCCGCGGACGAAGAGCAATCTCAAAACTACCCTCTTCTACCTGTAATTCGGGAGTAGTGATTCCTTCTTTCATTTTTCACTTTTGAGAAGTTTTTTCCAGGGGAATACTCTTTAGGTATTTGTAAAATTCACTATCGGAAGAAAGAATTAACCAGGTATTTTCATCAAGAGTGTTTTTGTAAGTTTCCAGAGTCTTCAAAAAAGAATAAAACTCAGGGTCTTTATTATAAGCCTCAGCATATATTTTGGTAGCTTTTGCATCCGCACTTCCTTCAATTTCTTGAGCCTTTTTGTAAGCTTCAGAGATAATTCTCTTTAGCTCTTTTTCTTTTAACCCTTCAATTCTTTCCTTTTCTCCCATACCCTCAGAGCGATACTGTTCAGCTACTCTTTTTCGCTCAGAAATCATTCGTGAATAAACTTTTTGTCTCACATCTTCTACATAATTAATTCTTTTTATTCTTACATCTACTAACTCCATCCCATATTGAGGAAATGAGGAAGAAGCTTCTTTCAATATCTCCCGGGATATTTTTTCTCGTCCATACTTAACTTCTCCTCCCATCTCTTCGGGAAGCTCTACCCCCATTTCGGCTTCTATAGCAAATTCTCTCCCGGTATTTCTCACCACTTCGTAGAGTATATATTTAGTAATCTGGTTTCGGGTAGCTGAATCTACAATATCGTCAAGACGGGCTAAAGCTATTCTCTCATTTCTTGTTGCTTGCAAAAATTTTAAAGGGTCAACAATTTTCCAACGCGCCGTAGTATCAACCCAGATATATTTTTTATCTTTAGTAGGGATTTGCGTAGGGCTTCCGTCCCAGCTTAAAAGCCTTTTATCAAAACGATTTACTTTTTGAATAAAAGGTATCTTTATATGGAGTCCAGGCTCAATTATGGGTCCTCCAACGGGTTTACCAAATTGAGTAATCACTACCTGTTCTACCTGATCCACGGTGTAGAGCGTTCCGTTCAAAACAACGAGAGCTATAATAATTACTATTATTATAGAAATCCATTTTCCCCATTTCATTTTTTACCTCCTATTTCCCCGAGAGGCAAAAGAGGTAAAATTTCTTTTTCCTCTGTGTCCAGGATATATTTTTTGCCTATTTTGGGGAGAACTTCATTTAAAGTTTCCAGGTAAAATCTTTTTTTGGTAACTTCCGGAGATTTTCTATACTCTTCCCAGATAGCTAAGAATTTGTTAGCTTCTCCCAGAGCTCTGTTTATTCTATTTATTGCATATCCTTCGGCAGTACTAATCATCTTTTCTGCTTCTCCCTTAGCTTTGGGGATAATTTTATTGTAGGCCTGCCAGGCCTCATTTATAGTTCTTTCTCTCTCCTGTCGGGCTTCATTAACCTCATTAAAAGAAGGTTTTACCGGATCTGGAGGATTAACATCTTTTAGTTTGACCGTTACTATCTGAATACCCATTCTGTAAGAGTCGAGGATACTTTGTAATTTTTCCTGGGCTTTCTGTCCCGCTTCTATTCGCCCTATAGTGAGTATTTCATCAATACTTCTATCTCCCACTATTTGCCGCATAGAAGCCTCAGAAATAGCCCTAATTGTCTCCTCTTGGTCTCGGACATTAAAGAGGAAAGCTAAGGGATCTTTCACCTTATATTGAACCACCCATTCTACTACCCCCACATTTAAATCACCGGTGAGCATTAAGGATTCTTCGCTATAATCTCCGGGAGCATAAATAGTCTTTACTCCTGCTTTTAAGGTACGAAATCCAAATTCCTCTTTAAAGATGTATTTAACTTTAACCTTCATTACTGTTTCTACAAAAGGAATCTTAAAATGTAGTCCCGGTCCAACTGTTCTTGTGTATCGTCCAAATCTTTTAATTACTCCTTCCTCATCAGGTCCCACAGAGTAAAAAGTACTTAAGAGAACAATTACGATAATAATCCCCACAATACCAAATCCAATCCATCTTTTAGAAGGGTAACCCGAAAAATCGGCATCACCTTCATTAGCTTTTTTATACACCATTTACACCTCCTGATTTTTAATATTTTTGGTTCCCTTCTTAAAACCTCCTTATAAGTATACATAAGTTCCCCATAAAAAGCAAGAAAAAAGAAAATAGACACTTAATTTTTAGCCAAGTAATCTTCTCCAATTTTTCTTATATCTCCAGCACCCAGAGTAATAATAAGGTCTCCTTTCCTTGCTCTTTTTTTTAAAAAATTGGGAATTTCTTCTTTTATAGGAAGGTAAAATGTAGGTTTATTTCTCTCTTTTTTAAGATTATCAAAGAGTAATTTTCCATCAATTCCGGGAATAGGTTTTTCTCCTGCAGAATAGATCTGGGTTAAAATTAATTCGTCTACTTCCTTTAAAGAATGAATTAACTGGGGTAGAAGAAGTTTGGTTCGGGTATAGCGGTGAGGTTGAAAGATAGCAATTATTCGGCGGTTTAAACTACGGGATGTTTCTAATACTGCCTTAATTTGCACAGGATGGTAGGCAAAATCATCAATTACCAGAATATCGGAAGCAGTATGTCCTACCTTTTCATATCTTCTCTTTATTCCCTGAAAGGAAAAAAGAGCCCTACTAATTATATCTTTACTTATTCCCAGGGTTATTCCTACAGCGGCAGAAGCTAAAGAATCATAAATATTGTAGAGGCCACTTAAGGGAAGTTTTATTTTCCCCAGAGTCTTTCCTTTATAGGTGAGCACATAAGAAGAGGTAAATTTTTTAAACTCAATCTTTGTGGCCGTAACATCGGCTAAAGAATTAATTCCGTAAGTCATTACTCTTACTCCGGAAGAAAGAAAAGCCTTCCTTACAACTTCTCTCAACCGGGCATCATCATTATTAGTTATGAGACCTCCTCCTTCTTTTAAAGAACTGACAAATTGAACAAAGGCTTGAGAAAGTTTTTCTTGAGATCCATAGTAATTTAAATGGTCATTCCCCAGGGAAGTAAGAACGGATATTTTTGGTAAAAGAAAGAGGAAAGAACCATCAGATTCATCGCTCTCAATGACCGTATACTTACCCTTTCCGAGCCGAGCATTACTTTGAATCTCTTTTAATTCTCCGCCAATAATGATTGTAGGGTCTTTTCCTGCATAAAGGAGAATTGAAGAAATGAGGGAAGCGGTCGTAGTCTTTCCGTAGGTGCCGCTAACTACAATAGCATTTCTTTTATTAGCAAAAAGGGAAAGAAGTTTTCCCCGAGAGAGAAGAGGAATGTTTCTCTTTCTTGCTTCCTGGACTTCAGGATTATCTGGAGGAATAACTGAAGAGACCACTACTGCATCAACATCTTTAACATACTTACCAGAATGCCCCTTATAAATAATTGCTCCTTTATCTTTTAAGTTATGGATGAGTTTGTTCTCCTCCAGGTCCGACCCACTAATACGGTATCCCATTTCCAGAAAGATTTTAGCCAGTCCACTCATTCCTATTCCTCCTATTCCTGTAAAATGCAGTGATTGAATTTTTGATAAATTCATTTTTTTGCTAATTTAAAAATTAGCTTAGCTACTTCTCTGGTAGCTTCTGGTTTCCCTAAATTCTTACTCTTTTTCGCCATCTTTTTGAGTAAATCCTGATCTCTTAGCAATTTCAAAATAGTCTCTTTTATTATTCTTCCTGAGAGGTCTTTTTCTAAAATAAGATAGGAGGCACCTTCTCTTTGGAGAAGCTTTGCATTTTCTAATTGGTGAGAGGAGGTGGCGTAGGGATAGGGGATTAAAATAGAGGGGAGCCCGCGGGCAGTAATTTCGGCTATAGTAGTAGCTCCACTTCGGGAAATAACGAGATCGCAAGCAGCGTAAGCATACTCCATTCTTTCTAAATAAGGAAATACTATTGATTGAAATTTTAAGGATTTAAGAGATTCTCTTACCCACTGATAATCTTTTTTTCCTGTAAGGAAGATTATCTGAATCTTCTCAGGTACCTCCTCCTTTTCTAAAGACTTTAAAGCCTCCACTCCATAAAGATTTAAAGAATGAGCTCCCTGGCTTCCTCCCATAAAGAGAAGAGTAAATACTTCTTTACTCAGTTTTAATTTCCTGAGTGCTTCTCCTTTTTCTTCTTCAATGATCTCTTTACGAACCGGATTGCCTATAAGGAGTGTTTTTCTTCTTCTTTTTAGAGGGATGAACTTTTGAGTTTCAGAGAAACTAATAACGATAGTGGAAGCCCACCAGAGGAGAAATCTATTAGTGAGGGAAAGACGCACATTTTGTTCAAAAATTATAGTGGGAATTCCCTTAAAAGCAGCGGTTATCACCAGAGGATAAGAATGAAAGCTCCCCATTCCTAAGACAATGGTGGGTTTGAATTGAGTAATAATTAAGAAAGATTGAAAGAAGGAAACAATTAATTCCTGAATAAATCTTATCCATTTCAGGGACAGAGTCCGGGGGCAATATTGAATATTAATCCTTTTAAATTTGTATTGAGGGACAATGATTTCCCTCTCAATTTCTTTTCCTCCACCCACCCAGAGAATATCTTTAATTAAATTCTGTTCTTTCAAATAAGAAGCTATAGCCTTTGCCGGATAAAGATGTCCTCCTGTGCCTCCCGCAACCACCAGGATTTTCATCTTTTTTTCTTTTTTCTACTCTTTCTCTTTCTGGAGACTTTACTCTTTGGTTTATCTTTTTTTGCGGCAGAAACAACGGGTTTTTTAATTATCTTAGTTCTTTTCCTCATCACTTGAATCTTTTCCACTTCAGTCTTTCTTTCCCATCCATAGACTACAGGAGTAGCTACAAAGGATGATGAATATGTGCCTACTATTACTCCTATAAGGAGAGCAAAAGCAAATCCATGAAGGACTTCTCCTCCCCATAAAAATAAAGCCAGAACCACCACAAAAGTGGTTAAAGAAGTAATAATAGTCCTTGAAAGTGATTGGTTAATGCTCGAATTAAGTATATCTTTGAGTGAACCTGCTTTTTTTCGGTAGATTTTAAGATTTTCTCTTATTCGGTCATAAATAACAATAGTGTCGTTTAAAGAGTATCCTATTATGGTGAGTAAAGCAGCCACTATTGGTAAATTAAATTCAAAGTTACCTATGGATAAAGCTCCAACAGCGATGAAGACATCATGGCATAAGGCAACTATGGCTCCTACAGCAAATCTTAGCTCAAAACGCAGAGCAATATAAATGAGCATTCCTATAAAGCTAATACTGAGAGCTATTATAGCTTTTTGTTGGATCTCTTTACCAACCTTAGGTCCAATTAACTCTGAGCTAAGAATAACAAATTCATTCTCTTCATCTTTAAATTCTCCTCTTATAGCTTGTTCAACTTTAGGGGATATTTCTGAAGCAAATTCTGAAGAAGTTTTTTCTACTCCCAACCTCACAAGAATGAGGTTATCTTTCTTTTGTCCATATTGCTGAATTACTGCTTCCCCTAAGCCTATTTTAGATAGAGCAGTTCTTATTCGACTTATAGAAGGGGGTCTGGTAAACTTAAGATGAATTTCTACCCCCCCGGTGAAGTCCAGTCCAAGTTTTGGTCCTCCTTTTATAAAAAGAGAAACAATACTTAAAGTTACTAATACTCCCGAGACAACAAAAGCAATCTTCCTTAATTTAATGAAATCTATATGTGTTTCTTTGAATAAGCGCATTTATCTCTCCCTTAAATACTCAATTTCTTTAGTGGTCTTTTTTCTAAGAGAAGGTTAAAGATAACTCGGGTAACTATAATAGCCGTAAACATACTGGCTAAAATCCCTATGGAAAGAGTAGTGGCAAATCCTTTTATAGGACCGGTCCCAAATTGAAAGAGAACCAAAGCAACAATTAAGGTAGTAATGTTTGCATCCAGAATAGTAGTTAGAGCTCTATTATATCCGGCATCGACTGCCGGACGAGGAGCCCTCTCTGCCTTTATTTCTTCTCTTATTCTTTCAAAGATAATAACATTAGCATCGATACTCATCCCGATAGTGAGAATAATTCCGGCAATTCCTGGCAGAGTAAGGGTAGCTTTGAGTGCCACCAAGATTGCCATCAAGAAGAGTAGGTTTAGAATAAGGGCGATATCAGCAATAATCCCCGCTTTCTTATAGTAAATCCCCATAAAGATAATTACCACTATTAAACCAATAATACCTGCAAAAAATCCCTTCTGGATAGAGTCTCGTCCTAAAGAAGGGCCTACAGTCGTATTTTGAATAATCTCAAAAGGAACAGGTAAAGCGCCGCTCTTTAAGACAATTCTCAATTTATTTGCACTTTCTATGTCAAAGTTTCCCTCAATAACAGCTTTTCCATCAGGGATACGGGTTTTTATCACCGGAGCAGATTTAACTACATTATCTAAAATTATAGCCAATCTTTCTCCTACATGTGTTCCCGTAATTTCCGCAAATTTTTTAGCTCCTTCTTTATCCAGAGTTAAAGCTATATAAGGCTGTCCCCATTGATTTATCTGAACACGAACATCAGTAATACTCTTACCGGTAAGAAGAGTCTCTTTTTTAAGTAAATAAGCCCTTCCCTCCAAATCGTAGAGTACCTGGTCTTGAGGAGGAATTTCCCCTTTAAGAGCTTTACTTATATCTCCTTTCTCATCTACTAATTTGAATTCCAATAGAGCCATTTGTTTAATTATATCCACCGGGCTTGTTCCACTCTTAAGAACGCTCTGCAGGTTCGAAGCTTCTTGAGAAGTAAAATCTCCTTCCATAATTAGATTCTCTTTGGGGGAAGAGACTTTTATAAAGATATCTTCGGGTGATTCTCTCTCCTCTCTCCGATTTTTTATTATGGGAGTGCATTTTACAACATTATCAAAAATTATAGCTAATTTTCTCCCTCCATATTTACTGGCTAAACGAGCAAAAATATCGGCTCCTTCCGAATCGAGAAATAAAAGAAGATAAGGTTTATTATTACTTCCTATCTCTACTCGAGCATCTTTTACCCTGCTTCCTGATAGGAGAATTTCTTTCTCCACCAGATAAGGATTTCCTTTTTCATCATAAAGGAGTTCGGTATCCGGAGGAATTTTCCCTGTTTTCAAGATTTCCTCTATATTATTTTGCTCTTCACTCAGCAGCTTAAAATCTAAAGAATGAGCAGCAATATCTACAATTATTCTCTTTTTTCCTTGACGGGTAATGGTAGGCTCTTTCAGGCCCAGCGCATCGACGCGATTACGGATAGTTTCTATGGCAGTAGTGACTACTTCTTCAAGACTTTCTCCCGGGGGAAGCTTAGTAAGATCTGCTTCCAATACAAGGTGGGTTCCTCCTTTTAAATCTAAACCCAATTTTATCTTCTCTTGAGGAGGATAGACAGTCCAGATAGATAAAACTATCAGTCCTATAATGAAGAGCATTATCCATTTGCTATACTTTATCATTCTTTTACTCCCTATCTATAAAATCTACAAGCCAACATTCAGAAATTAAGAATCTACGGGAATAATTTTCTTGCCCGGATTCTCTATTAAATACTTCGGAGAGTCTTAATAATTGCTTATAAGAAGCTTTATAGATAGGTTGAAGTTTATCATAATTGAAAAAAAATGTCAAATTTATTTTTGCTTACTTCCTTCATTTTACTGAGCTAATTATCCTTGGAAAATTGACTTTTCTTCACTCTTTGCTACTATAGAGGAAATTATACAGGAGAGGGATGAATGAATTATGAAATTAAGGATATAAGTCTCGCGGACAGAGGAAAGATGCGGATTGAATGGGCAAGATCGATGATGCCTGTTCTGCGATTAATAGAAGAGAGGTTTCACAAGGAAAAACCTTTAAGAGAGATAAGAATTGCTGCTTGTTTGCATATCACTTCGGAGACTGCTAATCTCGTCAAAGCTTTAAAAGAAGGAGGAGCAAATGTTTTTTTATGTGCTTCTAATCCTCTTTCTACTCAAGATGAAGTGGCTGCCTCTTTGGTAAAAGACTATGGAATTAGTGTTTTTGCTATTAGAGGCGAAGACAAAAAAACTTATTATGAGCATATTCACAGTGTTTTGAAGATAGAACCTCAGATTACTATGGATGATGGAGCTGATTTAGTTTCTACTATTCATTCTGAGAAAAGAGATTTTCCTATTATAGGGGGAACAGAGGAAACAACTACGGGAGTAATTCGTTTAAGAAGTATGGCTAATGAAGGAGTTTTAAGGTATCCGATAATTGCTGTAAACGACGCTAATACTAAACATCTATTTGATAATCGTTATGGGACCGGTCAATCGACTATTGATGGTATCCTGCGGGCTACTAATATGCTCTTGGCCGGCTCTACCTTTGTAGTATGTGGATACGGATGGTGCGGGAAAGGGATAGCGATGCGAGCAAGAGGAATGGGAGCGCGGGTAATAATTTGCGAAGTAGATCCTTTAAAAGCTTTAGAAGCGGTAATGGATGGATATTTAGTGATGCCTCTAAAAGAAGCCTCTTCTCTGGGAAATATCTTTATAACCAGTACAGGAGATAAAGGTGTTATTCGGGAGGAACATTTTAAAGAAATGAGGAACGGAGCAATAGTAGCTAATGCAGGTCATTTCAATGTAGAGATAGATTTAGATGGTCTGGAAAGGCTATCTATCAGAAAGAGGAAAATAAGAGAAAGTGTGGAAGAGTTCACTTTAAAGGATGGAAGAAAAATAAATTTAATCTCTGAAGGAAGATTAGTTAATTTATCTTCTGCTGAAGGACATCCTTCTTTAGTAATGGATATGAGTTTTGCAAATCAAGCTCTCTCTTGTGAGTATTTAATTAAAAAAGGAGGAAATTTAGAGAGAAGAGTTTATTCTGTTCCCTCAGAAATTGATAAAAAGGTGGCTAAATTGAAATTAGAGAGTATGGGAATTGAAATAGACGAATTAACAGAAGAGCAAAAGATATATTTATCTTCCTGGAAAATAGGAACTTAACTTAAAGGAGAAAAAAAATGATGGCTATAATAGAGACTGGTGGAAAACAATATAAAGTTGAACCGGGATCAGTCATAAGAGTAGAGAAATTAAATATACCGGAAGGAAAGGAGGTAATTCTGGATAAAGTATTAATGATTAAGGAAGAAGATAAATCTTTTTGGGGAAATCCTTTAATAAGTAAGGCTAAAGTAATAGCCGAAGTATTAAGGGAAGGAAAGGATAGAAAAATTATAGTTTATAAGTTTAAAAGACGGAAAGGTTATAAACGTAAATATGGACATCGTCAGCGCTTCAGCGAATTACTCATAAAAGAAATTCAATATTCGAAGAAACCAGAAAAAACTTAGGTAAATGGAAGTCTATTGCTCCTAAGGAAATTTCTTTTGTGAGAAGAATTAGAGAAGCTAATATAAGCAGTAATCAGAGGTAAGTATTCCCAAGAATGCGCAAGAGATGGGTAGCGCTTGCGGTTTATCTTCAACAAAGAAATAATGTATTTATCGTTGTGAGACGAATCCAGAGTAATCTCAATGCAGAAAAAGGAGAAAAATTTTAGAGAAACTAATCTATTACTAAAATAATAATCGGTAAAGTGGAGAGGTGGCTGAGTGGTTTAAAGCGGTTGATTCGAAATCAACTGAACACCTTTGAAGGTGTCCCGTGGGTTCGAATCCCACCCTCTCCGCTAATTGGTATTCTGGGAGGGGATTTAAAAGGACACGCCAGCCAATTTTCCCTTCAAGTATTTTTTACCTTTGCGTGCGAAGCATGCAGGCCAAAAGCAGGCTTTTTCTCACCTTTGACTTGTAAAAATTTGCTTGCTTTCATTATATTTGTTAGTATAATAATGAAAGAAGAAGATATCAACAATTTTATGATAGTATAATATGGAAAATAATCAAGGCAATAAATTAGGGAAGAAAATCAAAAAGTTAAGAACGGGTCTTGGCCTGTCTCAAGACGAACTTGCCCGCAAAGCTGATGTGCCTTATACGACTCTAACCAAGATTGAAACAGGCGTTATCAAAAAGCCTTCTGTGTATGTAGTGGCGAAAATTGCGAAGGCGTTAAAAACTTCATTAGATAATTTAATTGAATAAAATATGAAAACTAGGCATAAAATTATAATTGGTGATGCAAGAGATATGAGGGAAGTTAAAGATGGATCAGTTCATCTTATTATTACTTCTCCTCCTTATTGGCAGTTAAAAGATTATGGATCAGATCAACAAATAGGTTTTAATGATAGTTATGAAGATTATATTAACAACTTAAATCTAGTTTGGAATGAATGTTTTAGAGTTCTGCAAGATGGTTGTAGATTGTGTATAAATATAGGCGATCAATTTGCTCGCTCAGTTTATTATGGAAGATATAAAATTATACCTATTCGTACTGAAATAATAAAGTTCTGTGAAACGATGGGCTTTGACTATATGGGAGCGATTATTTGGCAAAAACAGACTACGATGAATACCACAGGGGGTGCTACGGTTATGGGTAGTTTCCCCTATCCTCGCAATGGAATTTTAAAAATAGATTATGAATTTATTTTAATATTTAAGAAACCAGGGAATCCTTCAAAAGTATCGAGAGACATTAAAGAAAAGTCAAAGTTAAGCAAAGAAGAATGGAGTGAATATTTTTCGGGACATTGGAATTTTAATGGTGAAAGACAAACCAAACATTTAGCAATGTTTCCTGAAGAATTGCCAAGAAGGTTAATAAAAATGTTCAGTTTTATTGGCGA
Source organism: Candidatus Aerophobota bacterium (assembly GCA_021158005.1). Classification (GTDB taxonomy): domain Bacteria; phylum Aerophobota; class Aerophobia; order Aerophobales; family JAGGVN01; genus JAGGVN01. Next base: position 1,346 of record JAGGVN010000096.1, on the reverse strand, counting down.
TACAATCTTAGATCCTTTTCTTGGTAGCGGAACTACAACGCTGGCGGCTAAAAATTTAGGACGTAATTCAATTGGATATGAAATCAATAAAAAATTCTTACCAATAATAAAAGATAAAATTGGGGCTAGAACTCCAAATTTTTTAGAAGATGCAGAGTTTGAATTTATTACACAAAACAACATTCCTAAAGATTGGAAAACACGGATAGAGGCATTACCTTATTATTTTAAAGATCCGGTAAAGTTTGATCGTAAAATTGATCCTAAAAAATTACAATTTGGTTCTAAAATAGATTTATCACAGACCAAAAAAGAGAAGTATTATTCCGTAAAAAAAATTATTTCTCCAGAAGTTATAGTATTAAATACAGGGATAAAGGTTAAACTAATTGGAATAAAAGCTAAAAAGGAAAAAGCAGAAGAAGCCATAAATTTTCTAATTTCGAAGCTGAAGGGACAGAAAGTGTTTCTGAAATTTGATACAATTAAACATAATAAAAATGGGGACTTATTAGCATATCTTTATTTAAGAAATAAAACCTTCATTAATGCCCATTTAATAAAAAATGGTTTAGCAGATGTAGATATAAATATGGATTTTCGCTATAAAAATAAATTTATAAATTTAAAGAAATAAAACTATGGCTAAAGAATGGATTTTAAATTCAGCTACTAACAGGTTCCAATTAAATTTTAAAAGGAATGTTGGTCCTGTATCTGAGGAGATTAGAAAATGCGCTCCCAAGACCATAAAGGAGTGGCAGGATTATTATTTTAAAAATGTGCGTTCCAAGGAACATCTGATAAATTTAGGCAAGAAATTATACATTAAAATAAGCGAAGTTTTAGTGTCAGAAATAGATCAGATTACAGAGGAAGATTGTATTAATTATATTTTTAATTTAGTGATAAACCGTACATTCGACGGATATATGACAGAAAGGAAAACTATTTATGAACAATTACAGAATATTTTAAAGGTAAAAATAGAACCAGCTCCTGATAGATGGGATAGATTATTCAATGTAGATTTTTTTATAAAGATAAATGGTAAATATATTGGTTTACAAATAAAACCAGCTGGAGGCGTATCTCATATCTCTCAAATTTTTAAAGAAAGGCAATTACAAGAAGCTACTCATAAGAAGTTTACTGATAAATATGGTGGAAAAGTATTTTATGTTATTTCTATTAAAAAAGGTGGGAAGAAAAAAATTTATAATACCGAAGTTATTGAGGAAATCAAAAAAGAGATTAGAAGGTTGGAAGAAAATTAAAATATAAAATAGATTAAATACAATCTAAAATTATGAAAAAAGTAATTTTTAAAATCACAGATTTAAGCC
>JAGGVN010000079.1 GCA_021158005.1 Candidatus Aerophobota bacterium | reverse complement strand
GAAAGATTAGAACGGCAACTCGCTACTAAACCTTCTCTTGAAGTTACTCCCAAAAATTTATATCGGGTAAAGAAAGGTGATACCCTTTGGGATATTTCGGGATTTCGAAATATCTATAATGACCCTTTCCAATGGAAGAAAATCTATGAAGTAAATAAAGATAAAATTAAGAATCCTGATCTCATCTATCCAGGACAGAGATTATTTATTCCTCCCAAGACTTTTCACCTGGTTCTTAAAGGAGAAAATCTCTGGAACATTTCTAATTACGAAAGTATCTATAATGACCCTTTCCAATGGAAGAAAATCTATGAAGTAAATAAAGATAAAATTAAGAATCCTGATCTCATCTATCCGGGACAAAGGCTCATTATTCCTCAGGAGTAAAGATCTAAATTTAAAGAGGGGGTTTTATCCCCCCTCTTTAAATAAATTTTAAACTATCATTTTTTACCGTACTTCTTTTGAAATTTTTCTACTCTCCCTCCGCTATCAACAAATTTTTGTTTTCCCGTAAAGAAGGGATGACAATGGGAACATATTTCTACATGGAGGTTTTGCCTGGTGGATCTGGTTTTATAGGTCGCACCACAAGCACAATGAATAATAGTTTCTTTATAAGGAGGATGTATTCCTTTTTTCATTTTTTTACTCCTTTTTTCTAAAAGATAAATCTTTTTCTAAACGAGCAACTATTTCTAAAAATTGTTCGTTATTTTTTGTCTTTTCTATTACTTCTTTTATTGCCTCTATGGGCTCTTTGAGATTTTGTCGATTTAAATAATCTCGGAGAATCCAAACCATTTTAAGTTCTTTTTCACTCAGTAAGAGCTCTTCTCTTCTTGTGCCTGAACGATTAATATCAATAGCAGGGAAGATCCGTCTTTCAGCTAATTCTCTGGAGAGTCGTAATTCCATATTTCCCGTTCCTTTAAATTCTTCAAAAATGACTTCGTCCATTTTACTTCCTGTTTCTACAAGCGCAGTAGCTAAAATAGTTAAACTTCCTCCTTCCTCTACTTTTCGGGCTGCTCCAAAAAATTTCTTGGGATAATAAAGAGTATTAGCATCTATTCCTCCGGAGAGAATTTTTCCACTAGTGGGAATAACAAGATTGTAGGCACGGGCTAAACGGGTAATGCTGTCCAAAAGAATAACTACGTCCCCTCCTTGTTCTACTAACCTTTTTGCTTTTTCAAGAACAAGTTCCGCTACTCGAGTATGGTGTTTAGGTTGCTCGTCAAAGGTAGAAAAGACTACCTCACCTTTTACTGAACGTTGCATATCAGTGACTTCCTCAGGACGTTCATCGATAAGGAGAATTACAAGATTTATTTCCGGGTGATTGGTAGTAATACTATTAGCAATTTTTTGGAGAAGTATAGTCTTTCCTGTTTTAGGAGGAGCAACAATGAGACCTCTTTGTCCTTTTCCTAAGGGAGCAATAAGGTCGATAAGGCGACAGGAAATGTTAGAGGAAGAGTCTTCTAAGGTAATTCTTTCGTGGGGGTAGAGAGGAGTAAGATTTTCAAAGAGAGTTCTTTGTCGCGCTTTTTCGGGATCGTCTCTATTCACCGACTCTACTTTAAGTAAAGCAAAGTAATTTTCATTCTCTTTTGGGGGACGTATTTGGCCTTCTATAAAGTCTCCTTCTCGAAGGTTGAATAATTTAATTTGGGAAGGTGATACATATATATCATCTGGACCAGAGATATAGTTAGTACGAAGAAATCCGTAACCCTCACTTAAAATGTCCAGAACCCCGGAGCCTAACACATTTTTGTCTTCATCGATTTCTTTCTGAATAATTTTAAATATAAGGTCTTGTTTTTTCAATTGTTTATAGTTAGTTATATTTTTCTTCATGGCTAATTTATGGAGTTCAAGAATACTCATTTTCTGAAGTTCAATAACGTTCATTTTTTATTCTCCTATATAGTATTATTGTTTAGTTCATGTTTACCCTTGTTTTACCTTTTGGTGGAGAAAAATCGTATTCCCATTCTTGTGTATTTAATTATTTGATTAATTGTATCATTTCTTTTACTGCTTTTTCTATCCCTACAAGACAAGCACGAGCAATGATAGAATGTCCTATACTCAATTCTTCTATTTCTTCTATTAAGCAGACTTTTTTTACATTTTGATAATTTAGACCGTGACCGGCGTTTACTCTTAAACCCAGCTTTTTAGCCAGAGCAGCCGCTCCGGCAAGTTTTTCAAGCTCAGTAGCTGCTTCTAAGGGAGAATTAGCTTCCGCATATATTCCTGTGTGTAGTTCTACTACCTCCACATTCAATTTGTGTGCTTTCCTTATGCTATTTGAATCAGGGTTAATAAAAAGGGAAACAGAAATTCCTCTTTCATGGAGTAAGGTAATTACTTCTTTCAGTCGAGAGATATCCTGAGAGAGATTAAGTCCTCCTTCTGTAGTTATTTCTTCCTCTTTTTCCGGGACCAGGGTGCACAATTCTGGCTTTATTTTCAAAGCAATTCTTATAATTTCTTCACTTGTGCCCATTTCGAGGTTCAATTTTGTTTTTACCGTGGAGCGAAGAATATTTAAGTCTCTTTCCTGAATATGTCTTCTATCTTTTCTTAGATGGACAGTGATTCCATGGGCCCCGGCTAATTCTGCTAAAAGTGCGGCTGTTACAGGGTCTGGCTCCTGTGCCCTTCTTGCTTGACGAAGAGTAGCTATATGATCAACATTTACACTTAATTCTGGCATTTTTTAATCTCCTATTTTCCGGATATTCTGTAAATTAAGAGTTCTAAAGAAGGATGTTTTCCTCTTTATCTCTGTTTGAT
>JAGGVN010000109.1 GCA_021158005.1 Candidatus Aerophobota bacterium | reverse complement strand
TTAAGGAAAAGCGTAAAGTCTCTGGTATGGATAATAGTGATAGCTTTAGTAGTTTCTATAGTCTTTACCTATGGATATGGCCATTTAACTCAAAGAAAGATTCAACCCTTAGCCAAAGTTAACGGAGTCCCCATTTCTTATAGAGATTTTGTTCAAGCTTATACTAATATTCAAAAGAGTTATCAAGAAAATGTGGGAGAGATATCTCCTCAAATAGAAAGGTATTTAAAAGAAAGGGTATTAAATCAACTCATAAATAATGAGCTTATCTGGCAGGAAACAAAAAAGGCAAAAATTAAAGCAACTGAAAAGGAATTAAAAGAGAAAATAAAAAATATAATGATAAACTTAGGTCTCCCCTCGCGAGAAGCATTCTTAAGATTTCTAACCTCCCAGCATATCTCTTATCCTGTATTAGAAGAAGAAATAAAAAGAGAAATAGCTATTACTAAACTTATAGAAGTGATTCAAAATAGTATTCAGATAACCGACAAGGAGATTGGAGACTACTGGAGAAAAGAAAATGAAAAAGTGAGAGTAGAGTATATTCTCATTTCTCCAGAAAAATATAAAAAAGAAATAAAAATAGAAGCCAAAGAAATAGAAAATTATTATGAAGAATTTAAACAAGACTTTACCTTACCCGAGAAGGTAAAGGTAGAATATATTCTCTTAAAGCCCGAAGATTTTAAAGATAAGATAGCCCTTACTGAATCAATGTTAAAGGCCTATTACGAGGAACATCTCGATAACTATTGGGTCCCGGAAAAGAGAAGAGTAAGTCATATTCTCGTAAGACTTTCCTCGCAGGCGGATGATGAAGAAGAAAAAGAAGCAAAAGAGAAAATCGAAGAAGCAGAAAAGAAATTAAAAGAAGGGAAAGATTTTGTTAGTTTAGCCAAAGAATATTCAGAAGACTCTTCCACTAAAGATAAAGGAGGAGACCTGGGATTCTTTACTAAAGAGGAAATGGCCTCTTCATCCTTTATTAAAAGCATTTTTTCTTTGGAAAAAGTAGGGGATACCTGTATAGTAAAGACTCCGCTCGGTTATCATCTGGTGAAACTAACACAGATAAAACCAGCTCACACCCGATCTTTTGAAGAAGTAAAGAAAAAAATTGAAGAAGAGTTGATCCTAGAAAGAAGCTGGGAATTTGCCAGAAAAGAAGGAGAAGAAATCAGAAGAAAGCTAACCTCCCATTATATTACATTTGAAGAATATGCCCAGAAACACCCTGATTATGTTAAAACTACTCCTTTCTTTTCCCGTAATGAAAGAATTGAAAATTTAGGCTGGGTTAGTCAATTTAACGAAACAGCTTTCTCCTTGAAAGAAGGAGAAATAAGTCCTCTATTAAAACTTCCTTCCGGATATTGCCTTCTTAAATTAAAAGAAAGAAGACCTTCTTATATTCCTCCTCTAAAAGAGGTAAAAGAAGAGATAGAAGAAAAGTTAACCGAGGAAAAGAGTAAAACATTGGCAGAAAAAAAAGCAAAAGAAATAAGAAAAAAGATTAAAGAGAATACCAATCTATCTTCCTTAGCAAAGGAAATAGGAGTAGAGTATAAAGATTTAGGATACATTAGAAGATCGGATTGGATAGAGGGGATGTATCAAGAAGATAAAGAAAAATTTATAAAGCTTGCCTTTTCTCTCCAGATAAAACAGATAAGCGAACCTCTCCTTTTGACTAACGGGTATTATCTGATAAGATTAATAGATAGAAATTCTTTCCTTGAGGAACTTTCTAAACAAAAAGAAACATTTACCAAAGAGATACTTTCTCAAAAAAGGGCAGAAGTTATTAACGCCTGGGTTGAAAATTTAAAGCAAAAAGCCAAAATTATAAATAATTCCCAACTATTTTTCTCCTCTTAAATAAGAAATAGAACTTCTTTGAATTTTCAAAATAGTTTTGGGAGCTACTTCTACTTCTACATAATCTTTCTTAACTTTAGTAATAGTTCCATAAAGCCCTCCCGCAGTAACTACATTATCTCCTTTTTTCAAGTTCTTTATCATTTCCTGATGTGCCTTCTGCTTTTTTCGTTCAGGGTGAATAAGGAGAAAATAGAAAATTACAAAAATAAGTATAAGAGGTATAAATGCACTCATCATTCCCGCTCCTCCTATACCTATATCTCCATTACTTGCCCAGGCAATACCGTATAACCCTATACTTTTACCTATCCCCTTCATATTTTTCCAGAAAATCTTTTTTAAACTCTTCAAATTTACCCTCCTTAATTGATTTTCTAACTTTCCTCATTAAATTCGCTAAAAAATAAAGATTATGATAAGTAGTCAGACGCATTCCTAAGATCTCTTTAGCCCAGAGAAGATGCCTTAAATAAGCCCGTGAATAATTCCTGCAAGTATAGCACTTACATTCTGGATCCAGAGGACGAGGATCTTCTTTATAAATAGCATTCCTTAAGTTCTTTTTTCCCCGGCTGGTAAATACTCCTCCATTACGGGCAATACGAGTAGGAAGTGCACAATCAAATATATCCACCCCTAAGGAAATATCCCTTAAAATCTCCTCAGGAGTTCCCACTCCCATTAAATATCGCGGACGAGTAGTCGGCAGATAATTACTCGTCCATTCAATAATCTCCTCCCTTAAAGAAAGAGGTTCTCCCACGCTTAATCCTCCTAAGGCATAACCATCAAAATTTAGCTGAACTAATTCTTCCACACTCTTTTTTCGTAAATCTTTAAAAGTCCCCCCTTGAACAATCCCAAAAAGACCTCTCTCATCATTTTCTCTAAATAATTTACTCCTCCTTGCCCATTTTAAAGTCCTCTTTAAAGCCACTTCTGCCTGATGATAAGTGGCCGGATAAGGAATGCACTCATCAAGCACCAACATTATATCCACTCCTAAGGATAATTGCATCTTAAGAACCTCCTCCGGGGTAAGAAAATGTTCAGAACCATCAATATGAGATTTAAATTTTACTCCTTCATCTGTCGGCTGTTGCAAAGGAGAAATACTAAAAATTTGATACCCCCCACTATCTGTAATTATACTCCTTTCCCAATTTATAAACTTATGTAATCCTCCCATTTTTTGAATGATTTTCTCTCCCGGACGAAGATAAAGATGATAAATATTGCAAAGAATAATCTCTATCCCTATCTCTTCTAATTCTTCCGGAGAAATAGCTTTAACTGTCCCTTGAGTTCCTACAGGAATAAAAACAGGAGTATCCACACTCCCATGGAGAGTAAATATCCTTCCCCAGCGCGCCTGGCTAAACTTATCCTTGGAAAGTAATTTAAATTTCATTATACAAGAGGTATAAGTATGTTACCACAATTTAATAATTAATCAAACTATACTATCAACATAGCATCGCCAAAAGATAAAAAACGATATTTCTTTTTTATTGCTTCCTTATAAGCAAATAATACCTTTTCTTTCTCTGCAAAGGCACAGACAAGCAAAAGGAGAGAGGAAGCAGGCATATGAAAATTAGTAATCAAGGCATCGATTATCTTAAATTTATATCCCGGATAAATAAAAAGATCGGTAAAGTCTTCTTTTTCTTTGATAATTCCAGAGTTTCCCGCAGATGTTTCCAGGGCTCGTGTAGTAGTAGTTCCCACCGCTATTACTCTACTCCCTTCTCTTTTCGCTTTATTAATAATAAAAGCACTCTCTCTGGTAATCTTAAAATACTCTGAGGGAAGCTTATTATCCTCCACTCTTTTTTCTCGTAAAGGTTTAAAACTTGCCCATCCTGTATGGAGAGTAATTTCTACTATCTTCACCCCCTTCTTTCTTATTTTTCCCAGTAAAGGGAGAGTAAAATGTAATCCTGCGGTAGGAGCGGCTACTGCTCCGTTCTCCTTAGCATATAATGTCTGATATCTTTCTTTATCTTCTAAAGAAGGGCCCTTTTCTCTTTTAATGTATGGAGGAAGAGGAACTTCCCCTATCCGATTTATCCTTTCTTCTATATCTTCCTCATCGCTAAATTTAACCAGAGCCTTTGCTCCTTCAATCTTTTTAAGAACTTTAGCATAAACCTCTATTTCGGGAAAACTAATTTGAGAATCTTCCCTAACTCTCCCGGCCGGTTTTAATAAACACTCCCATAAATTCTTTCCTCTCTTTCTTAAAAGAAAAATTTCCACCCTCCCCCCGGTATCCTTTTTTCTCCCTTTTAGACGAGCGGGAATTACCCGAGTGTTATTGAGAACTAAAACATCTCCTTTTCGTAAATATTCATCGATTTGATAAAACTTTTTATGCTCTATTTTCCCGCTATTCCGATGAAGAATAAGAAGACGGGCACTATCTCGAGTAACAGAAGGCCTTTGCGCAATTAGTTCCCGAGGAAGAAAATAATTATAATCTTCTATATTCATATTTCTCTCCATTTTAATTTATTATACAAACTACACGGAATTATGTAAAATAAACGTGGCTAAAAATTGACAAAATTTTAGAAAATAATATAATTCCAGAGAATCGGTAAAAACTATGAGAAGAATGGCTCGACTTACTCTGGCGGATATCTTACTTAAAGAGGGATTCATAAAAGAGGAAGATATTCAGAAAGCTATTGAATATCAAAAAATGAATGGAGGAACCCTTTCGGAAAGTTTTTTAAAATTAGGATTGGTAAAAGAAGATCAGGTAGTAATTGGGTTAGCAGAACAATTAGGAATTCCTCATGTAAAGCTGAACAATTATAAATTAGACCCGGAGATAATGAAAATCCTTCCCGAGAAAGTAATTAAAGAAAAAAAAGTAGTTCCCCTTTCTCGTTCGGGGAATACTCTTACTGTAGCTATGGCTGATCCTTTAAATGTCTTACTTATAGACGATTTAAGAACCCTTACCGGTTGTAAGATTCAAACAGTAGTAGCTACTCCTTCAGAAATTGAAGAAACCATTGCCGATTTTTTCTCAAGCTTGGCTACTAAAAATATAGAAAAATTATTTAAAGAGTCTCAAGAAGAAGTTAAAATAATTGAAACAAAAGAGACTGTGGATCTCGATAAGGTAATAAGAGAGGCTGAGAAAGCACCCATCATTAACATAGTTAATCTTATTTTATCCAGGGCCATAAAAGAGAGAGCAAGTGACATTCACCTTGAACCTTTTGAAAAAGAACTTAGAGTTCGTTATCGTATAGACGGAATTCTTTATCCTATCACCTCTTTTCCTAAAAAAGTTCAAAATGCCGTGATTTCCCGAATTAAAATTTTATCTGAAATGGACATCGCTGAACATCGCCTTCCCCAAGACGGGAGGTTTAAGGTAAAAGTAAAAAATAGAAATATAGATTTTCGAGTCTCTACTATTCCTGCTCGATTTGGAGAAAAAGTGGTCCTGCGTCTCCTGGATAAAGCTCAACTTATGGGTCTGACCATTGATAAATTGGGATTGGAAAAAAATGTCCTTGAAAAATATAAAAGAGCAATTAAACAACCTTACGGAATGATTGTTCTTACTGGTCCTACCAGTTGCGGAAAATCCACCACTCTTTACGCTGCCCTGAGAGCTATTAATACTCCTGAGAGGAATATTCTTACCATTGAAGACCCGGTAGAGTATGAGGCTGAGGGTATTAATCAAGTGCAAATTCACGAAGAAATTGGATTAACTTTCCCCAAAGCTCTAAGAGCTTTTCTTCGTCAGGACCCGGACATCATTATGGTGGGAGAGATGAGAGATTTAGAAACAGCAGACATAGGTATTAAAGCCGCTCTTACCGGACACCTTCTCTTTACTACCCTTCACACTAATAATGCTCCTGCTGCTATCTCTCGATTAATCAATATGGGAATAGAGCCCTTTCTTATCGCTGATGCTCTCACCTTTGTAGGAGCACAAAGATTAATGCGAAGAGTCTGTAAGAATTGTCGCACTCCTTTTAAACCTTCTCGAGAATTACTAAAAAGTTTAAATATAAATTCTTCTAATGAACAAATTTTCTATAAGGCTAAAGGGTGTGAACTTTGTAATCATACCGGGTACAGAGGTAGAATGGCAGTAATGGAGGCCCTCGAAATAGACGATAATATTAGAGAGTTAATTATCCGAAAAGCTCCGGAGAGTGAAATTAGAGAGGTAGCTATTAATAATGGAATGGTGCCTTTAAGAGAGAATGCTCTTACCAAGGTTCTTCGGGGAGAGAGCACTCTCGAAGAAATGGCAAGAGTAGCAGGCACTTATTCTTAGTTAAATAATTTGACTAACCGAATAAACCAGGGGTAAGTTAGATAAATAAAATGGCTATTTACATTTATACAGCGCGCAATTTAACCGGAAAAAAGATAAAGGGAGAAATAAAAGCAAAGGACGAGAGGACTGCTTTATCCAGCTTAAGGACTCAGAATCTTATAATCACCTCCTTCAAGAAAAAGAAAGATCCGCTTTCCTTTCCTATTAAAAAATCGAATAAACAAAGAAAATTTCTAAAACCAAGGGTAAAGAATAAAGATATTATTATTTTTGCCCGGGAATTTTCTACCCTTATTAATGCCGGAATTCCTATGATTCAAAGTCTTAATGTAATGATTACCCAAACCCAGAATCCTACTTTAAAAGAGACTATTATTCAGGTAAAGAACGATGTAGAGCAGGGACTATCTCTCTCTGAAGCTTTGAGTAAACATCCCAAAATATTCTCCTCCCTGTTTTATAATATGGTAAGGGCAGGGGAAATGGCTGGAGTTCTCGATATTATCCTCATTCGACTGGCAAACTATCTGGAATATATGGAGAATGTAAATCAGAGGGTAAAAACAGCTATGCGCTACCCTCTATTTGTGATGTGTATAACCGGGGTAGTTACTATGGTTCTGGTATTCTTTATTCTTCCCAAAATGAAAATTCTTTTTTCCGAGACTTTAGGGATGGAACTTCCTGCCCTTACTCAATTTGTTCTTACTCTCTCCCTCTTCCTTAAACAAAATTTTTACTTTCTTCCCCTTATCATCTTTAGTATGGCTATATTTTATTATCTTCTTAAAAAATCTGATAAGGGAGCATATTTTCTGGATACAGTTAAGATAAAACTTCCTGTTATAGGAAATTTTTTTCACAAAGTTGCTCTTTCTCGATTTGGTCGAACCTTAGCCACTCTTTCCAATAGTGGAGTTCCTATTCTCAATGCCTTAGAGATGACCGCAAAGACAACGGGAAATAAGGTCATTGAGAAAGCCATCAACGAATCAAGAGCTTCTTTAAGAGAAGGGGAAACAATTGCTAATCCTCTCAAAAAATATCCTGTCTTTCCTCCTATGGTAACTAATATGATCTCGGTAGGAGAAGAAACGGCTGCTCTCGATGAAATGCTTAATAAAATTGCTGATTTTTACGATAGAGAAGTAAATCGGATGGTAGAATCCATAGCCAGTCTAATTGAACCTCTTCTTATAGTAGTATTGGGCGCAACCGTAGGGATAATAGTAGTAGCAATGTATTTACCTTACTTTACTATGTTCCAGCATATTGGATAGTTGTTTTTACGGCATAGAACCCCAATTTCCGGGTATAGCAAACAGGGAGTTAAAAAATAGAAAAAAGGCTTTCTTTTAACGTAAACTCCGTTATTAGAACAGGAATTATAATCTTATTCTTTCTTACTCCTCTTACCTTTTATGCCTGGGCAACTACCTTTACCATCACCAAAGAGACCATCGCCCAGCTTATCCTCCTTTTCGTGGGGAGTCTCTGGCTCATAAAATTATTGGAATGGGGAGATTATCATTCCCTGAAGTCTTCTTTAAATTTACCCATTATTGTTTTTCTCTTTATCTTACTTATTTCTCTCTTCCAAACACATACTTATTATACCTCCTTAGTAGATATTTCTCACTGGATAAGTTTTATTCTTATCTACTTTATTCTTATCTCCTCTTTTAAAGAAAGGGAGTGGAGGAAGGGTTTAATTATCATCATCCTCTCTTCGGCTTTAATATCAGCTACCTATGCTATCTTCCAATTCTATGGATTAGAGCTTCCCATCTGGAGAAAATTAGGAGGAAGGATACGTCTTTTTTCCACTTTCGGTAATCCTAACTACTTATCAGGATACTTAGCCATTACTTTTCCCCTCGCTTTTGTTCTCTTCTGTTTAGAGAAAAAGAAATCCCGGCAGATTCTCTTAGAGATATTATTGGCTCTTCTCTATACCGGGATTTTTCTCACCAACATTGGAGGATGCATAGCCCTCTTTATGGGAATGGTCTTTATAGGAATAGTTTTTTTAGTTCATCAAAAAAATTTTTTAAAAGAAAATAGGCTCCGTCTTTTGACTCTTATCCTCATTCTCTCTATTATTTCCCTTATTTATTCTTCTCCCAATCCCTTAAATCCTACCAGAAGAAATATTGCCCGGGAAGGGATTTCTTATACTCATCTTGAGCATAATTCTATCCAGCAGCGTTTTTTAATCTGGCTTTCCACCATAGAAATGATTAAAGAAAACCCTCTTTTGGGTTCAGGAATAGGAACTTTTCGTATTCACTACCCCAACTCTCAAGGAAAAGTTCTTTCCTTAGAAAAAAACAAAAAATATATTCCCCTGACTAATAAATCTATTAATGCTCATAATGATTATCTTCACCTCTGGGCAGAGACAGGAATAATAGGATTAGCTTGTTTTCTCTGGATAGTTTTTCTCTTTTATAAAAAGAGCTTTGCCTATCTTAAAAAAGTAAAAAGAGAAGATAAATTCCTTTTAATAGGTCTTATGGGAGGAATGACCGCCATCCTTATAGATGCTCTTTACAGCTTTCCTTTTCACATTATTCAGAACGGAATGCTTTTCCCTTTTATACTGGCTTTATCTACTTTGATTGGAGAGAAAAGAAAAATAGATAAAGAGAAAAAATGTCCTCTTCTCTTAAGAAGGACTATCCAGATAAGTATAGTGCTTTTAGCGGTATCTTTAAGTATCTTGAGAATAAGAATATTTGTTGCCGATACTCATTTAAAAACGGCAGAAATGATGGAAGAGGTAAGAGCTTATCATCTGGCAGAAAAAGAAGCAGAAAAAGCTCTAAAAATTAATCCCTATTATGGACAGGCTTATAGCCATTTAGGAAGAATTAAAATTTATCTTGGTAAATATAAAGAAGCAATTGAAAATCTTAAAAGAGCAGAGAAAAATTGGATATACGTAGGACTTTATAATAACTTAGGATATGCTTATCTTAAAATGGGAAAAATAGAGGAAGCAAAGAAATTTTTTAAAAAAAATATCTCTCTCTTTCCCCATCTCTTTCAGGCTTACGCAAACTTAGGCTCTATATTCTTAGAAGAGGGAGAAAAAGCCCTCTCAGCAAAAAATTTAAAGTTAGCTGAAGAAAAATTTGATACCTCATTTATCTATTATGAACAGGCAAAAGTTTTAAATCCTGATTTCTCCCTCCCCTTTGAGCTGGCGGTTCAATATTATAAAACAGGAATTCTTAAAACCGAAGTTAAAAAAAATTCTTATTTCCATAAGAATCTATCTCAAAAAGAAACTTTCTCTTTCTTCAGTAGGAATCATCCTTATCTTGACATTTTAAGGCCTATAGCTAAAGCTGGTAAACCTATTTATTTTAAGGCATTT
>JAGGVN010000041.1 GCA_021158005.1 Candidatus Aerophobota bacterium | reverse complement strand
TGTTTGATAGCTAACTCTTTGAGTCCTTTTTGAATTTTCTCTCCCACTTGAGTAATATAAGAAGGAACATTATATCGCTTAAGTTTTTTTATAGTAGCAATTGCTGCAACAGGACCGATTCTATCAGTCCAATAGGTGCTACTTATAAAGGATTCCTGAGCCTTGTCCATAATTTTAGCCTTACCTATAATTGCTGCCATTGGATATCCATTGCTTATAGCTTTTCCAAATACGGCAATATCAGGCTTTAGATTATATACTAAATGAGCACCACCTAGTGTTAATCTAAATCCAGATGTTATTTCATCCACAATTAAAGGAATGTCAAGTTCTTCTGTTATACTTCTTATAGTATCTAAGAATTCTTTCGTAGGAGGATAATTCCGCACTGCTTCTAACACTACAACTCCTATATTATTTTTATGTTTATCTATAAGTCTCTTAAACTCCTTTGTGTTATTATATGTAAATGGAATAGCTGTTCCTTTTAATACTCTGGGAACTCCCTTAGGTTTAAGTCCAGGTAAAAGATGCCCATCCAAAGCCTTATCATCTGCAAGATTTGCTGCTAAATACCAGTCGTGCCATCCATGATACCCACAAAATAAAACAATGTCTTTCTCAGAGTATGCTCTGGCAATTCTTACAGCTACAGCCATTGCTTCACCACCAGTTCTTGCATATCTAACCATTTCTGCCCAGGGATGAAGTTCAAGAAGCACCTCTGCAAGTTCTACTTCCTCTGGCGCATTTAAAGTTGCTAAGTTACCTTTATCTATTGCTTCTTTAACTGCTTGGTTAACATCTTCATCTGCATATCCAAGGATAGCTGTTCCAACCCCCATATAACTCATATCTATATATTTATTCCCATCCAAATCCCATATTTCGCATCCCTTAGCCATAGAGTAATATGCTGGCCAAAGTTCAGGAAGAAATATCTCAGGTCTTTTTGATAAAAGTTGGGTTCCCCCTGGAATAAGCTTTTTGGCTTTTTGATATAATTGAGGTCCTATTTTTATTTTCACGGCAAGATACCTTCTTCTATTTTCTGTAATAATTGTAGAATCTCAATATCTTCCTCCAAGGTATTAGGAAAGCTTACTTTACCATTTATAGCGTCTATAAAATTTTTAATTTCCTCTATATACATCTCCTCCACTATATTCCTATTATACCCAACTTCCGCCTTTCCTTCAGGTTGATAATAAATTATCCATCGTTGCTTCCTTGCATCATATAACTTTAAATATCCTGCATCCCAATCCCAATATATTTGGGCATACTCTAAGTTAAGAGTTAACCTTCTTGTTGCAAATCGTGATACTACATCCACAAGTAATACCCCATAAAAGTCGCCGAAATCTATAGTAACAGCATAGGTATCATCTATGTGAGCTCCTACATCCATAGTCTTTCCAAAAAAGCCTTTTATGTCCTTAGGATAACCCAATATTTTCACCAACCATGTTAGCTCAAAAGGCACTATCTCTCTTGCAGCTCCTGTTTCTTGCTTAGAAACATAAAAATCTTTTACATTCTCCCATGGATGCCAGTCAGGAAGGTATTGTCCTGAGTGGTAGGAGAAGTTGGTAACTTTTCCGTATTCCCTGCTTTCAACTATTCTTTTAATGTCCTTTATCACAGGATGAAAAAACATAGTACAGGAAGGAGCTATGAGAACCCCTTTCTCCTTAGCTTTTTCATTAACTTCCTTTAGACCTTGTAAGATGACACTTGCTTCAACAAAAGCTGGTTTTCTATATTCAATAGATTTTTTCATATATTCAAGGTGCTTATCTGGAGGAGTAGAAATGATTACTGCATCTACTTTGTTCCAGATATCTTTATCTAAAGAAGAAACTACTGAAATATGATATTTATCTATCGCTTCTTTACCTCTATCTTCACGAAAATCAAATCCATAAATATTTTCGGGAGGAATACCTAAAGATGTTAAACACCGTATTCTCCTTTTGCCCATTGAACCCAACCCGATGATTAAAAAATTCATCTACAAGACCTCCGAAATTTTTTCCTTCAAAATAGCCTCAGTGCATAATAAATCATAATAATCATCTATTTCGTAATTTTGCCACCTTTCTATAAAGAGTGGTAATGTTTTTGGTTGATAGAAAGTTCTATATTTTCTAACAGCTTCTGTGAAAGATAAGTAAAGAACGCCATATGGAAAATATACATCTTCCAACTGTTGACGTTGATATATTCCTTTTGCTTCTATAAAAGGTATCAAAAAGCCTTCACTATCTATCTTTTTCATTATAGTAGGATGCTCTAAAGTCACTTTACCAACACTAACTACAGCTGTGGCTTTTCGCTTAGAATTTAGCAAGATTTCTATTCCTCTATCTATATCCCCTCTTTTTCGCAATGGAGAAGTTGGTTCTAAAAGAGCTAATAAATCAAATTTTTCTCCTTTTTCAGAAAAAAATTCCAATGCATGCAAAACAGCATCTATCGTAGGACTATCATCTCTCGCCAGTTCTTTTGGTCTCATAAAAGGGACTTCTGCACCATACTTTTTTGCAACCTCAGCAATTTCTTCATCATCAGTAGAAACTACTACTCTGTCTATATATTTACCTGCTTTAGCCTGTTCTATTGTCCAGGCAATAAGAGGTTTTCCAAGAAGTGGCCTTATATTTTTTCTTGGCAATCCTTTACTTCCACCTCTTGCTGGAATCAAAGCCAGGATAGTCTTTTCTTTGTACATCTTTTCCTCCAGCCGTGGTTTACCATTATCGCCCACCGTATTTGCTCATATATTCCATTACTTTCCTGTATTCCTCCCATTCTCCTATATCAAACCAGGAACAGCTCATCGGATAGACCTGTATTTTAAATTCTTTTTTCTTTGCCAACAGCAACAAGTCAGGCATATCCATTGGCTCATTTTCTGG
>JAGGVN010000037.1 GCA_021158005.1 Candidatus Aerophobota bacterium | reverse complement strand
TTCCCCAAACAAAGATCCCGTCTTCTGTCTTTGTATCAGTATAAGAGAAGGTTTATAGATATTAGCCCCCAGGGTTATTTTTCCTTCTCTAAGTTTGCTACCTCTTTAATTGATTTCTCCTTCGTCAGGTCCCTTGTTGCTTCCTCATACAGCAAGGAAGGAGGCTCTTGTTTTGACCCTGCATCTATGTTTGTCCTTTATCTTTGCAAGTTTCTGGATGGGTTCAGGTACATGGATGATTTTGTTGCCTGCCTTCATGACAAAGATAAAGGAAGGTGCTATAGAGCCTACGCCGGAATATCCTATGATAGAATCCCTTGCGAGGCGAACTTTACCAATTTTAAAAAGAGAATTGGACCAGATAAGTTTGATGAGATCTTCCACGTCTTAGTGGAGCTTGTCAAAGAACTTGGTCTTATCACCGGAAAAATCCTATCCTACGATGGGACGCTTTTCCCCACTTATGCCAGGTACAGAGGTTGCAATTATGCAACCAAAGATTGTTTGTGCATCCCTTTGAAAGATGATTTTTTAAGAAACCTTCGTTACAGGATAAATTATTTTTTAGCTCATCCGGAAAAGATCATCTTGGGAAAAGAAAGATGCTTCTTTGCCCTATGTCCCCGGGATGATCTTCCACCCTGTGTGAGAAAAAGACCCAATTTTGTAGCCTTATCTTTTTGTTTCCTGCCCCAGGAAGAAGACCAAAAACAAGGTGAGCTGGCACATATCGTTGGTGTAGAGAAAGAGCTTTCCCAAAAAGGACTTTACCTTAAGCTCCTCTCATCCTGTATATCAAAAGTAGATCTTACAGGAGATAAACCCTTAATCTATGTTAAGTGTCCCAGGATGCCTTCTGATCTTGAAGCAAAGATTGGCTACCGAAGATCAAATCTTAATCCCAACAAAAAGGTTAAAGTCTTTGGTTATCAGGCAATGATAACCACGAGCATTGAGATAGAGATTGGTCTTGAACTCCCTGTTGGATGTATAACGAGTCCAGCAGATAAATTAGATGGCTCTTTCTTTATTCCTGAGAGAAGAAAGTTCATTCGAAAACACTCACTTTTGCCCTATCTTGATATTGCTGATAGCGGTTTTGATAGCATAGAGAACTTCCAGCATATAAGAAGAACAGGATCCATTCCTATTATTGACTACAACAAGAGAAACGAGAAAACTGATGAGAAAACTCTTAAGGCTCGAGGCTACGATGAGAAAGGAACTCCTTTTGCTCCCTGCGGTGCACTTTGCAAATCCAATGGGTACGATGAGAGGAAAAAGAGAGTATCCTTTGTGTGTAAAAAGCAGTGTTTAACCTCACCTGCTTTTATCCCTTCTCCCATAGAGGATTGCAAGTACCTTAGTAGGGAATGTGGTTACTCTACCCATATGTCCATTAAGGCTCATCCAAGACTTGTGTGTGAGGTTCCAAGGTGCTCGGATAAATGGAAAAAAATTAGAAACCTTCGCTCAGCATCTGAGAGGTGTAATGGTACAACTAAAAGGTCCGACCTGGACATCCTCGAGTCTCCTCGCATCTACGGATTAGCTGCAGCTTCCATTGAGGCAACTTTAGCCTGTATAACCACTCTTTTGAAGAGAGTTGCGCGTTTTGTTATAGGGATTACCCTTAACCTAATGAGGTATTTGAAAACCTGGGATAAATTCTACAAGAGAAAACTAAGGGGCCCTAACGTACCAGCCTCTATTCTTTCCCTGATCAATAGGAAAAGATCCCCTCCCTACTGCCTTCCCCACATAATTTAATTTGGTAAATCAATCTCTTTATGCAGGAGTCTTTTTTTATTTTGTCAAAGAACGCTTTGCCTGAATAAGATTGCTCAGGTATTCGTTTTTTTTCTTCCGCTTTTTTACTTTTTTCCCTCAACTCACCTTTTATTTATCAATTTCCTACCAATTTTTCAGTAGGAAAACCGAGTTCTTAAACCGCCTCAGTATAATTGAATATTTTAATAAAGTTAACCGAGGATGAAGTTAGTTTCTGGAATCATTTTGGAAAACATTTTCTTCTTACTTATATAAGGTTCGCCTTCTTGGAACTCTCTAATTAATTAAGCTTTAAGTGATCCTTTAGTTAAACCAGCTACTAATTGTTTCTGAAGAATCATAAATAATATAAATACTGGAAGACAAACAAAAATAGAGGCGGCCATAAGATTGCCCCAATTTGTCTCGTATTGACCAATGAAATCAAGTATTCCCACAGGTAAAGTTCTTTTACTCTCTGTGGTAATAAAAGTAAGAGCAAACATAAATTCCTGCCAGGTAACATAGAAAACATAAGCTGCAGTAGCAGCTATACCAGGTTTACTTAAGGGGAGGACGATTCTTAAAAAAGCCTGGAGTCTGCTGCACCCATCCACCATAGCTGCTTCCTCTAATTCTTGAGGAATTCCAGCTATAAATCCTCGCAATAGCCAAACTGAAATAGGCACTGTGAAGGAAAGGTAGGCAATTATTAGAGAAAAATAGGTATCAATTAATCCTATTTTAGAAATAATTATATATATTGGAACAATAATAGCAGCAAGGGGGAAAAGTTGACTTATAATAATCAATACAAGGAAGAATTTGCGGAAGTAAAACTTTATTCTGGAAAAACTATAAGCAGATAAGATAGTTACACTTATTACAACTAAAGTAGTAAGAGAAGCTACGATAATACTATTAAAGAAATAGTTGAGAAAAAAAGGATACCTAAGAGCCGAGAAAAAATTAACTAAAGTAGGGGAGGTAGGAAACAAGGTAGGAGGTACCCTAAACTGCTCATTAGGACTTTTTAGAGCTACAGAGGCCATCCAGAAAAAAGGAAAAAGAACAAATAACATCAACAAAATTACTAAAAGATAAATAACCGTTTTAGAAAAAATTTTTGTTCTTTTTGTACTTCTCAATCTAAGGCTCCTCTTTTATCCAACTCTCTAATATATAAAATAGAAAATAAAAGTAATATAAGAAAGCTAACCACAGCATACCTAGAGGCAGCGCCAAATCTAAATTGTTTAAAAGCAACATTATAGATAAAGGTAGGAAAAATATGGGAGCTTTTCCCTGGTCCTCCTTTTGTCATAACCCACACTAATTCAAAATAGTTAAAAGTTAATATCCAGGTCAAAAGAATAGTAACTCTTATTACGGGCATAATTTGAGGAATAGTTATATTTATAAATCTTTGCCATCCTCCTGCTCCATCAAGTTCAGCAGCTTCATATAACTCTGGGGGTACGGTTTGTAAAGCTGCAAGATACATAACAGTAGAAAAAGGGAATCCTTTCCAGATAGCAGCAATAATAACAGCGAAAAGAGCAGTATTTGGTTGTCCTAACCAGGCCATATAGTGTTTAATTAACCCCAATCGAGCAAGGAAGTCATTTATTATTCCCAATTGAGGATCGTACATTAATCTCCATACCATGGCAGCAATAACTCCTGGCATTACCCAGGGAAGAATAACAACTCCTCGGGCTAAAGTGCGTCCAAAAAAATCCTTATTTAAAAGAATAGCTGTAGATAATCCCAAAATAAATTGAAATATGACTACCAATATAGTCCATATTAAAGAGTTTTTAATTATCAGCCAAAGAGGACCAGATGTTGATATCTCCCAGTAACCTTTCCACCCCACAAACTTAGGTTGTGGCAAGACTAAGGAAGTTTTAAATAAACTGAGATAGAAAGTATCAATTAAGGGATAAAAGACGATAAAACTTATCAAGATTAAGGTAGGTAGAATAAACATATAACCAATTAAAATATCATCCTTTACTTTTCTTTTATACTCCATAAGTTCATCTCTACTACAAAGGGGGACTGGAGATTTCCCATATCAGCCCCCCTTCATTATTATTTTATTATTTCATCTATCTTCTTAGCAGCATCATCAAGCGCTTCTTTCACCGTTTTTGTTCCTAGCAAAATATACTGAATAGCATCCCGTTGAACATCGGAGATTTGAGGATAAACCGGAGATATAGGCCTTGGATGAGACTCGGTCAACTGTTTAAAAATCATCTTGGGGAACCTTCTTTTTAAAGCAAGGAGAATATTAGCTGAAGCTTTATTAGCAGGGGTAAGAGCCGCTACTTTTTCATTTACTCCTTTGCTTGTCCAGTATTCTATAAATTTCCAGGCTTGATCTTTATGCTCGGACTTTTTATAAATTACCATATTCCATCCACCAAAGGTGCCAATAGATTTTCCCCCGTGAGGTTTCGGGAAAAATCCCATAGCCCAGTCCATCTCTGGAGCACGAGCATTAACAGTATCCTGTCCCCACTCTCCATAAAGATGCATAGCTGCCTTCCCAGCGGTAAAGATTTTAAAAGCATCCTCAGCGGTTCTGCTTACAGCACCAGGAGGACTTATCTTTTGTAGACTCTTATAAAATTTCAATGCATCAACTGAAGCCTTATTACCCAGAACACATTTGGAAAAGTCTTCACTCAGAATAGAACCTCCATTAGAGAATATAAAAGCATCGGTTGTACAAATGGTTGCTTCATCTTTAGCCCCATAAAGAGGAAGTCCCCATTGATCAATTTCCCCATCTCCGTTGGTATCCCTAGTTAAAAGTTTACCATATTCTAAAAGCTCATCCCAATAAACCGGGGGTTTATTAGGATCAAGTCCTGCTTTTCTAAACATATCTCTATTATAGTAAACAAAGGCCCATACACCAACATCGAAAGGAATTCCCCATACTTTACCTTTATAAACAGCTGAGTCCCAGGCTCCAGGGAAAAAGGCATCTCTTTTCACTATTTTTGATTTAGCGATATATTTGTCAAGAGGAATAACAAACCCAGCTGCAGGAAATTCAGCGCTCCATATCTGATCTATAACCGATACATCAGGAGGAGTTCCTGCTGCTGTTGCTACTAAAAGTTTGTCTCGATAAGCCTCATAAGGAAATACTGTTATTTTAACCTTAATTTCAGGGTATTTTTTTTCAAAATCAACTAAGGCAGACTGTTGAGCCTCAATTAATCTTACCTCTGCTTGCTTCATTCCCCAATACTTTATAGTAACCTTCTGGGCAAAACCTAAACTTACACTTGATACAAACCATATAGCTATAATTAGACCGACTATCCATACTTTTTTTCTCATTTTACTTTACCTCCTTTTACTTTTTTCTTTTTAGATAGAATTTTAATTACCTACTCTCACCTCCCTTCAATTGTCTTTATTAAATTTAAAATATTCACTCTACCTTAAACCTTTCCACTATTTGGGATACAAATCTCACCTTTTCTATGTCACTTGGAGGAGGAGGCTCGTCAGATATCCCTAAGATAAGATTGGGAGAAAATAACCTAAGGATTTTATTAGTAAACTCTTCCAGTTCCTCATAGGAATAATCAGGAAGAAATAGAATAGCCGGAATTCCATCAAGAAGGATTGTATCACCCATAGCTTCTTTTAACTCTTCCAGAGTAACATCCCCTTGAGGCAAGGGTGTAGCAGCTTCTATTCCATCAAATCCTGCTTCATTTATGAAAGGCAAAAGAGGTTTTAATGACCCATCCATATGTATATGACAAAATTTTCCAGCTCTATGAAGTTGCTCCACTCTTTTCCTATAATAAGGAATAAGATATTCCCTAAATACAGAAGGGGGATCTATATGAGAATCTATATTTTCCCCAAAATTTAGTACGGGTGCGGGACATTTTTCTAAAATCTCATACATTTGATCTTGAGAATCCTCGGCAATTCTTAAAAACTCTTTCATTCTTTTAGGATAATCGTGAAGTGCATAAAAGGTATTTTCCACCCCCATATAAAATAGCATGCAGTTCTGAAAAGGACTTCGGTCAAAATAAAACTGGATGATTCCTCTTTTACCAATTTTATTTTTGGCTTCTTCATAAAAATCATGATCAAACCTTACTACGGTATTTTTCAAAACATACTCCATAATTTTTAAATCAGATATATTTTTAACTGGGAATTCGGTATAGTGCCAGGAAGTTCCCCACTCACCCAGAGTCCTTTTACCCTTTAGTTGTCCCAAAGGTGTATCATAAATTATATAGATATTATTGTTTTCCTCTATTTCTCTAACGTTCACTCCATTTTTATAACTATGCTTTATGTAAGTTTCGGGAAGAGTTTCGTCTCCTGAGGGACCGAAATAATACCTTACTGAAGCACCTAAGTCATCATAAATTTCCATCAAATCTTTATCTTTATATTTCTCGGGAAGAGTTCCCCTAACCTTATTCACAAGGTACCAATGTTCGATCCTCGGTTGCCATACGATCTTATCCACCTTTTCTTTCTTAAATGTCGCCATTATCTTCTTGCAGAAATCTTGATTTGCAAATTGCATAATTTTTCTCCTTTAGGTTTTGACTACCCAAGCAAATATCAACTTAACATCCAAAGAGATACTTTTCAACCCATAGTTATTTTTTGTTGTTTATATTTCTGGCGTACTTCCATAAGCAAGTCCACCAATAAGCCATAGTAAGTGGACCAAGAAAACCTGCCACAATAGCGATCTCTCCTTCATTCGCACTTACAGCATCTTTAAGTTTCTGAGTCCGATGAGAGGCTTTAGGATCTGGCATAGAATAATTTTTCCAATCCTCCCTACTTTTA
>JAGGVN010000110.1 GCA_021158005.1 Candidatus Aerophobota bacterium | reverse complement strand
CTTTTACCTCTTGATAAACCTTTTTCAGAGGAATGTTAAGGTGGAGAGCAACCTTTCGGCATTCTTCATAACTGGGAGAGATGTTTTTAATGACACCATCAAGTTTTCCTATTTTAACCTCAATCCTGCCATATTTAGTAGCTACTTTCCGGCTTTCTCGCATTAATTTTCTTCTCTCTATTTTAGAGATTCTCACTCCCAGGGTAGTAGTTTCATTAAAGATAATAGCAAGCATCTTTTCCACTTTTTCCTGATTTACCATTACGCTAAGCATAGTAGCAGGTCTGGTCTTTTTCATCTGAATAGGGGTGAGGAAAACATCTAGAGCTCCTTCACAAAATAACCTATCTACTATGTGCTCATAGAATTCAGGATTCATATCATCAATATTGGTCTGGATTAAAGAGACTACATCTTTCTCGTAAACTTTTCTTAGCACTCCTATAGAAATTCTCAACAAATTGGGAATGGGAAGATCTCTTTGCCCAGCACCATAGCCAATACTTTCTATTTTCATAGGGGGCATCTTGCCAAAGTCTTCGGCCAGAGTGCTGATAATCCCTGCTCCGGTGGGAGTAACCAGCTCAGCCTCGATATCACTACCATAAACAGGAACCTCTTTTAATAGCCGTAAAGTTGCCGGAGCTGGCACAGGGAGGATACCATGCTCACATTTTATAAAGCCTCTCCCAAGAGGGAGAGGAGAAGAATAAACTTTCTCTATTCCTAAGTGCTTTATCCCGACTACTGCCCCCACTACATCAATAATCGTATCTAAACTGCCCAGTTCATGAAAATGTATCTTTTCCATATCTTTTCCGTGAATTTCCGCCTCCACCCTGGCAAGCTTAATAAATATAGCTCGGCTCTGCTTCTTTACCCCTTCTTCTAACTTACTCTTATCCAGAATAGATAAAATATCCTTAAGTGTTCTTTCCTTTTTTTCTTCTTTGACATCTATCCTGACCTGGGTAGAGAAAATACCTCGTTTAATTACTTTTTTTGCCTTAATCTGATAATAAGGAAGGTCTAACTTCTCTATTTCCCTTTTTAGTTCCTCTACAGACCAGCCCACATCAACTAACGCCCCCAGTACCATATCTCCGCTAATCCCGGAAAAACAATCAAAGTAGGCAACCTTCATCTTTCTCCTCCCATATGATTAATCAAACTGGCTATATATCCAGCTCCAAATCCATTATTAATATTAACTACTGCTATCCCGGGAACACAGCTATTAAGCATAGCAAGAAGAGCAGAAAGCCCCTGGAAGTTAGCTCCGTATCCCACAGATGTAGGTACCGCTATCACCGGTCTACTCACCAGACCTCCCACCACACTGGGCAGGGCTCCTTCCATACCGGCAACCACAATTAAGACATTGGCACGGAAAAGTTTATCTTTATTCTCAAATAACCGGTGAATTCCAGCTACCCCTACATCATAAAGACGATCTACTTTATTATTCATAATCTCTGCCGTAACCGCTGCTTCCTCAGCTACCGGTATATCGGCAGTCCCTCCACTTACTACCAATATGGCATGAAAGCTTGTCCTTTCTTTTCTTTTACCAATCACCACTATCTTTGCCTTTTCATAATACCTCGCTTCAGGGAAAGTATTTTTGATAGCCTCATAAACCTCTCTACCTGCTCGGGTAGCTAAAACCATAGATTTATTCTCTCTCATTTGCTTCGCAATATGGACAATCTGCTCAGAAGTTTTACCCGGACAAAAAATTACCTCAGGATAGTTTCTTCGCAACTCCCGATGAGTGTCAATCTTAGCAAAACCAAGTTCCTGGTAAGGAAGAACTTTTAACTTCTCTAAGGCTTCTTCTACCCTGAGGTTACCTGATTTTACTTCTTCCAGAAGATGTCTGATTTGCTCTATTTTCACTCTGATTTACCTTTTTTAAGTAGTTCATTCATACTTCCCTGACGATAACCTTGTAAATCAAGGGTAATATAAATATATCCTAATTTTTTCAGTTTATCAATAACTAATCTTACTACATTCTCCTGCCAGAATAAGCTCATCTCCTCCCGGGCTACTTCAATTCTGGCTATTTTCCCATGATCTCTTATCCTCAAGTCTCGTCTTATCCCTAAGCTTCTTAAAAATCTCTCTCCCTCCTCAATTCTTTTCAATTTTTCTCTGGTTATTCTCTCTCCATAAGGAATTCGAGAAGCTAAACATGCTAAAGAAGGTTTATTCCAGGTAGGTAGATTCATCTTATGAGAAAGACTACGAATCTCCTCTTTAGTTAAACGAGCTTCCTTTAAGGGACTTTTTATACCAAGTTCTTGCCCAGCCTGCATCCCTGGACGAAAATCAGTTAGGTCATCATAATTGGAAGCATCCGCTACATAGTTTAAACCTCTTTCCCGAGCTATCTTATTTAATCTGGAAAATAGTTCCTTTTTGCAAAAATAGCATCTTTGAGGGGAGTTCTTAACAAAATCCTCCCTGGACAGTTCCTTTGTTTGAATAACGAGATGCTTAACTTTCAACTTTTGAGCTATTTTCCTGGTTGCCTCCAGTTCAGAAGGAGGGTAAACTTCCGACCGGGCTGTAACAGCTATTACCCTGTTTTCGAGCACATCATGGGCAACCTTAAGTAGAAAAGTGCTATCTACTCCCCCGGAAAAAGCAATAAGAACACTCCCCATATTAGAAAGAATTCTTTTAAGATTAGATAGTTTTTCCCCCATCTCCATAAAAGAGACCTTCCTTTCGTGAGATAATTCTATCTTACTGTTTGATATTGTCAATCAACGCATTAACTCATCCAAATCTTAGCGAAGAGGTATTGTCTGTATCACCTAAAAAATTAACTGAAAATACATACAATCTCCTCCAAATGTCCATACCTCAGAATCGTAAAGAA
This sequence comes from Candidatus Aerophobota bacterium, assembly GCA_021158005.1. GTDB lineage: Bacteria > Aerophobota > Aerophobia > Aerophobales > JAGGVN01 > JAGGVN01. The sequence goes on along the minus strand of JAGGVN010000110.1, from coordinate 628 downwards.
TTAAAATAGTGCTTCCACAGAAAACTTAACTCTCTATTATTTTGTGTTATTATTTTACAATTAGTAACACAAAAGAGAAAAGTGAGTGATAAACTTGGTGACAGTCTCTGAAGTATTATATCCTGAGAGATGGGAATGGCTAAAGGGAGTAGAATATTTTTACAATCAAGCTCAAACTCCTTACATAGTAGCTGGAAAATAGAGGAATTAATCGAGAATTTGACACCTATAATACCTAAGTATATAATATTCCCAAATTCTAATTGTAGTCCTCTGATTTATCAAGAAAATTTAAAGACTTTCCCTCTTTTAGAATATATGCGCTTGGAACTATTTTTCTTAGCTCTTTTACCAGTGGAGAAATTAACCTCTTAAGTCCTCAAAGAGTGCCCTACAAAATATTCCTGAAGATAAGTCCTTCAATATTATAAATCTAATACTTTTCTGGTGATAAACTATAAAGCCTGGAGGGGAATATACTTTATATCTCTAAAAATATTCATTTTGATTGACCTGGTTAAATAGAGAATAGATTAAGGGAATCGGGTGAAAATCCCGAGCAGTGGCGCTGCTGTGAAGGGAAACGAAACCCCAAAAACCACTGGAAACAAAGCTTTTCCGGGAAGGT
>JAGGVN010000153.1 GCA_021158005.1 Candidatus Aerophobota bacterium | reverse complement strand
GAAGGAAAAAGAAAGATTTATGTTCGAAGGAAGCGAAAGCTTCCAAGTTTAAATCTTTCCCGTAGCGAAGAAACCGAGCAGAATAATCTAAAGAGCATCTACAGCGACGGAAGGGAATGCCCGAAGTTTCCTTGACGATGCAGGGAAAATTTATTATATTATTACTATCTTTATCTCTTTATCTAGTAAAAGGGGAATGATTCAAGTTTTTATACTGAGAGTAAAAGATGAGGGAGTAGGTTATGCTTAAAATTAAAAGAGCGATAATGAGTGTATTTGATAAAGAGGGCATAGTAGAGTTTGCTAAGGGATTGAGCAAGTGGAGGATAGAAATTCTTTCTACAGGAGGAACTGCTGAAATTTTGAAGAAAGAAGGAGTTCTGGTAAAAGAAATCTCTGAGTATACCGGTATCTCCTCTATGTTAAATGGGCGGGTAAAAACTTTACATCCTAATATTTACGCGGGAATTCTTGCTTTAAGAAACAGTCCTTCCCAGATGGAGGAAATAAAGATACATAAAATAAACCTCATTGATATGGTAGTAATTAATTTTTATCCTTTTGCCAGAGTCATTCAGAAGGAAGGAGTGGATATAAAAGAGGTGGTAGAGAATATTGATATTGGTGGCCCGGCCATGCTCAGAGCCGCTGCCAAAAACTTTTTCTCGGTAGCTGCGGTGAGTAATCCGAATCAATATCACTCTGTTCTAACAGAGCTGGAAGAGAAGGGAGGATATCTAAGCGAAGAGACTTGTTTTGACTTAGCTCTGAGAGCTTTTCAGGAAGTTAGTGCTTATAATGCTCTTATTGCTGGATATTTGAGCGAAAAGAAAGGAGAAAAATTTCCCGGGATAGTAAATCTCAGTTTCAGAAAGAGAATGGATTTACGATACGGGGAGAACCCTCATCAAAAAGCCTCTTTTTATGTAGAAACCCCCGCAAGAAACTCGGGTCTTGCAAGGGCAAGAAAACTTGGAGGAGAAGCTCTTTCTTTCAACAATTTGTTAGATTTTAATGCTGCTTTTGATTTACTGAGAGAATTTAAAGAACCCACCGCGGTAGTAATAAAACATACTAATCCTTGCGGAGTGGGTTCCGCGGATACTTTATCAGAAGCTTTTAAAAAAGCTTATAGTGGAGATCCTCTCTCTGCATTTGGCTCAATTATAGGGCTTAATAGAAAGGTGGATGAAGCTACTGCCCGGGAGATATCTTCTGAAGGGACTTTTATTGAAGGGATAATTGCTCCTGGTTACAGGAAGGAAGCATTAGAAATTCTCAGAAATACTCAGAGATGGGGAAAAAATGTGGTTATTTTGGAGACTAATTCTTTTTCTTCTCATAGAGGAGAAATGGATTTAAGGAGAATAAGCGGAGGAGTTCTCCTCCAGGAAGAAGATAGAGAGACTTACTCTTCTCAGGATTTAAAAGTAGTTACAGAAAAAGAACCTTCTCCTGAAGAAAAAGAAGATCTTCTTTTTGCCTGGATAATTTGTAAACATATAAAGTCTAATGCTATAGTTCTGGCAAAAGATAAAACCGTTGTGGGAGTGGGAGCAGGACAGATGAGTCGGATAGATTCCTGCCTCATTGCTCTTAGAAAGGCTAAAGATAAGGCAAAAGGAGCTGTTTTAGCTTCTGATGCCTTCTTTCCTTTTCCGGATGTCGTTGAGGAGGCGGGAAAGGCAGGAATAACCAGTGTTATTCAGCCTGGTGGAGCACGCCGGGATGAAGAGGTAATAAAGATGGCCAATAGTTATGGAATAGCTATGCTGTTTACAGGAATGAGGCATTTTAAACATTAGGGGATAAACTCTTATGGAAGGTTTATTAAGTAAGGTTGATTCTGAGATTGGGAAGATTCTCCAGGAGGAACTTACCCGCGAGCAAAAGACTCTTTCTCTTATTCCTTCTGAAAACTATGCTAGTAAAGCGGTATTAGAAGCTCAGGGTTCTATATTTACTAATAAATATGCTGAAGGATATCCGGGGAAAAGGTATTATCAGGGATGTCGATTTATCGATAAGATTGAAGAGATAGCCATCCAGCGGGCTAAGAAGCTTTTCAAATGTGAACATGTAAATGTCCAGGCTCATTCAGGAACACAGGCTAATATGGCAGTATATCACGCTTTACTCAAACCCGGGGATATTATTCTTTCTTTAAGCTTAGCTGAGGGAGGGCATCTTTCTCACGGAGGAAAAGGAACCTTACCTTATAAATATTACCGTATAGTTAATTATGGTTTGGATAAAGCCTCGGAGAGATTTGATTACAAAGAAATTCGCCAATTAGCTAAAAAATTCTCTCCTCGTTTAATAATAGTGGGGACAAGCGCTTATCCCCGAAAGATAAATTTTTCTCCCTGGAAGGAAATTGCTGAGGAAGTAGGGGCTTATCTTTTAGCTGATATGGCTCACCTTATCGGGTTAATTGCCGCTGGTGTTCATCCTGATCCTGTGCCTTATGTCGATGTGGTCACCGCTACTACTCAGAAGACTTTACGCGGTCCTCGGGGCGGATTAATTCTTTGTCGGAAGGAACTCGCTCCTTTAATAGATAGAGCTGTTTTCCCCGGAATACAGGGAGGTCCCTTTATGCACATTATAGCAGCTAAAGCAGTATGTTTTAAAGAAGCTGGAGAACCTCAGTTTAAAGATTATCAAAAGAGAGTTCTTTCTAATGCAAAAGCGCTGGCTAAAGTTTTAAAAGAGAAAGGATTTCGCCTGATTTCTGGAGGGACAGATAATCATCTTCTTCTGGTTGATGTCTTCTCCAGGGGGATCCCGGGAGATAGAGCAGCTGATCTTTTAGAAGAAGGGGGGATAGTAGTAAATAAAAATAGTATTCCCTTTGATAGTCGATCTCCGGTCAGTCCTTCAGGAATAAGATTGGGCACACCTGCGGTAACTACGCGAGGAATGGGAGAGTTAGAAATGGAGGTAATTGGCGAATGGATCAGTGAAATTTTGCTCAACCCCAATGATGAAATTTTAAGAAAAAGAATCAGAAAAAAAGTTGAAGAAATTTGTGAGAAGTTTCCCATTTATAAGAATTAGGAAATAATGCTCTCCTATTTAGAATCTTTAGAATATCTAAACTCTTTTATAAATTACGAAAAGAAGATAAGTTTCCCTTATAATAGAAGATCTTTGAATCTGGAGAGAACAAGGAAACTCTTAAGCCTATTAGGTAATCCTCAAGATAACCTGAATTTTATTCATATAGCCGGTACCAAAGGTAAAGGCTCGGTATCAGCTATGATTACTTCTGTTTTAAAAGCAGCTGGGTTTAAAACAGGGCTGTATACTTCCCCTCATTTGATTTCTCCCCGGGAGAGAATAAGAATAGGAGAGAAGTTAATTAGTAAAAATGAATTTGCTTATTTTTTATCTTTAATAAAATCGAAAATAGAAAAATTAATAAAAAATTTTAATGAATCTCCCACCTTTTTTGAAATCTATACTGCCCTGGCTCTTATTTTTTTTGCTTATCAAAAAGTAGATTTCGCTGTTCTTGAGGTGGGATTAGGAGGAAGATTAGATGCTACTAATGTAGTCTCGCCTTTAGTGGGAGCTATTACCCAGATAAGTTTTGACCATACGCAAATATTGGGAAAGAGTCTATCTTTGATAGCTAAAGAGAAAGCGGGAATTATTAAGAAGAAAATGAGGATGGTTACTTCGCCCCAGGAAGAGGAAGCCCTTTCCGTAATAAGGAAAACTTGTAAGGAGAAAGGAATTCCTTTATATGAAGTAGGGAAAGAGATTCAGTTTCAATTAATAAGTTACAGCTTGAAGGGACAAAACTTCCGGTTGAAGGGAATTAGAAGAGAATATATCTCCTTATTTATTCCTTTATTGGGTGACCACCAGCTCATAAATGCAGCTACCTCTATAGGAGTAATTGAATTACTCGAAGAGTGTGGCGTCTTTATTCCCCCAGAAGCTATTAGCCGGGGATTAAGAGAAGTGAAATGGCCGGGGAGAATCCAAATACTTTCTTCTAATCCTTTTATTATTGTAGACTCTGCTCATAATGCTGCTTCTGCCCAGGCACTTGCAAACACTTTAAAGAAGTTTTTTCCTGAAAGACAAATAATTCTTATTTTGGGAATGTTAAAAGGTAAGGATGTTGAAGGAGTGGGGAAGGCTCTTTGTCCCCTGGCAGAGGAGGTTGTTCTTACCGGAATAAATAGTTTTCGGAGTCTTTCTCCCCTGAGTTTACAAGGAGAAATAAAGAAATTTCATGGGGGGAAATTAACCATTAAGGAAAACATTAAGGAAGCTTTGGATTATAGTCGAACAAAAGTCGGCAATAATGACCTAATATGTATTACGGGTTCAATATATTTAGCGGGAGAAGCTTTAAAACTGTTGGGAGGAGAGAAATTTTATGACTAAAAGAGGAATAGCTGCTTCACCAGGAATAGCTATAGGAAGAGCTTATATTTTAAAAAAAGAAGAATTTTCTATTTTAGAGTATAAAATAGAGAAGGAGGAAATAGAGACTGAAATAAAGAGATTTAGAGAAGCGATAGAAAAAGCAAAACAAGAGTTAGAAATAATCAAGAAGAAAGCGAAAGAGAGGATAGGGGAAAAAGAGGCCTACATTTTCCAGGCCTATCTATACATTCTTGAAGACCCTCTTCTTATTGACGAAACCGAAAGGAGAATAAGGAAAGAGAGATTAAATGCAGAAGCTTCTCTGAGAAAAACACTTCAACTTCTTCCTACAAGGTTTGCATCTGTTCAAGCGGAAATTATTCGAGAAAGGTTCCGTGATATAGAAGATATAGGAAACCGTATTATGCGCAATCTTTTAAATAAACCCTCCCTTACTTTATCGCACCTTAAAGATAAAGCAATTATTATTGCCAGTGACCTTGCTCCCTCAGATACTATTTCTATGGAGAAAGGGAAGATTTTGGGATTTGCCACTGACATTGGAGGAAGAACTTCCCATACTGCCATTATAGCTCGTTCTCTGGAAATTCCTGCAGTAGTGGGGTTAGGGAATATATCAGAAATGACTAAAGCTGGTTCTATGGTCATCTTAGATGGAAATAAAGGTAAAGTGATTATTAATCCTTCCTTAAGACAGTTATCTAGGTATCATAAGACTCAGGAGGATTTTTTACATTACAGAGAGAAGTTAAGGGTTTTGCGCTCTCTTCCTCCTCAAACTCTGGATGGTCGAGAAATAGAATTAGCCGCGAATATCGCTGGTCCGGAGGAGATAGATATAGCTCTAAGAGACGGAGCAGAAGGAGTAGGATTATATAGAACTGAATATCTTTATATGAATCGTTCTGTTCTTCCCACTGAAGAAGAACAGTTAGAAGCTTACAAGAATATAGCTGAGAAAATGCTTCCTTATTCTGTGATTATTCGGACCTTAGATTTAGGAGGAGATAAGTTTCTTTCTCATTTTCCTATTCCTCAGGAGATAAATCCATTTATGGGTTGGCGAGCTATAAGATTATGTCTGGAGAAAATAGATATTTTTAAAGTTCAGCTTAGGGCTATTTTAAGAGCAGCCAGTTTTGGAAAGGTAAAAGTTATGTATCCAATGGTTTCCGGAATAGAAGAGATTAGAAAAGCTAATAAAATTTTATCTCAGGTGAAGAAAGAATTGAGAGAAGAAGGAATTCCTTTTGCTCAAGATATAGAGATAGGAGTTATGATTGAGGTGCCTTCTGCGGCGATCACAGCAGATATTTTAGCCAGAGAGGTGGATTTCTTTAGCCTGGGAACAAACGATCTAATTCAATATAGTCTGGCAGTAGACCGGGTCAATGAGAAAGTAGCCTATCTCTATCAACCTCTTCATCCTACTGTTTTGCGGTTAATTGATAGTGTAATTAAGAGTGCTCACCGAGAAGGAATATGGGTAGGAGCCTGTGGAGAGATGGCCAGCGATCCCCTTTCCGCTTTAGTTCTTCTGGGATTAGGAGTGGATGAACTTAGCGTAGCTCCTACCAGTCTTTTAGAGATAAAGAAGATAATTAGGGGAGTAAAATGGGAGGAAACTCAAGAAATTTCTGCTGAACTTCTCAAGATGAGAACTTCTTCCCAGACCAGAAGATATGCCCGGGCGAGATTATCTACGAAAATTAAAGATATTCTGGAGGAGGATAGAAATGTTGAATAATCAGGAAAGAATGGAAGAGATAGACAGAGAAAAAATGAGAGACCTTTTAATAAAATTTCCCTTTCATTGTGAGGAAGCTCTTCGAATAACAAAAAAACAAGAGCTCTTTCCCAACTTATTTCCTAAAAAGAGGAAAATAGTAATTTGCGGAATGGGTGGGTCAGGAATAGGAGGGGAAATCTTAAAAAATCTTTTACGAGAAGAGAATTTTTCTATTTTTGTAAATCGAGGATATACTCTCCCTCGTTCAGTAGATAAAGAAGCCTTAGTTTTTGCTGTAAGTTATTCAGGCAATACTGAAGAGACACTTGCCGCTTATAAAGAAGCTAAGAAAAGAGAAGTTTCTTTAATTTCAATTTGTAGTGGTGGTAAGTTAAGAGAGTGGAGCAAGAGGGATGGAGTTCCCTGTTTTGTGATTCCTCCCGGAATGCCTCCACGAACGGCTCTGGGATACTTATTTATTCCTATGTTAAGGGTTTTAGAAAGATGGAAATGGGTAAAAGAAAACTCCTACGAGGAGTTATTTCAGGTTTTAAAGAGGATTAAAGATAGCTCTGCTCCCTCAGTTCCTCTGGAGAAAAACAGGGCTAAAATTATTTCCTCCAGGCTAAAAGGAAAGATACCCCTCATTTACGGGGTAGAAGGAACAACCGATGTAGTTGCTCATCGGTTAAAGACTCAATTCAATGAAAATAGTAAAACTTGTGCTTTCTGGGATGTTTTTCCTGAACTTAATCATAATGAGGTAGTTAGTTGGGAAGGGAAGGAAAACTTAGATAAATTCTATTTTCTTTTTATTCGGGATAAAGAAGAAGAGGAAAGAATTAAAAAAAGGATAGAAATTACTCAAAATATACTTAAAGATAAAGAGGCGGAATGGGAGGAAATCTGGACAGAAGGGAAGAGCCTTCTTACGAGGATTTTCTCCGCCATATATTTGGGAGATTGGGTAAGTTTTTATTTAGCTCTTCTTCAAAGGATAGATCCTACCCCGGTAAAGATGATCGATCTATTAAAACAGAAGATGGAGGAATGAATGGATTCAAAGATAAGTTTTGTTTTGACTGTTTCCGAATCCAAAAGGTTAATTGCGAAAGCAGTGGTAAAAATGGGGATAGTCAAAGAAGCTTTGAGAGAGGGAATTATTGCTATAGCTAAAGGAACGACTAATGCCTATATAATAGAGGAGCTTTTAAATAAAAGGATCAAGAAGGTAACTTATACTACGGGTTTAACTTTACCGGAGGGAAAGAGCCGGGAAAGTTTAAATATTTCCCCCATGCCTGATGTAGTTTTAAGAAGAGGAGAAATTGTAGATAATCTTTCCGTAATAGAAGCAGTAAGGGAGATGAAAAAAGGGGATATCTTCATTAAAGGATGTAATGCCCTGGATTACACCCATAAGATAGCCGGAATTCTTATTGGACATCCTGAGGGAGGAACTATGGGGAAGACTATAGGCACGATTATAGGCAGAGGAATAAGTTTAATTATTCCTGTAGGTTTAGAGAAGTTAGTATATACCGATATTAATGAGATGAGTCGAAAACTTTCCTCGGGAAATTCTCCCCGATTAATGCCGGT
>JAGGVN010000009.1 GCA_021158005.1 Candidatus Aerophobota bacterium | reverse complement strand
GAAAGATTGGAGAAGGTTATTGGGGAGAATGTTTTGGGATACCGTAATCATTATCTTAGGTTCAAGATACCCGAAACTTGGAAACTTTTAGAAAAAAGTGGATTTAAGTACGACTCAACCATTGGTTACAACGATTTGGCGGGATTTAGAGGAGGAGTCCCCTACCCGTTCTACGGGTTCGATCCCAACGCTGATGAAACTTTTAAGGTTCTTGAAATTCCTTTAAATGTTATGGATGGGACACTCTTTGAATACATGCACCTCTCAGCGGATAAAGCGTTTGAGCTTGTGAAAAAACTTATGGACATTGTGGAGAAATATCATGGCGTGTTGACCTTAAATTGGCATAATGATAAGTTTGATGATATATATTGGAAGTGCTACGAGGAGCTCTATATAAAGATTCTTAAGGAAGCGAAGAAAAGGAATGCATGGTTAACGAATGGGATAGAAATTGCGGAGTGGTGGGTAAATGAAAATCTTGGTGACTGATGGAGGATATAAGAATTCACTGGCTGTTGTTCGTTCTCTTGGAAAAGAACATGAGGTTACTGTTTTGTATTCTAGGCCCTATGATTTAACAGTTCATTCAAAGTTTGTGTCAAGTTTTGTTAAGGTGGATGCATCAACAGTCTCAGATGTCAAAAAGTATGGTCAATTTCTGGTTAATCTTGTGAAAAAACGCAATTTTGACTTCCTTCTTCCTGTGGGTCTAAAGAGCAATCTTGCAGTTTCTTATTTTAAAGAGGAGCTGGAGAAGCACGTCAATATTGTTATAAGCGATTGGTCTTCTATGAGGATAGCCTACAACAAGGATCTGATGACAAAAGTTACTCGGAAGTTAAACATTCCTGTTCCTGAAACAATTGAACTTAATGAACCCAAGAATCCTCAAGACTTAAGCTTTCCTCTAGTATTAAAGGCATCAGATGATTCTGGAGGATTCGTCAGATACGCATCATCAAAAGTAGAGTTCACTGAAGCTTATAATTATCTGAGGTCAAAGAGCTCAACCAAAATAATAGTCCAGGAATATATTGTGGGAGAGGGATGCGGATTTTTTGGAGTTTTTAAGAATGGGCGACCTGTGGCAGTATTTATGCACCGGCGAGTAAAAGAGTTCCCTATTACGGGAGGCCCAAGTGCGGTTGCTGAGTCCTACTATAATAGGAAGCTTCTTAACTACGGTCTGAAGCTTGCGAGGTATTTAAAATGGTCAGGCCCAATAATGTTCGAGTTCAAGCACAGAACAAAACAAGACGAATTTTATCTTATAGAGGCCAATCCAAAATTATGGGGCTCACTGGATTTAACAATAACAGCTGATGTGGATGTTCCCAAAATTCTGTTAAATTTGGGCACTAAAAATAAAGTTGAGCATTCTTTTTCATACAAAAAGATTCGGTTTATGTGGGTTTTTCCGGATGAGATTCTTGTTGTGTTGTCAAATCCAAAAAAAGAATTACATGAGTTTGTTAGCCTCATTAAATCTCCACTCACTGTTACAAACATAGACTTAAGTGATCCCGTTCCAATGTTATTGCAGTTATTAATGACTTTCAAAAATGGCATAAAAGTCATGATTGACACTAAATACAGATTTCCACATGGTAATCCAGAGGTGTAGCGAGAATGATAGGTGATTTTCATATCCACACAAGATACTCATATGATTCTTTAAATGAGCCGAAAAAAGTTGTTAAAATAGCAAAAAAGCGTGGATTGGACACAATAGCGATCACTGACCATGACTGCATACGAGGGGCAATTCTGACAAAGAAATACGAAGACTATGAAATCACCGTAATACCGGGGATAGAACGGAAAACGGATGCGGGGGATATAATTGGATTGAACGTTACGGAAAGCATAAACTCATTTCATTGGAGAGATGTTATAGATGAAATACACTCTCTTGGTGGTATTGCGGTTCTTCCACACCCTTACAGGGGCCATAGGAATATTTTAGAGCTCGCTAAGAACGTCGATTTAATCGAGATATGGAACTCAAGGAGCAAGCCTGATGATAATATGCAAGCCTTGGAACTTGCAGAGAGACTCAAAAAGGGCGTTATTGCTGGCAGTGATGCGCACACGTACAATGAAATAGGAAACGTTTCTATATCTCTTGACTATTTAGGATCCACAAAATTCAAATTTTATTCAAAGAAACTCGCTAGAAGAACAGAAAAAGTTTTTAGTTATGTTATTGGAGACATAAGACAGAAAAAGTTCGGCTTGATTCCATATCATTTATCACTTTTGGTGAGGAAAGTATGATGGAAGATAAAAATCTACTGATAATTTCCCCTCATTATGTAACCTTTGTGAAAGATCAGGTAGAAGAGTTAGCGAGGTATCTTAATGAAATCTATGTTACTTCTCCAGAGCCTTATGGACGAAATAACCTGAAGGACCTTGCTAATCTGCCAGAGAACGTTAAGGTTTATTTTCCAAAGTTCTTTCATCTTCCAATAAACTACTTCAGACGGAAGCTCGGTGACAACTTCTTCAGGGCGGCTCTAAGAGTTATAAAGCGTGAAGAACTGGAGTTCGATCTAATTCACGCCCACTTCACGTGGCCGAGCGGGTGTGCCAGTATACTTCTAAAGCGGAGGTTCAAAGTCCCTGTGATTGTCACAGCCCATGGAAATGATGTGAGAATACCTTTAACAAATTACGTTCAGAGTTTTGATAACTCTTTTTTAAAGCTCAGACTTGATAATGTAGTCAATGAAGCGGACATTATTTTGACTCACCATGAGGAACTTAGGGATTTGCTTTTGTCCTCTTATCCTTTCTTGAGGAGCAAGATAATGTTCTTGTATAAAGGAATTAACCTGAATCGTTTTAATCCCTTTAGTGAAAACCTCCAGAAGAAAGTCTCCAATCTAAAAAAATCCCTTGGTATTGAGGACAAGTTCGTGGTTCTTTTCCTCGCAAGGATCGATCGGGACAAGGATCCCCTAACGTTTGTGGAAGCAGCGAAACTTTTGAGGGAAAATAGTAAAATAGCACTGGTTATGGTTGGAAATGGAAGACTTAGGAAGAAATGTCTTGAACTTAAGAAAAAATATGGCATTGATAATCTTCACATTATAGGAGGACGCTCTGATACTGAAATCTGGTATGCCATGGCAGATGTTTTTGTGGCACTCTCCCCGGTTGAAAATATATGGTCAACAACACTCCAAGAGGCATTTTGTATGGGATCGCCGCCGATAGTTACTGATGTAGGATATAGTTCTAAAATACTGAAACATATGAAAGATGCTTTTTTAATACCTCCCAATAACCCCAAAGCTCTTGTTGATGCAATTCTAAAGTTAAAAACAAACAGTAACTTGAGAAAACAATTGTCTGAGAATGCCCTTAAATGGAGAGAGAAATTTGATAACAAACGTATTGCTAAAGAAATTACCAAAATATATCAAAGAATAGTTTTAGGTGATTAACAATGGTACGAAATGTTAAAGTACTTATAATAGGCCTCGATGGAGCCACTTGGGATATAATCATTCCATTTGTGAAAGAAGGTAAACTTCCGACCTTTAAAAGGCTTCTTGAAAACGGCTCTTGGGGGATTTTAAAAAGTACTCTCCCCCCGGTTACTGTACCAGCATGGCCCTCCTTTGCTACCGGGAAAAATCCAGCAAAGCTGGGTGTGTATAACTTCATAATAGTTGACAATAAGAGTGGAAAGACCCGGATTGTAAGGTCTTCTGATGTTAAATCAAGAAAGATATGGGACTATCTAGATTTTTATGGAAAGAAATCCATAGTTATCAATCATCCTGTCACGTATCCCCCCGAAAAAATTAATGGGACAATGATCTCAGGGATGCTAACCCCTCCCGGTGCTAAAGACTACGGGTATCCTCCTGAGATTTTGGGGGAACTGAAGAAACTTGAATACATTATTGAGCCAGATCCAGAAATCGTAAAGAGTAAGTGGGATACTGAGGAATTCATTCATGAGCTTATTAAAACGATCCGGAAAAGAACAGATGTAGTTGTTCATTTAATGAAAACCTGCTCCTGGGATCTTTTCTTTGTATTGTTCCGTGCTACTGATGTAGTCCAACACAAACAGTTCCAAAATAAGAGAAAACTGCTCAAAGTATACAAGGAAGTTGATAAAAGCTTGGGCACAATAATCAATACTATCCCCAAAGATACTCTCCTTATTTTGATGTCTGATCATGGATTTTGTGAGTTTAAAAAACAATTCAATATTACTAAATGGCTCTATGAGATGAGATATGTTAAACTCAAAAAGAAAGATGCGTCCTCAAGAAGCTCAAAAAGTTCGATTTTAGTGAAAATTGGGGTTACTCAAGCCTCTGTTCTGAGAATTTTAAGAAAGCTTCATTTGGACTGGATACGAAAATATATTCCTGTATCTCTCAAGTCGAAGTTTCCGTCTTCATCCCTGGAGGTTGACCTTAAAGAGAGCCTTGTCTATCCAGGAATCCTATTTACTGGAGCATCACAATATCTATCAATTAACCGTGAAAAAGTTCGAGATAAAGAAGAATATGAAAAAATTAGGGATGAATTGATCTCTAAGCTGTCTGCCCTTAAAGACCCAGAAACCGGAGAACGCATCATTGAGGCAGTTTATAAAAAGGAGGAAGTGTATTCCGGGCCATATTTGGATAAAGCTCCAGACATAGTTTTTCTGCTAAAGAAAGGCTATGGCCTCACAACATTTTTGGATCTAAATGCTCCAGTAATTGAAAAAATTTCCTCACCTTTTGGAACTCACCACATCGATGGTATCTTTCTCGCTTATGGCTCAGGAATCAAAAAAGGCCAAAGAGTCAGTGCAAAAATCTACAACATTACACCGACAATCCTCCATATCTTTGGCTTGCCAATTCCAAACGATATGGATGGAAGACTGTTAATGGAAATTTTTGAAGAAGATTCAGAATTTGCAAAAAGAGAGTCAAAATATGTTGATCCAATCCACTATGGGAAAAAAGGAGAAGATAAAAAGCTCAAAAAGACTATCAAAAACCTGAAATTAAAAGGAACAATCTAAACAAACCTCTTCAGGACTTTCTTTATTATTCCTAAATCAACTCCAAGCTTCTTTTCTATCGTCAGCAACAGCTCAACATCCTCCTTATCAATACTCTTGCTAACCAAGACAAGCAAAAAGTAAACTCCTAAAAACACTGCCAAAACAGGCACTGCATACCAGATATTAGTTATTCTTAGATTTAATGCTTTTAATCCTCCTAATAATACAAAGCTAATTACCAACGGCTTGACATAGTTCCAGCTGAATGGATGAATCTTGGTCTTTTGATAAAGCCAGAATGTCCTAAAAACGTTGGCAACAAAATAAGAAACGGCAGTGGCAACAGCAGCACCTTCAAGCCCGTATGCTGGGATCAAGAGAATATTGAGTATAACGTTAAGGGTAGCTGCAAGAGAATTTCCAATTAAATTCAACTTCGGCTCTCCGATCACAGTTAAACTCAATCCATTAAGCCCAAGAAAAGTATGGAACATAAAACCAAGGGCTAAAATCTGAAGAGCTTTACTTGCCCCCAAATACTTTGTCCCAAAAAAGAAGTTAATCACGGCCTCTGGAAAGAGGAACATCACCGCAAAAGCGGGTAGAGTTAACAAAAACACCCACTTTGTGAGAATTTGATAAACCCTTCCCATCTCTCTAAGTTTTTCCTGTGCATAAAGCTGAGAAGCGATAGGCATGTAGAGAAAGCCTGTAGAATTCAGAAAAATTGGAAGCATGTTAGCCAATGGAGCTGCAGCATTATAAATCCCCACAATTTCAGAATTTAGATAATATCCAAGCATTAACGTATCAGTACGGGTCATTATAAACGCCAGGATTCCCGTTAACATCAATGGCAAGGAGAATATTACAAGCTCTTTTCCTAAAGAAGGTATGAATACAATTTTGAATTTAATCAATTTAATTCTAATGACATCGAAAAGCAGAAAAATTAGTGTTAATACCTGTGCAACAGTGTAAGCGAAGAATATATACGAAAAACCAAACCCCAAAAGTGTACCGATTAAAATAAATACAAAAAACGCCATCGGGTAAAAAATGTTCTGGAAGTAAACTTTTTCCCTAACTCTGCCAAATCCTCTTGAAATTGCGACTATGCCTGCCGTTAAAGCTGAAAAAGGGAGTGCAAAGGCTATTATTTCTAGGGGCTCTTCAAGTCTCACATCATGAAATATCTGAGCAGCGCTGTTTGCCCCGATAATTAGAAAAAGTGCCAACAGCACACCGTTGAAAATAAGGATAGTAATCGCTGTTGAGATCAAATCCCACAACTGAGAGGGCTTTTTTTCCTTATAAATCGCAACTTCCCTTGGAAGAGAACTTCCAAAGCCGAGCGTGGCAATAACCAGAGATATGCTGAAAACTGTTAAAGCTAGATTAAAAACACCATACTCCGCTGTGGCAAAATATCTAG
>JAGGVN010000018.1 GCA_021158005.1 Candidatus Aerophobota bacterium | reverse complement strand
TTACTAATGGAGGGGGCAATGGAGTTTTATGCGCAGATTATTGTGAAGAGTTAGGAATAGAGTTACCCCAGCCCCCAAAGAGATTAATAGAGGAACTTGATAAGAGCGGTTCTATGCATCCTGCCTGGAGTAGAAGAAACCCTCTGGATTTAGTGGGAGATGCGGGTCCAGAAAGATATAAAGTCGCTTTAGAGGCAGTAATGAGTTCTACGGTTTATGATGGAGTGATAGTAATTCAAACTCTACAGACAACGACGCGACCTGTAGAGGATGCTAAAATTGTGGTGGAAATACAGAAAAAGTATAAAAAGCCAGTAATTACTGCCTTCGTGGGAGGAATGATTACTGAAGCCAGCGTTAAGTATTTAGAAGAGCATAATATTCCTAATTATAATGATATGGATAGAGCGGCCCGGGCTATGTGGGCTTTAATAGAATATAGTAAGTATTTAAAGGGGAAAAGATAATGAATAAGAAGCAGATTTTGACTCAGATAGAGAAATTTAAAAAGAGGAATGAGAGGTTTTTACCGGAGCCAATTTGCGAGGAGATCTTGAGCTCCTACAATATTCCCTGCCCCTCCGCTTATCTAGCTAAAAATGTGAATGAGGCGGTAGAATTTTCAAAAAAGATAGGTTTCCCGGTGGTTTTAAAAATAGTTTCTCCCCAGATTATTCATAAATCTGATGCCGGGGGAGTGATAATAAATATTGATGGAGAAAAAAAACTTAGAGAAGCCTTTGATAAAATTTTAGAGAATATTAAGAGATATAATTTCCAGGCTAGCATTGAAGGTATATATGTTCAAAAAATGGTTCCCCCAGGCCGGGAAGTTATCGTCGGAGCCATTAAAGATAAGCAATTTGGGCAGGTGGTGATGTTTGGATTAGGAGGAATCTTTGTAGAAGTCTTTAAAGATGTAGTCTTTAGAGTAGCACCCTTAGACAGGAAAGAGTCCCGAGAAATGATTGAAGAAATAAAGGGACTACCTATTCTTCAGGGAGCGAGAGGAGAGAAGCCGATTAATTTTGATTCTTTAAGTGAAGTAATTGTTAATACTTCGAGGTTGGTAGTCGATTTTCCTCAAATTGAACAACTGGATATAAATCCGGTTTATGTTTATCCTGATGGAGTTTGCGCTGTAGATGCTCGGATTATCCTTGGTGAATAAACTATCTCTCTATCTTGATGAGAAGCAATTGAGTTTGCTACAAAGAAGGTTATCTTCTTATAGGTAAGGTAGGTAAATTTACCCAATAATGGCCCCTACTTCGCTGGGGAGTAGGGGTTTTTTTGTAAAAAAATTTGACATAATCAGGTAGTATAGTAAAATTTTCAAAGGAAGGAGTTTAATATGGGGGTTCCTAAGAAAAAGCAATCCAAGTCCCGTCAGAGAAGTAGAAGAGCTACACAGAAGAAATCTCTTCCTACAATTAGTGCCTGTCCCCGTTGTCAATCTCTTAAGTTACCTCATTTTGCTTGTCCAAAGTGTGGATATTACAAGGGAAGACTGGCAGTGGTAATAAAAGAGAAGGGTACCAAGGAGGAAGTATAGGAATGCGTGTAGTGATAGACGCTATGGGAGCAGAAAGGGGAGTGAGCGTAGTAATTCAGGGGACGATGGAAGCACTAAGGGAGAATTCTCAAATTGAACCTATTATGGTAGGTAATGAGAATGAGATTAGAAAAAGAATTAAAGAATTATCATTGAAAGAGGATCCATTCCGGATAGTTCACGCATCTCAAACAGTGGAAATGGAAGAATTACCTCTAACGGTATTAAAAAAAGGGAAGACCTCAATTGGCGTAGCTCTGGATTTGGTTAAAGAAGGAGAAGCAGAAGCCTTAGTAAGCACAGGGAATACGGGGGCCGTGATGGCGGCCAGTCTCTTTAAACTGGGAAGACTGAAGGGGATAAAACGTCCTTGTTTAGCAGTAGTTTTGCCTACTTCTACAGGAGAGAAAGTAATTTTAATGGATGTAGGAGCTAATGTAGATTGTAAACCTTATCATCTCTTTCAATTCGCTTTAATGGGGAGTATTTATGCTTATAAGATTTTCAGAAAAAGAGAGCCTCGAATAGGGCTATTGAATATTGGAACGGAGAATAATAAAGGAAATGCCTTAACTTTACAGACTTTCAGACTTCTTGAAGATTCTTCTTTAAATTTCATAGGTAACATAGAAGGTAGAGATATTACTCGAGGAAAAGCAGAAGTAATTGTTTGTGACGGATTTGTAGGAAATGTCCTCTTAAAATTTGCTGAGGGCTTTGCTGAAACTACTTTAAATACAGTAGATAGGGGAATAAATAAGAGATTGCCTTTAATAGGAAGATTGCTTCTTAAAAGTTCGCTAAAGAAGATTAAGAAAAGCTTAGATTATGCTGAATATGGAGGAGTTCCCCTTTTAGGAGTAAAGGGAGTATGTGTGGTAGCTCACGGAGCCTCTTCTGATAAAGCCATTAAAAATGCAATTTTAAATAGTATTGAATATGCTCAAATGAAGATAAACGAAGAAATTGAGAAGGTGATTTCTCGAGTAGAGGGAGGAGGAATTGAGAAAGGCAAAGATAGCGGGGGTAGGGTCTTATATTCCCGCAAAGATTCTTACAAATGCTGATTTGGAAAAAATGGTAGATACTTCAGATGAGTGGATAAGTACACGAACAGGGATTAAGGAGCGACGAATTGCTGGAGATGATGAGGCGGCCTCAGATTTAGCTTATCGAGCTTCTATAGAAGCTTTAAGGGTAGCAAAAGTTGAACCAGAGGAATTAGATATGATTTTGGTTGCTACCATTACTCCGGATATGATTTTCCCTGCTACTGGTTGTATTCTCCAGAAAAGGTTGAAAGCAAAAAAGATCGCTGCTTTTGACTTGGAAGCCGCCTGTTCCGGATTTCTTTACGGGCTTACCATTGGAAATCAATTTATTGCTACCGGAATGTATGATACTATATTGGTAGTAGCCGCAGAAGCCCTTTCTAAGATCATTGACTGGCAGGACCGTAATACCTGTGTTCTCTTCGCTGATGGAGCGGGAGCAGCGGTTTTAAGACCTTCTGAAGATAGTAGCTGTATAATTTCCAGTTATTTAGGAGCCGATGGAGAAGGAGCTGATCTGGTGGGGGTTCCTGCAGGAGGTTCTAGGCTTCCGGCGAGTTTTGAGACAGTAAAGAGAAGACAACATTATATGAAGATGAAAGGAAATGAGTTATTTAAAAAGGCAGTAAAAGCTATGGTCAAGGCAATAGAGATTTCCCTGGAAAAGAGTAAATTTAGTATCCATGATATTGACCTCTTTATTCCTCATCAGGCAAATATTCGTATTATAGAAGCGGTGGTTAAAAGAGTGGGATTAAGTATGGATAAGGTTTGCATTAATCTTGACCAATGTGGAAATATGTCGGCAGCTTCTATTGCTGTAGCCCTGGATCAAGCAGTAAAAAAAGGGAGAGTAAAAAAGGGGGATAAATTACTTTTAACTTCCTTTGGCGGAGGTCTTACCTGGGCTTCTATGATATTAGAATGGTGAGAGAATGAAATTTAAAAATTATATCTTATTTACAGGAATTGTTTTTTCTCTGTTAAGTTTGCCAATATTTGCAGAGGAGGAACTCACCAGAGTTACTATTTTTGATAATCTGAGTTTGATAGAGCGAGTAAAAAGAATAGAATTGAAAGAAGGAATTAATGAAGTAGTCCTTACTCCTGTAAGCACAAAGATAATTTTAGATTCGATTTATCCTTCCATAGAAAATGCTGAATTTGTGGAACAGGAGTATACTTCTAATTCCCTTATCTGGAAGATAAAATCAGAAGAGGAGAAAACCAGTCTACTGAGAGTCTTTTACTTAATTTCTGGTTTAAAGTGGACATTGAATTATAGGATAAAGTTAAATGAAGACGCTGATTCAGTGAATATATCTGGTTGGGCAAAAATAGAGAACAAAAGCGAAAGAGACTTTTATCATAGTTTCTTAACTTTAATTACTTCTGTTTCTTCAGCGGAAGAAGAGAAGCAAGTATCGTATTCTTTGCCTTTCCCTTTAACTTTTAAAAATGGGGAAGAGAAACAGATTCCTCTATTTTTATATAAAAATGTTCCCTTAGTAAGAAAATTCCTTTTTGATGCCGATAAGTATGGGAATGAGGTAAGGGAAGAGATGGTATTTAAAAATAATAAAGAAAATGGATTGGGATTTTTGTTTCCGCAGGGAGAGGTATATATTTATGAAGAGAAAGAAGGGAGGGTATTTTTCGTTAGTAAAGATAATTTTCCTTCTGTTTTGCCTGGAAGAGAGGGAAGTATCTGCTTGGGGCAGGCAAAGAGCTTGAAGGGCGAAAGAGTGCAAACTTTTTATCAACGATTAAAATCTGGAGAACAAGAATATGCTTACAGGATAATCCTTTGGAATTATCGGGACATTCCGGTAAAGATAAAGGTTCGTGAATATCTTTATGGAGAAGGGGAGATTTTAGAGAGTGAACCTTTGGAATACACGAAGGAAGGTAATCTTATATTTTATGAAGTAGAGATTCCTCCAAAGGGGAAGAGAGAAGTTAGATATAAAGCAAGAATTAAGTGAGAGGAGAAATATGTCTATAGAAAATTTACGAAACATAGTTATAGCAGGAGGTCAAGGAACAGGAAAAACTTCCCTGGTAGAACTTATACTTTATAAGGTAAAAGTTACCGGAAGAAGAGGGCGTGTAGAAGAAGGAACAACTTTATCTGATTATGATGAGATAGAGAAAAGGAGAAGATTTAGTATAAATCCCAGTTTATTTCATTTTTCCTGGAAAAATCACAAGATAAACCTTCTGGATATGCCCGGGTTTTCCGATTTTGTAGATAAAATAAGGTTTGCTTTAAGAGGAGTAGAAGCGGCTATTGTGGTTACTTCTCCATCAGAAGGAATAACCAGTGAAACCCGGAGAGTTTTTCAATACCTTACTGAGGAAAAGATGCCTTTCTTAATATTTATTAATAAGATAGAAGAGGGAAAGATAAATTTTCCCCAATTTCTTCAGGAGATAGAGAAGGAAGCAGAAATTGTCTGTCTTCCCTTGCAATTTCCTTTAACCAGTGAGGGAAATTTTTCTAAGATAGTAAACCTATGGAAATTAGATGATGAAGATGCAAAGATTCCTTCCGAATTCCAGGATGAAATAAGAGAATTTAGAAAAAAACTTTTAGAAGTGGTAGCAGAGACTGATGATTCTCTTATTGAGAAATATTTAGAAACAGAAAAATTGTCAAAAGAAGAGTTAGAAAAAGGGCTTAAAGATGGGACTCATCAGGGTAATTTTGTGCCGGTTATGTGCGGGAGCGTGCTTAAAGACATAGGGATAGAACCTCTTCTTGATGCTATGGTAAATATCTTACCTTCACCTTTAATTAGAGATTCTGTAAAGGGAAGCTGTCCTGGAAAAGAAGGAGAGGTGGAAAGAAAGATAAGTATGAATGAACCTTTATCTGCTTTCATTTTTCAAACTTTAACAGAAGAACATTTAGGAGAAATTAATTTTTTTAAGGTCTATTCCGGGAAGCTTTCTTCAGGAAGTACTGTTTATAATTCTACTCAGAAAGAGGAAGAGAAGATCGGGCAGGTTTATTTAGTTCAAGGGAGAGAACGAGAAGAAGTCTCCCAGGTGATTGCGGGAGATATAGGAGCGTTAACAAAACTTAAAAATACATATGTTCAGGATACAATCTGTGATCCTCAGTCTCCTATTACTTTTCCTCCGGTGCCCTTATTAGAACCCACTACTTCTATTGCTCTTAAACCGGTAAGTAGAAAAGACGAACAAAAGATGAGTCTGGTTTTAGCACGATTAGTCAAGGAAGACCCTTTTCTCAGAGTGGAAGTGGATAAAGAATCAAAACAGACAATTCTTTCTGGTATGGGAGAAGTCCATCTGGAAATTACCATCGAACGTTTAAAAAATAAATTTAACTTGCAGGTAGAGAAAGAAGTCCCTCGTATTCCCTATAGGGAAACCATCACCACTACCAGCGAAGCTCAGGGGAAATATAAAAGACAAACTGGGGGGCACGGACAATACGGTGATGTATGGCTTCGCGTCAAACCTTTACCCCGGGGAGAGGGATTTAAATTTGTAGACGCTATTAAAGGAGGAGTAGTTCCTTCACGGTATATTCCGGCTGTAGAAAAGGGAGTAAAAGAAGCATTAAAAAAGGGAGTTTTAGCTTCTTACCCTTTGATTGATATAGAGGTGACCCTTTTTGATGGAAGTCATCATCCGGTAGATTCTTCTGATATAGCTTTTCAAATTGCCGGTTCTATGGGAGTTAAAAAAGCAGTAGAGCAAGCTAACCCTATCCTTTTGGAGCCAATTGCAGAGTTAGAAGTAGAGGTTCCCAATGAATTTTTGGGTGAAATTAATGGAGATTTGAATAGCCGTCGAGGAAAGATTATAGGAGTAGAATCTTATAAAGGAAGGGAGAAGATAAAAGCTCACGTCCCCTTATCAGAATTACATAATTATTCTGCCTCCTTACGTTCTTTAACTCAGGGCAGGGGAATTTTTAGAAGAAGAATTTCTCATTATGAAAGGGTTCCCGAAGAAGTAGCTCAAAAGATAATTAATCAGGCAACTTCTTCCAATAAACAATAGCATCTTCATAAATATAATAATGGGGACGAATAGCTATTTTACGGAATCCAAATTTCTCATATAAGCGTTGAGCAATAACATTAGATTCCCTTACTTCTAAGGTGATGGTTGAGAGTCGCTGGTTTTGAATTTGTGTAAGGAGGAAAGATAATAATTTTGTTCCCAGTCCCTTTTTCCGGAAATCAGGATGAATGGCAAGGTTAACAATATGAGCTTCGTCTTTTATTTTCCAATACCCTCCATAACCTACTATTAACTTCTTATATTCTATCACCCACCAGAAAGCAAATTCTTTCTTATCGAGCTCTTTCAAGAAAGCACTTTGAGGCCAGGGAATAGGGAAAGAAAGTCTTTCAATTTCACTCACTCTGGGCAGGTCATTCTTTCTCATCTGACGAATTTTTATTTCTGCACAGGAGAGATAAATAGGAGTTAAGGTGAAAATATTATCTGTTTTCCCTCTTTTGATTCTTTCTATTCCTAAGGAAAGAAAACTGTTGAGGGGGAAAATTCTTTTGCAAAGAGTAGAGAAATCAGGATTTTCTTTTTTTATCTTTTCAGCTATTTTTGCCTCTTTAACTACTATAAAGTTTACTTTTCGGGGGAAGAATTTTCGAGCTCTTTGAATAATTTCTTTGAGGGAAAGTAAAAATGGGAATGGCTCTACTCTTCTCATTTCTGATGGTTGATCTGGAAAAATAGAATTACCCTCATTTTTACTGTAGAAATTTCCGTAATAGGTATCTCTCTTATGGGCTTTGTAAATTACGCAGATAATTCCCTCCAGGTTACAGGAAGATGCCCAGAGATCAGGTGTGGGAATACCCACCACGGGAATATTTAAAGAGAAAGCTAAAGCTTTAGCTACGCTTATTCCTACCCGTAATCCTGTAAAGGAACCTGGTCCTAAACTCACTACTATCCCTTTTACCTCTTGAATTTTCCTGTCCTTCTGTTTGAGGAGAGTATGCAGAAGAGGATAGATTTCTTTAGAAGCGGAACCAGGAATTATTCGTTGCCAGATAATCTCTTCTTCGTTCCCGAGACAGAGAATATTTTCTTCTCCCGAAGTTTCTATGGCCAGAATTAACAAGTTATTTCTCCTTTTAATTTCTAATTTCCAATCTGTATTTTACTTATCGCCAATTCCTTATCCTCGTGATAATTAGTGATTGAGCAATTTTTCTACTAATTTTTTATAAGCAATTCCCCGGGATATAAGAATAATTTCTCTTTGAAAAAAATCTATCATTCTTATCTTTATTTTAAGATGGGGAAAGTTGAGGAGACTCTCCATTTTATCTGCCCATTCTATTACTACTACTCCTCTTTTCTTAAAAAAGTACTCTTCATATCCTAAATGTTCAATTTCTTCTTCACAAGTCAGCCGATAAAGATCAAAATGGTATAAAGGAAGAGGACCCTGATATTCATGGATAAGGGTAAAAGAAGGACTCTTAACCGGGGAAAGAACCCCTAATCCCTCTCCTATTCCCTGAATTAAGGTGGTTTTCCCACTTCCTAATTTACCAATTAAGGCTATTATTGAATTAGGAAAGAGGTTTTTACCTATTTTTTCTCCGAATTTTTGTGTCTCTTCAGGATTTTTGCTTATTATGGAGAGCATTATAAAGTTTTTCTTCTACTCTTTTTTCTAAAGAATATGTTTGAAAACGAATTTTCTTAAATTTTTCACTTAAAGAGGGAGTAATTAATTTGCTAAATTCTTCTAAGCTTCTCTCTGCTTCCTCTACTCTTCTAAAATTTGCTCTAATTATGTTTTCAATTCCTTCCCTTCCTTCTTCCTTAAAATCTGCTCCTACATCATTATAAGAATCTCTACAGGTAATTAACTTATGAAAATCAAAACTTGCCTCTTCTTTCATTATTTTAACTAGGGAATGTCTTGTTCTTCTTATTTCTCCCCAGAGATGAGCATTATTTAGGATAAATCTTACCACATCTTCTATTACCCGCAAACCCTCAGTAGCTCGATTGAGATTAGCGTCTATTATGCGATAGATCTTTTCTAAGGAAATCATATTTAATATATACTACAGAAAACTAAGAAAGTCAAAAACACGCATCAAATCGTTTATAATGAGCAAACAGAGGCATTTTTTTCTCTTGGCTCCCCCAGGAGACTTTCCAGCAAGGGGAGTTACAGAAAATTAGATTTATTCTGAAGGAAATAGACAATACTTTCTCGGGATTGAAGGAAAGTTAAACTCTAAAGTTTAATACTTTTTTTAAAGAATCAAAAACTTTTCTGTTAAAGCGCAAGAGAATAAAAATTTGACAAACCTCTTGAAAAAACTAAACTAAATTATAATGAGCGAAAATTTTTTACAAAATAATTATTGAGAAGGATAATATAATGACTCAATTAAGTGAAGCAAAAAAGGGTAATCTTACCTTAGAGATGAAAAAAATAGCTACCGAGGAGAATGTAACTCCTGGGTATATTCTCGAAGGAGTAAGAAAAGGAGAAATTGTTATCCCTAAAAATTTAAAGCGGAGTCTATCTTGTCCAAAAGCTATTGGAAAAGGGATGAAGACTAAGGTTAATACTAACCTGGGAACTTCTCCTGATTATGTAGATATAGATTATGAACTGAAGAAACTTAATGTAGCCATAAAAGCAGGGACAGATACTGTAATGGATTTAAGTAGCGGTGGGGATTTAAATAAAATTCGGAAAACTTTACTAAAATCTTGTTCTCTTCCCTTTGGAACTGTTCCTATTTATCAGGCAGCCATAGAAACTATTAGAGAAAAAAAAGCTTTGATAAAGATGGAAAAGGAGAAAATATTTGAGGTTATTGAAAGACAAGCCGAGGATGGGGTTGATTTTATGACTGTTCATTGTGGTCTTACTCAACAGACTCTGGAGCGACTTAAGAGAGAAGGTAGGGTTAGTGATATAGTCAGTCGGGGAGGAGCATTCTTGACTACCTGGATGATAGCTAATAATAAGGAGAACCCTCTTTATGAAGAGTATGACCGTCTTTTAGAGATAGCAGAAAGGTATGATATTACTCTAAGTCTTGGAGACGCACTTCGACCGGGATCATTAGCCGATGCTACCGATAGAGCTCAAATTCAGGAGCTTATTCTTTTAGGAGAATTAGCTAAAGAGGCTAGAGAAAGGAATGTGCAGGTGATGATAGAAGGGCCGGGACATCTTCCTTTTACAGATATAGAAACAAATATCTTTCTGGAGAAGAAATTATGTCAGGGAGCTCCTTTTTATGTACTGGGTCCGGTGGTTACAGATATCGCTCCTGGTTATGACCATCTTACCTCAGCTATTGGAGGCGCTTATGCGGCAAGTTCGGGTGCAGATTTTTTATGCTATGTTACTGCTGCTGAGCATTTAAGACTTCCCACTGTTGAGGATGTTCGAGAGGGAGTAATTGTTACGCGTATCGCTGCCCATATAGGAGACATAAGTAAAGGGGTAAAAGGAGCTATAGATTGGGATATAAAAATGGGAGAGATGAGAAAAAAGAGAAATTGGGAAGCTCAAATTAATTTAGCTATAGATTCGGAATTAGCAAGAAAAATCCGTAATGAGAGTAGGCCCCGTATTTCGGATGTTTGCACTATGTGTGGGGAATATTGTGCTTTGAAACTGGTAGATAAAGTATTACATCCAGAGAAGAAAGTGGAGAAGGTAAAGAGAAATGATTCTTCCAACGAAAGCATTCTTAACTAAAGGGGTGGGGAAAAACAAAGAAAGACTGGCTTCTTTTGAAGACGCCTTAAGAAATGCGGGATTAGCTGAGTATAATATAGTTAAGGTATCCAGTATTTATCCCCCGGGTTGTAAGTTAATTTCTCGAGAAAGAGGTAAAAAACTTTTGCGTCCGGGTCAGATTATCCATTGCGTAATTGCTCAAAATGCTACTAATGAGCCTCATCGTTTGGTAGCAGCTTCTATAGGATTAGCTATTCCTCGAAAAAAAGATAAGTATGGTTATCTTTCAGAGCACGAAAGCTTTGGAGAAAAGGAAAAAAAAGCAGGAGAATATGCAGAAGACTTAGCCGCTTCTATGTTAGCAACTATTTTAGGGGTGAAGTTTAACCCTGAGAGTAGTTACGATGAAAAAAAAGAGATATGGAAAATAAGTGGAGAGATTGTAAAGACTACCAATATCACTCAATCAGCTCTTGGGGATAAACGGGGAATATGGACTACGGTAATAGCAGCCGCTGTTTTTATTGATTAATTGAAGTAGAGAGAAAATGAATAATTTCGGGGATCTGCCGGAGGAATTTTCTTGTTTTGAGAATGCCTACATTAATATTATTCCCATTCCTTATGAAGCTACCACTACTTATAAGGGGGGGACAAGAGAGGGACCAGAAGCTATTATTAGAGCTTCTCAGCATCTTGAACTTTACGATGAACAGTTAAATAAAGAGCCTTACCGCATAGGGATATTTACCCACCCCCAGGTGAAAATAATATCTTCCGGACCAGAGAAGATGGTAGAAAAAATTTATAAATTTACTAAATCTTTTCTCTCCCAGGAAAAATTCTTTTTTGCCCTGGGGGGAGAACATACCATCACTATAGGGATTGTGAAAGCCTTTGTGGAAAAATATTCTTCTTTATCAGTCTTTCAATTAGATGCTCATGCAGATTTGAGAAATTCTTATGAGGGCTCCCCTTATAGTCATGCCTGCACTATGCGTCGAATAAGAGAGTTCTGTCCTTTTCTTGGCTTTGGGATAAGAAGTTTAAGTAAAGAAGAAAATGATTATATAAAAGAAAATTCTCTTAAGATATTAAGGGCAGAGGATATTATGAAAGAAGATAAATGGAAAGATTTTATCCTGGAGTATTTATCCGAGGAGGTATATTTAACCATAGATCTCGATGTATTTGATCCCTCTATTATGCCGGCTGTAGGCACCCCTGAACCAGGGGGATTAGGATGGTATAAAGTCTTAGAAATTCTTCGTTACCTTACTGAACATAAGAGAGTGGTAGGAGTAGACATAGTAGAACTATCTCCTCTCCCGGGAAACATTTCTCCCGATTTCTTAGCGGCAAAGTTAGTTTATAAATTGATTGGCTACATTAGTTCTTAATCATAATCACTGACTCTTAACGAAGTTAAAACAATCAGAGAGTATGCTCAGGATTTTAGATGAAATATAAGGAATTTATAGTAAGGCTTGAGCGAGGAAAGATTGCTCAAGCTTATTTATTTGAAGGTAAAGAAAATTATCTCAAAGAAGAAGCTCTCCAAAAACTTAAAGAAAAAATTATTCCTTCTTCCTATACAAATTTTAACTACGAGATATTTTCCGGGGAGAATACCTCTTCTGCTGAAATTATTGAATCTCTTTATATTCTCCCCTTTAATAGTAAATATCGGCTGGTAGTGGTAAAGGAGGTTGATAAATTGAAGGAGAAAGACAGAGAAATCCTGAGAAAATATTTAGAAAACCCGGTAAGTACTACCTGTCTTGTTTGTGTGGGGGAAGAGTTTGATAAAAGAAAAAAATTTTACCGAACTTATTTAAAAGAGGGAGAGGTCGTCTCTTTTTATCCATTATGGAATAATGAAGTAATAGAATGGATTAAGCAGAGAGTTGAAAGAGAAGGAAAAAAAATATCCTCCCGGGCCATTCTTTACCTTAAAGATAAAATAGGGAATGATCTTTATTCTTTAAGTAAAGAGATAGAAAAATTAGTTATCTTCGTTCATCCAGAGAGAACAATAAGAGAGGAAGATGTTCGAGAATTAACCAGAGAAATTAAAGGAAGAGGAGTATTTGATTTGACCAGAGCTTTTAGAGAAAAAAATCTTCTACTTTCTCTTTCCATCCTTTCCGAACTTTTAGAAAGAGGAGAAGAACCTTTGAGAATTCATTCTCTTCTCGCGCGTGAAATTCGCACTCTTCTAAGAATTAAGGAGAAGGGAGTAAATATTTCTTCTCAAAAAGCTTCTTCTCTTATATTTGGTTCTCGGGGGTATTATAATTTTTACACGGATATAGCTTCTGAGTATCTTAAGGCAAGTAAAGATTTTAGTATCCCGGAGTTAATTAAAGATTATGAATATTTAGTAAAGACAGAGGTTTCTATAAAAAGAGGGAAAGAAGAAGCGAAGAGCGCTATGGAGAAATTAATCTTAGCCCTCCTTACCCCGAGTATTAATTCCCCAGAGAAATAGGAAATGAAAAGAAAGAATAATTTTTTATTTTATATAGTCTCTTTTTTAACTGATATAGTAATAGGGGTTGTTCTTCTGGCAAGTCCTCTTTTAGCTATTAAGTTAAAAGCAGATTCCCTCCAATTAGGAGGGCTGGGATTTATAGTGAGTATTTTTTATATCCTCTTTTGTATTCCCTTCGGAAAGCTCTCCGACCGCTGGAGACGAAAGTATATGGTGGTCCTTGGTTGTTTTCTCTACCTTTTTTCTTCCTTAAGTATCTCTTTAGCAACTTGTTTTTTTCATCTTCTTATTTTTATGGCTCTTATAGGTATAGCAGGGGCTATGTTTTGGCCATCCTTTGAAGCATGGATTGCTGAAAGGGGGAAAGGAAAATTAATAAAGAGAATAAGCTTTTTTAATGTTTCCTGGAGTTTGGGGGTAGCTATAGGACCTTTAATATGCGGTATATTATTTGAACTTAATTATCGTTTTCCTTTTTATTTTGCCGCTCTTCTCTCTGGAGGAGTTATTTATTTAATTTTAAAGAAATTACCAGCATATAAAGGAGAGGAAAAAGTTATTATTACAGGTGGTATTTCCCCAGTTAAAGATTGTGCTCTGGAAAATTCTTATCTTAATCTTGCCCGCATAGCTAATTTTACGGGATGGTTTGCCATTGGAACAGTTAGATATCTGTTTCCTAAGCTTTCTGTAGAAATAGGAATTCAGCCGACAATTCTGGGTATTTTAATTTTTCTTCCTTTTATCTCCCAGGCTCTCTTCTTTTATATTCTGGGTTTTAGTTCTCGCTGGCACTATCGGCTCTTTCCTCTTGTCTTTTTTCAGATATTAGGAGCAGTAGGAATTTTATGTATTTTCTTAATACCTTCTCTTTTTGTCTTTGGAATATCCTTTATATTTCTGGGAATGACTACAGGAATTAGTTATTTTTCCAGTATATTTTATAGTTTGAGTAGTTCTCAGGATAAGGGAAAGAAAGCCAGTATCCATGAAGTCTTTTTAGGAGGGGGAGCCTTAGCTGGTCCGCTTATCGGAGGAATCTTTGCTCAGATTTATAATTTAAAAGTTCCTTATTTAATAGCCTCTTTGGTCATCTTAGCAGGGATAATAATAGAAATATATCTTGCGAGAAAATCAAAAGGACAAAAAGTATAGTGAAGGTAGCCGCAACCTTAGGTTGCCTGAAGAAAAGTACTAAATTTCCCGAAAATTTTTCTAATCTAAAAAGGAGGAAAAAATGACCTTAAAGAACAGACTAAACCCTTTTAAGAATATTCAGGAGCAGATAGATAAAGCTGCAAATTTTTTGTCTTTAACTCCAGGTGTTCGTGAGTTTTTGAAGATGCCGATGAGAGAACTGAGCGTCTCTATTCCGGTAAAGATGGATGATGGAAAAATAAAGATTTTTAAAGGATTTAGAGTGCAATATAATGATGCTCGAGGTCCCTGTAAAGGAGGAGTCAGGTTTCATCCTGCGGAAGATATTAATACTATAAGAGCATTAGCTTCCTGGATGACCTGGAAATGTGCGCTGGTAGATATTCCTTTTGGGGGAGCTAAGGGTGGAATAATTTGCAATCCTAAGGAGTTGTCTCGGAACGAGTT
The DNA here is from genome assembly GCA_021158005.1 of Candidatus Aerophobota bacterium. Classification (GTDB taxonomy): domain Bacteria; phylum Aerophobota; class Aerophobia; order Aerophobales; family JAGGVN01; genus JAGGVN01. The sequence goes on along the minus strand of JAGGVN010000018.1, from coordinate 4,231 downwards.
AGAGAAGCTTAGTCGGGGATACATTGATCGTATATATGATCTCATAGGCCCAGAAAAAGATATTCCTGCTCCAGATGTATATACTAACTCTCAGGTGATGGCCTGGATGATGGATGAATATTCAAAACTAAGAGGATATAACTGCCCCGGTGTTATTACAGGGAAGCCTCTCTCTCTGGGGGGTTCTCAAGGTCGTCATGACGCGACTGCTCGGGGTGGAGTCTTTGCTGTTAGGGAAGCAGCAAAGCACCTAAATATAGATTTATCTTCGGCAACCGTAGCTATTCAGGGATATGGAAATGCTGGTTCCTGGATGGCTATTTTAATGAGAGATCTTTTTGGTTCAAAGATTATAGCTATAAGTGATTCTAAGGGAGGTATTTATTGTGAAAAGGGACTGGATCCTCGGGAAGTTCTAAAGTATAAAAATCAAACAGGTTCAGTAAGAGGGTTTCCTTTAGCGGAAAGCGTTAGTAACGAAGAGCTATGGGAGTTAAAAGTAGATATCATCTGCCCAGCAGCCCTGGAAAATTGTATTACTAAAGAAAATGTTCATAAGATCAATGCCCGAGTTATTGCGGAATTAGCTAATGGACCGACTGCTCCAGAAGCAGACGAAATACTCTTCAATAAGAATATATTTGTAATTCCGGATTTTCTCTGTAATGCCGGGGGAGTGATTGTTTCTTACTTTGAATGGGTTCAAAATCTCTATGGGTATCCGTGGGGAGAAGAAACGGTTTATAAAAGATTGGATAAAAAAATTTCCTGGACTTTCCAAGAAGTGTTAGCATTATCCATAAAGAATAAAGTGGACATGAGAATAGCCGCTTATATGATAGCTTTAACTCGGGTAGTAGAGGCAATGAAACTACGAGGATGGATAAATTAAACTACTTGAGGGAAAATATCTCCCCTCAATGCTAAAGCTACTCTTCCTTCGGTTACCTAAGTTAGAAGACCAAGCAAATGAGAGGATTAACAAAGAAATTCCTATTATAATTAAATTAACTTTACCCCTTAATTACTCCTAAGGGGCGTAATTTTGCTACTTTTTTAGATAATCCTGCTTTCTCTACTATTCTTACTACCTGGTCTACATCTTTATAAGCTTCGGACATCTCCTCGGCGATGGTTCCTCTACCCTTAGCAATAATAAGAATCCCTTTATCTTTAAGTTCTTTTTCTAAATCTCTTCCCCGAGCAGTTTTTATTGCTTGAGAACGACTCATTACTCTTCCCGCACCATGGCAGGTACTTCCCCAGCTTTCCTCCATAGCTAAATTTGTTCCCACCATTACATAAGAATTTGTTCCCATATCTCCCGGAACCAATACCGGTTGGCCGGAGGAGCGGTAAACCTCTGGCAAAAGAGGATGAAATGGGGGGAAGGCGCGTGTAGCACCCTTTCTATGGACGAATATTCTTTTCTTCTTTCCGTTGACTCTATGTTCTTCAAATTTTCCAATATTATGACACACATCATAAACCAATCTCATTTCTAAATCTCGAGAAGAAATTTTTAGCACCTTTTCAAAAATCTCTCTCGTCCAATGGGTCATTATCTGGCGATTAGTCCAGGCGTAATTAGCCGCACAAGCCATAGCCGCAAAGTAGTCTCTTCCCTCGGGGGAAGTAAGTGGAGCGCAAGAGAGTTGTCTATCAGGAAGGGAAATTTTATATTTACCTACCGCCCCGCGCATTTTTACTAAATAATCATCACAAATCTGATAGCCAAGACCTCGAGACCCAGAGTGAATAATTACCACAACCTGCCCTTTTTCTAAACCAAATATCCTTGCCACCTCTGGTAAATAGATATTTTCCACTATATCTATTTCCAGGAAATGATTTCCTGAACCCAACGTTCCTAACTGGTCAAGCCCCCTTCTCAGCGCTTTTTCACTTACTTTCTCAGGGTCTGCTCCCTCCATTCTTCCGTATTCTTCTGTTCTTTCTAAATCCTCTTCCTGCCCATAACCTTTTTTTAGGGCCCATTTTACCCCCTCTTTGAGAACTTTTTTTAATTCTGAGGAAGAAAGTCTTAGAGAGGAAGAAGAGCCTACTCCACAGGGGATTCCTGTAAATAGAGCTCTAAGAAGAGAAGAGAGCTTATTTTTTATATCTTCCAGATAAAGATTGGTTCTTATAAGTCTTACTCCGCAATTAGAGACTACAAAATGATTAGCAACGAAATTATGATGAGGATGACTGACTGTGAAATCGTAGACATAACGAGGAAAATTTACTTCTCTTTTAGAAATTATTCTCTCCCAGACCATTCCCGAATATCCCAATCCCTGGGTAGCTTCCCTTAAAAATTTATTGAAATAAAGAGGTTCTCCTCTTTCTTCATAATCATAAAGAGAATTTTTCTGAGAAGGAAAATGGAGATGGGCAAGATTACTTACCAGTCTCCTTAAAGATAAAAAATAGGTTACTACATTGGCTAAAAAACGTTGTTTATAATTATATTCAAAGCCAATCTTCTCATAAAGATTAATAAGATCCTCAGGTTGACCAGAAAGAGTGAGGCATAACTCATAACAGGGTTTTTCTCTCTCTTTACTTGCAGGATCCAGCCTTCGACTGATTTTCTGAATTCTTACTCCAAATTCATTTAATAAAAAGGAGATGTCTTTTAAGAACCTTATTCCATTTTCTGCAAATTCTTTTTCCTTATTCAAGGAAACCAGTGGACAATAAGGATAAACTGGCGGAAGGGATAATTTTACCCCGAAGAAGGTAGACAAAAAGAGTCTTTTTTGCCAGAGAGGGGCTCTCAGAAGCCATCCCGGAAGGGGATTAGTCTCTCTTCCGAAAGAAACCCCAAGAATATTTAAGAGGATAACGAAGCTCTTCGAAGTTATCTTACAGAAAGCCTCTTTACCCAAGTTTTCTTTTTGATAGTAGATTCGAGAGGAGGTGAATCCCAGAGAGGCAATATCTTTTCTTATCTCTTTTAAGTCCTCGGGTTTACCGTAGAATTGCACTGTTTCTTTTTCTTTCAGGGAAACTTTCTCATTTTCCCAGAGATACCCCATTATTTTTAATAAATAAGGTAGGAGAGGAGAGTTATATTTTAAAGGAATAAATCCTCGTCTTTTTAAATGGGAAATAATTTGTCCTCTCTCTTGAGGGGCTAAATTTTTCTCTATCTTGAAAAGTGAATTTCTTATTTTTTCTTCATCAAGAATAATTTCATCGGAAGGCTCTTCATAGAAGACTCCCTTAAAGGGATAAGTAGCTATTTTCCCTCCCTCCTTCAACCTTTTTAAAGGGACCATTCCATCTTCAGTATAAAACGGATGGTCCTCGGTGGCTATAATAGCTTTACCCGTTTCCGTTGTTATTTTATAGACTTTATTCGCAGGAAATCTTTTTAAAAATCGAATAATAGGAGTGGATGTCAAGGCATCTTCCTGAAAATCAAAACAGTTAACTTCTCTTTTTTCCCAGATATTTTCAAAATCTTTTATCTTCAGGGTGTAACCGAAAGGAGATAGAATGAGGCTTTCTCCAGAGAGGCAGTTAATGTCGTAACCAATACCTCCGGGGGAAATGACTCCTCCTTTTTCAGGGTCCGTAGCCGCTACCCCTCCTATGCAGAAACCGTATCCCCAGTGCATATCAGGCATAGCCAGAGAGTATTTTACAATTCCGGGAAGATAAGCTACATTCTTGACCTGGACAGGTGTGCGGTCTCTCTGAGCGATCTTAAGCATTTTCTCGTCAGCATAGAGAAGGCCCGGAACCCTCATTCCCTCTACTTTAGGAATTTCCCACCGATAATCATCGATTTTTTTTATCTTATATTCCTCACTCATTTTCTTCCTTTATATATCAAAAATTATCTGTGCTTCCCAATATTCACCTTTTTTCTTAACTTTGGGGCTATTATAAGTCACTGCCTTTATTTCTCTTTTTAAATAATGGTAAGATAAATTTAATTTCTCTCCTTTTATCCTTCCCTTAAGTGAAGATTTTTCAATTTTTTCTACTTTGAATTCTTTTAGAAGATAATTCTCTCCATTGAATTTGTAGAGAAGATCTCTAAGCCAATTAATGAGTAAATCATCCATATCATCTGCTTCAACATTGAGTTTAAATAATTTTCTTGCTTTTACTTTATCTAAATCTGTTATAATGTCAAACATACTCCAGGCAGCATTTTCAAATAACTCTTTTAATGTTTTTCCTCTTACTTTTATTCCTATATCAGCCGTATGGT
>JAGGVN010000081.1 GCA_021158005.1 Candidatus Aerophobota bacterium | reverse complement strand
CAAAATTTATTCTTTTCTCGATTTGCGGTGAAATCTTTATGTGATGCTGAATATAATTAGATAAAATATCTGTGGTAAACATCGTCGTGTGCTCTTTCGAAATATCCTCCTTTAAGAAAATATAATGGGTTTAAAGAAGAGCTTATAATATCTTTCATTAATAAAAAAGAGCACCCTACATCCTGCACTGTAAATATTGGGATAAATAGGATGCTCTTATTTCTTATTCTATCTATATACTAGTAGTTCGTTCTCTAAATACCTTTCTCCGTTCTCCTTTTATTTACTTTTAGATTGGGTTAACTTTATCTAATTTAACCTCTTTTCTCGATCCAGTTTCTCTCTTCTTCTTGGTAAAAGTAATTTATTCCTCTTGGATTTAGAGACACTCTTCGCTTTAAAACTTTCTTAAGTTTTCTTTTTTCGCAAACTAAATTATCTCTATCTTGGTTTGACTTCTTTACGAAGAATGTGCGGGCCGGGTAATCGTTTCACATGCTTTGGTTTTACATATTCGCCAGTCTGCTTTACCGTGCACTCTTCTTTCTTACAATCAGATTTGTGGAAATTAGGGTCTTCTGAAAATATCCACTCAGTATTTACTGCTCCACAACCTTTCCACACTCCGGTAATGTGAATCTTACGATCTTCCTCTGATAGATAGTTCTCAATATTGATTGTGCACATTCTTTCTTTCCTGCCCTGACGAACTCTAAAACGAGAAATTTTACCGTCTAATCCATTATGTTTATGAAAAGAAACTTTAACATACTCATCCTCATAGCTATGCTCAAATGTGTTGATTATTATCTCCGACTTCCATTTTTTGACCTTGATTATTGTATAGTCATCATCGGAGCTTGCATCCGGGTTATCCCAAACTTTCAACTCCGTGCCTGGTATGACACCGCAAAGCTTAACTGACCTTGCCTCATCGTTTTTCATGACATGGTGCTTTTTTAGATTTACTTCATAACTCTTGTCACTAAAATCACCTATCTTCTTTCCGTGTGCGCCATTCTCATCATAGAATTTGATTCTGCCATGCGGGAATGCGAATTTCATATCAACTAAACCTTTCACATTAAAATCCACCCAGAAAGGAATATTTTCTTCGTCTTTTCCCTCAACAATAAACTGTGTCAATATCCTTGTATAGGGGTCTATGTCTACATCCGTTTGATCTAGCCAGTGGAGTGTCTTTGTTTTTGTTACTGAATGTGTTTTTGTTACTGAGAATTCGGTAGTAACAGTATAGCTAACCTCAGGGCCGAAAGGAACTTCACCTGATACTGTAGCGCTACTACCAATACTCAAAGTTTTATCAATAGACCAGGTTGAAGAGATCTCCGTGGTTCTATCAACTCCGAGCGTTTTGGTTACTTTATTTGGACAACAGTTTGTCACCTGGCTAGTCGCAACTAATAACGGCTTTTCAGGATATTCCTCTTTTTTATAATTTGTAATGCCATGTAAAGGAGACTTAATCTTAATAACATCAGCATCCATCCCCTCTGGCATGTCTTCGTGAAATTTATCTTTATATATCTTTCCCAACAGGTTCTTTTTTTTAAGCTTCTCATAGATAGCCTTCTCAACACTTATATCCCCTGCTATAGCCAATCCGCTTCCGACTCCTAAACTTACCAGCACTAACACAATAACTAAAAAACAAGCAGACAATTTTACATTCTTCAATTTTTATTCTCCTTTTATTTTTTCTGTATTTCTTTTGTGAACCTCTTGACATTACCTTTAGATTTCCTCCATACAACTTTTAATGAATGTATATACACCACCTCCTTTCATTCGCAATTAATTTAAGGCAACAAACCCTGCGATAGAATGATGCTAAGTGAAGTACTCAATGACCAGGCCCAATCACCAACACCAGAATCATAGTAAATAAATGGTTCAATATATAAGTCAATATTTTCAGTTAATGGCGCATCAATCTCACTCTCTATTTTTACTGTATAATCACCTACCTTTGAAGTTACCCCGGTATAACTACAAACCTGTCCTGACCTCAGAATATAAAATATATAACTCTTAATATCAAAGCTTAAATTGTCAAAGTCTTTTTGATATTCAGCGTTTAAATAAAGACCATAGTCCTCACCAGGAATAAATAGTTTATTATGAGCACTCAATCCAAGAGATAAGTCAAAATCAGAAGAAAATTCGTACCCAATACCTAAATTGGTTGAGAGAGAACCTTGCCTATAGTCCTCTTCTTCTGGAGTAATTTCTAAATCATCCAGTTCTAAAAATATAGTTCCATAAAAATCTTTTCCTATAGACTTGCGATAATCTAAATCAGCATCTACGGAATCTTCAACTTCTTCCTCATAAGGATCTTCATCTTCAGGAAAATATTTACGTTTGCCGTATTCTGAAGTGAGAGTAAAGTCAAAAGATTGCTTTTTAGAACAACCTTTTAGTTTAAAAACAGGCTCAATTTTCCATTGATAATATTTGGATGAGCTAAAATTATCTATATCATAATAAGAATCTGCATTTTTGCTTTTGGAAAAAGTGTCCAGTTCAGTGGAGGAAAGGCTAAGTTTGTATTTCCAATGCATTCTTTCTGCCCATTGTTTAAGTTCATATAAACTGATTTTTTGTCCTTTAATACTTTTTTCTTTTATATAATTTAAGACAAGGTCCCGTATTTTTATATTAGTATCCTTAATAAGTTTTGCATCTTCAAACATATAATAACCTGCGCCCTGGTCAGCTAAATAGTTATTTACAGCCACAATGTATTCTTCATCCCCATCTATGTCCCTTCCATTGATTTTTTGAGATTCAGGGTCAAAACCTGGTGAAAATATCAACTCTTTTGTTGTCCCTACTTGTTCCTTATGATAGTCAATGATGTCTAAAATCTGGTTACCAGTCATCTTTACGAGAACCAAATCATCGGGATAAGGTATTCCATTATCAATATCACATTCTTTAATTTTGCCTTGCAACTTAACATCTTTTAAAAACCATCCAAATAAACCCCGGTCACAAAGAGCAAATTCAGCATTAATTTGTTTCTGCATTAAAAGCAAAACTAAATCAGCAAGTTTAATAGTCTCATCTTCTTTTACTTCACCAATTACCATCTCTTCTTTGGGTCTATAGCGCTCAATTATATCTTTTTCCACAAATTTTTTAAGTTCGGGTACTTGTTTTTCTATCATATCTTGAGGGTAAGATTTTTCATCTAAATAAAAAGATTTACAGTTTACATCGGTTAACCTGGTTATGTTATTATGTTTTTCTACTTCAAGACTAATCTTTCCTACACTGGTAGCAAGAGGTGTAGAATAAAACCTGCATACACCTTTATTAATATCCTGGGGAATTAATTGATAGACTTTTGAGGGCGATATAATCCTTATATTGCCACCAATAATTGTGTCTATATTAGAGATAGATTCTGCTAATTGTTTGTCTTGTTCTTTTCCCAGATTACTAAGAACAATTACAAGCTCGCAACCTTTTTCTTCTTTCAGGGTGTATATTATATTTGGTAAGCAACTGGATGGATAATCAATCTCAAGATTGCTAAACCCATATACAGAAAGGGGAATATCGGGATCGGTGAGAGCGGTGATACCAACCCTCAAACCATCAGAGGTATTATAAATAAAATAAGGATTAGTAAAATATTTTCCTGTATCTTTGTAAATTACATTAGCTGATAACAAGGGAAAATTAGCTTTTTTTATGCACTTTTTTAGTGCTTCGGGTCCATACATAAACTCCATCTCTCCCAGAGCCATTGCCGTATAACCAACTCTATTCATAATTTTAATTTGATCCAGACCGCCACTAAAACGGAGATAAGAATTTGGACCGATGGCATTGCCGCTATCAAGAAGTAAAAAATTACCCAATTCCTTTCGCTTTAAGGATATTATGTAACCCAGTCGCACTACTCCACCAACAGGATTCCCATTCTCATCCTTCATTGGTTCAATTTGCCCTAATATGTTAGAAGTATAGAAAATATGTACTTGTTTGGCTTGTAATGATTCTCCACTAGAGGATAGAGAGGATAGAAATGATAGAGTAAGTAAAACTACCGCCAAAAAAACATATTTTATCTTTTTCATCTCTCTGTTCTCCTTTTATTTTTAGAGTAACTATTTAGCCACCAATGGACACGAATGAACACAAAGAAAAGTGAAATCTTGTTTAAAGGTTTATTACATAAAATAAATTGTTAAATAATTATTCGTGAGACCTCTGAAAAATTACTCTATTTTTTGACTTTTCCTCTCGGGTAGGATTTTTTTGAAAATGGAGCAACAGAAAGTAGTTAAT
>JAGGVN010000157.1 GCA_021158005.1 Candidatus Aerophobota bacterium | reverse complement strand
CCTCTATCTTCTTTAAGGTAGAAGGATAATCCTTAACGGTAAGAACATTGGCTTCTTCATCGATTTCTAATCTACCTTCTTTTGAAAGAAAAGGAGAAAGTAAAACTATCATCTCTTTAGCCAGAGCATATTTTAAGGAAAAGATACGAATAGATGGGGAGATCCTGGTTACCTTAATAAAATTATCTACTCTCTCATATTGGCAATTATTAGCTTCCAAAACTATCCGAAGAATATCCATCACTGGTCGAGGTTCCTCAAATCGAGCAGTCACCTTTCCCTCTACATCAGGAGCAACTACAATACTTAATCCTGTGAGGCGAGAAATAACTGGTAATACTTCGGTTTTTAAATCAGCATCGGTAAAATCAACAGAAATTTTCTGGTCGCTACAAATTACTCCCCTTCCCAGAGTAAAAATCCATATTCCCAGAAATACTACCATTAAAACTTTTGCTCTCTTCACTTTCCTCCCCCCATTCTAATCTTAATTATTTTCTCCTCCCCCTCAAGAATGACTATTCCTTCCTCCTTAATTTCGGATACTCTTAAATTCTCTATTACATCTCCTTTTCTCACAATCCATACTTTTTCTCCTTTTCGAATAATAGCAAGAATCTCTCTCTTATCCCATACCAATCCTATTATTTTATATTCTGAACTGAAGAGTATTTTTCTGGCTAAAGGTTTTTCTTCTTCAATCTTTTCTTCCTTTACTGTCAAAGGAAGAAAAGGATCCCGCCTTCCTTCGCTCTTATATTCAAAAGAAAAGGAAGCAACACAAAAACATAAGAAAAATAAGAAAAAACTATAGAGAAAAATTCTTAGATTTCTCCCTATTCTCCTCATCTTCTTCTCTCTCCAACAGTCCTTGAGGAGCTAATTATTTCCTTTTCCGAGGTTGGTGAGGACAAAGAGTATCTATAAAGAGAAATAGATAAAGATAAACTTGCTTCTATAGTAGAATGCCTTTCCTTTCTCTCTTCCTCCTTTAATCCCCGAATCCTAAATTTATCTACTTTAAAGGAACTCATCCTCTTCCTCTGGCTAAGGTCGGATAATAACATCCCTAACTTATGATAAGTAGCATATAAATGAACTTCTAAGGGAATATATTGATAATACCCCTTTGTGGAGATCTTCCCTACAGAGATATTAAGATAATCAATCTCGTAGAGACTGGCTCTCAAACCCATATCTCGGAGAAAAGGATAAATTTGTTCCTCTGGAGGAAATTCCTGCTCCATCTCCCCTATCTCATTCTTTAGCTTAGTGCATTCTTCCTTTAATACTTCGCACTCTTGAGATTTCTTCTTAAGTTGCAAAATCCTCAATTTTTCTCTGGCTATCTGACTTTCTATCATCTTTACTTGCTTTTCTGCCGGGTAATAAAATATACCGTAAAAAATCCCTATTATTCCGAGAAATACTCCTACTCCGGTGATTATCCTCCCCCTCCAACTGAAGATCAATCCTTTTCTCTCCTTAGTTTGCAAATAATCTTAAATTTCATTACCCTGGTAGATTCCTCTCGGGAAATGCTGGAAAGATTCAATTCCTCAAAAAGAGTAGAATTATTTAAATTCTCCATAAATCTCGCTATGTCCACAGCCTGAGTAAGACTGCCACCCTGAATAGTAATAACCTCCTCTCCGCCCTGAATATCTTTAGTTAACTCTATTATCCATATATTCTCAGGCAAACATCTACTTATCTCAAATAGTATCCGGGGAGCTAAAACTTTCCGGTTAAGTAAATTCTTCATCGCCTCTAAACGCGATAAAAGACTGGCCTTCTTTCTCTCCCATTCTTTTAAATCTCTCAGTACTGATTGCTGCTCTTTTACCTCCTCTTGCACTAAAACTAATTGCTTCTGCGCGTTCTCTATCTTGCTCCTTACTCCAAAAGAGAAGAGAAAACAAATTAAAATAGATAAAAAGGCAACAGTAGAGACAAAAATAATAAAATACCTAATTTCCTTTCGTCTTAATACCTGCAAAGGTAATAAATTTATCTCTATCATAGTGAGGAGATCCTTCGAAGAGCTAATCCTACTCCTACACTAAACAGAGGACCAATTGTGGCTAAGGAAAAGGGAGAGAATTTCTCTTTATTATAAATGATACCTTCAAAGGGATTCCCTATTATTACAGGAATCCCCAACTCTTCAGATAGAAATTTATCAGCATTTGGCAAACAAGAACTTCCGCCACTTAAAATTACCTTCTCAATCCTTTCCCCTTTTGTTTGAGATGTATAGTAATCAAAAGACTTGATAACTTCTTCCACCAGGGGATCCATCGATTTCCTCATTATTTTATCCACCTTTTCCCTGAGTTCGATTTCCCGCGTAGTCTCAGCTCTCTCGGAAGGAATTAAAAATCCACATTTTTCTTTTACCTGTTCTGCGTCGGGGTAATTCATCTTAAGCTCCTGGGCGAGATTTTGAGTAAATAAAGCTCCTCCCAGATTTATATTTCTTACCAAAAAAATATTTCCCTTGCTCATCAGGATGAGAGTAGTAGTATTATGTCCAATTTCCAAAATAGCCGCTTTCTTTATTCCTCCTTTATAAGATAAATTGAAGACATTATATAAAGCCAGAACATTTGCATCTACAATTTGAGGAACAATATCCACTTTCTGAAGGAGTTTAAGACTATTCTCCACTACTTCTTTCTTTACCCCCACCAAAATAACAGATAATTCCCCTCTCTTTTCAGGAGTTTCCTTAAGAATATGAAAATCCATACAAATTTCATCAATAGAGTAGGGAATGTATTTTTCTGCTTCCCATTTTATAGCTCGCTCAAATTCTCTCCTCTTCATCTGAGGAAAATTTATCCTCCGAACAATTACCGAGTCTCCACCTATCCCCAAAACAATCCTGCGCGTATTAATTCTATGATCTCTAATAAGAGTTCTGAGAGCCTCAAAGACAGCTACCTCTCTCTCCTTTTCGTAAGGGAGCTTTATTTTAACTAATTTTCTTAACTCATAATTCTTCCTTTTATGAAGCAATTCTACGGCTTTTATAGCCCTTGTCCCTATCTCTAAACCTATAGTTACCTTCGAGATTTCTATCCTCATTTTAGCCTTAATCTGATAACCCCACCAACCTATTCTCTATTTTTCTGACTATCCAGAATTAAAGTAACCGGACCATCGTTATCAATGAAAATTCTCATTCGTGCTCCAAATTTTCCCTTCTCTACTCTCCCTACTTCCCTC
>JAGGVN010000116.1 GCA_021158005.1 Candidatus Aerophobota bacterium | reverse complement strand
ACACGGTGTAATATTGGGGGCTGCTATTGGTGTACCTATGTATACACCAACTCTGGTAGAGGTATTTTTGGTAAAAGCTCTCCTTAATCTGGGAATGTCACCAGCAGCGGCAATTGCTTTTCTTATAGGTGCACCCATGGCATCAGTACCATCAATGTTGGGTGTTTCAAGACTAATTAACTGGCGCTGTGTGCTAAATTATGCTATTTTAGCTATTGTGGTTGGAATAATTGCTGGTTTTATTTATATGGGTGTAATAAAAACATTATAGAAATAGTATAAAAATAAAACTGTAAAGGAGGTGGTAAAGGTATACTAATGTATAGTATACCGTATATATATGAAGATAGAGATATTTGGGGTTGGCTGTCCCAAATGCAGGAAAACGGAAGAAAATGCGAGAAAAGCAGTTAACGAGCTAGGTATTGATGCTGAAGTGGTGCATATATTTGACCAGGCACAGATGATTGCCAGAGGTATCACCGGTAGCCCTGCTCTTGCCATAGATGGTGAGCTAAAGATAGTAGATAGGATACCTGGGGTGGAAGAGATAAAAAAACTCTTATCTAAGCAACAATAAGGACTAAAGATTCACGAAAAATTGCTGCCGGAAGCCCCACCCCTTGCGGGTGGGGAAAATGTCACTTTTTTCTCTTTGGTATTTAGAGAGCTTTCTTTGAGTAGTGGTAAGACCACGGTCCATTATGGTGGCAATCTCTGCTATGGATAAAAGTCCTCCTTGACTAAAAGCCGCTTTAATCATGCGTACTATTCTTTTCACTTCCTGCAGGAGTCCTTCTTGTCTGGAACGAGGCTCTATCCTTTCTTGGATATCTTTTGGTGTAAGGAAAGGAAGTTTTACAATACAGGTTCTCTGATCTTCTCCGCTTTTGCCATAGCTTACCTTTTTCTCAGCGGAAGAGGTGGTAGCCCAAATAAGGGTTCAGGACAAACAGGAGAAGGATAAGACTGTCTGGCAAGATCTTCTATATCCTCGGCTATCATCTGAATGACCTTGTGACTACCCACAATCTTATACTCTGTTTCTAAAAGACAAATCACCGCCTGCTTAAAGCTTCTTTTGCTCATGGAAAGATAATGTGAATTTTCCTTTGTGACTCTCATGTAATACCCCCTTTCTTAAAGCTAACCCCGGGAAAGGAGAAGAAGCTACTAATATCTTCTATTCTATCCTGGTATTGAGGTAGATTGTATCTTTGGTAAAGTCTAAGATACTCCTCAGTTAGATGAGGAGATATTCCCAAAAGAAAGGCTATCTCCTGAGGACTTATTCTTCTTTTAGTTAAGTTTATCACCTGAGCAAAGGTAGTGAGATATCTTTTGATGGCGAAGGGAGAATGTCTTGTCCTTCTAGAGATTTGAGAGTAGGTATATCTTTGAAGGTAAAACTCAACAATGGCCATCTTGTGAGATTTCCCTCTGCCTATTCCCTTTATCTGCCCTCGGGTGTGAAAAGTATCCTAATTTCCGAAGATGAGTAATATCACGCTTTATGGTGCGAACATTCACCTTTAAGAGGTGAGAAAGATCCTCCTGCGTGAGAATTCCTCCTTGATTCAGAGCCTCTTCTACCAATCGAAGGATGCGTATTTCTCGAAGGTGAGTTCTACCATATTTTGAAAGAACATCGAGGTCCTCTTCTCCAGCATCCAAGGTTAAAGTTACTTCTATCTTTTTAAGCTGACTTAAAGGTTTTCCCGAGGATGCATCTTTAGCAAGGACAACCTCTTTTATCTGACCAGGACGAATATTTCCTGAATGAGATCCTTCTTCTAAGTTAAATATTGTTTTAGCCGATTCTAATATTCCCTTTGCTTCCTTTAGGGAAAGCTCAAAATTATTTTCAAGCTCATACAAAAATATATATTCCTGACTTTTTACTGAAAGACGAGCGATGATATCATCTTGTGACATTTGTTCGTCTCCTCAATTTTGGTTATCTCCAGTATCGCCGAGAAGCTATAATTGACAAGCATTTTCTGAGGTATGAGGACATATGTCACTATTATAGATGATTTGATGCGTTTCCTTGACATATGTTATGAATTATGTTTATAATAATAGATAAAACTATAGTGGATAAGAGAATTGGCTTTTCAAGTAGACTATTTAGAGATAAGAAGTAAAAATTCTGATTATGCTTATGCTACCGGGAGAATAAGAGGATTAGAGACCTACCTCTTAGGAGAAGCTGATTTTTCTCGTTTAAGAGAAGCCAGAAGGGTAGGGGAGGCTCTGGAAATCTTAAGCAAGATATTTCCTTACTCAGAATCTTTGAGAAGAGTAGAGAGAGAGGAAGATTTTGAAGCTGGATTGGAAGAAGAATTGAGGAGGACATACTTAAATTTAAAAAGTTTTTGCCCGGAGCCGGATTTAGTAGACTTATTCTGGATTCAATACGATTTTCATAATTTAAAAGTGCTTCTGAAAGTTCATTTGCAATCAAAACTCCCGTTTGAAGATCTATTATCTTCGGCAGGAACACAAAATGTAGAAATTTTTAAAGAAGCTATTTTAAAAGAAGATTTTTTCAATTTACCCTTAAATTTTAAAGTATTATTAGAGAGAATTTTTCCTCTGGTAAAAGAGAATCCTCAGCCTCAGTTTATAGATATTCTTCTGGATAAAGAGTTATTCTGGTGGATATCCAGGGGATTTCAGAAATATAATGACCATTTTCTTATTGGACTTCTGCACCGATTGATTGATTCTTTTAATATAAAGACTTTTTTGAGAATAAAATTGTGGGGAGAAAGAGAGGAACTCTATGAAAATATCTTTATAGAAGGTGGAGAAATTCCTGGCTCTGAATATCAAAAGTTATTCCGTCAACCCGTAGAAGCTCTTGTAGAAAGGTTGCATAATATAAATTATAAAGAGGCAATAAAGGAAGCTTTGAAGGAGTGGGAAGAAAAAGAATCTTTATTCACGCTGGATCATTTTTTTGAAGAGGATATTCTAAATTGGACAAGAAAAGGATCTTATATAACTTTCGGTCGTGAACCCTTAATTAATTATATTTTTCTTAAACAGCGGGAAATAAAAATCTTACGAGGTATTTTAAGGAGGAAGTTGATTCAATGTTAAAGATGGTTGTTATTGCGGATAAACAGACCTCTCTCCCTTTTAGAGGATTGGGAATAGAGACGATAACCTGCGAAGAGAGTAAAGAAGGTGAAAAAATTCTTCGAAATTTCTTCCGAAAACAAGATTACGGAATTATCTTTATTAGTGAATTTTTAGCTAAGGAGTATCTGGATGTAATTGAGGAACTGAGTAAGGAAAAATCTTTACCGATAATTACCGTTATTCCTGATTTTTTTAAAAGAAATGCGGGGATAGGGGAGAAAAGGCTGAATAATCTTGTTAAGAAAGCTATAGGGATAGAGATATCATAAACCGTGGTAAATTGAAAGAAAAAAAATTGATATATAGAAACTTTATTGAAAGAGGGAGGTTAATACCTTTTGAAGTATGTATTAAGGAGAGTAATCTTCTTATTCTTTCCGATAAGAGATTATCTCGAGAGGCCGAAGAGGCGTTGATCCAATGCCGAAAGGATATAGAGCAATATATTTATCGGAATCCTGTTTTTAAAACTACCTTTAAGCCTTTTCCTCTTCAAGAGGATATGCCTTTAATCGTAAGAGAAATGGCAGAGGCGGCAAGTAAAGCCCGAGTGGGACCAATGGCCGCAGTAGCCGGTGCCATTGCAGAATTTGTGGGAAAGAAACTCCTCGCTTTCTGTGGCCAGATTATTGTGGAAAACGGGGGGGATATTTTTATGGAAGTGAGGAAGAGGAAGAGAGTGGGTGTTTATGCCGGGGAGTCCCCTCTTTCCGGGAAGATAGCTCTAGAGATACAGGGAGAAGATACTCCTCTGGGAATTTGCTGTTCAGCGGGAACTTTTGGACATTCTTTAAGTTTGGGAGAAGCGGATGCCGTAGTTATTCTTTCTTCTTCTACAGCCCTCGCTGATGCTGTAGCTACAGCTACGGGAAATGTAGTCAGAGAAGATAAAGATATTAAAGAAGGATTGGATCTTTTAAAAAATATTTCAGGAGTTCGAGGAGGATTAATTATAAAGGGAAAGAGAATGGGAATTTGGGGGAAAATAAAGATAGTGAGGATATAGAGAATGAAAAATAGCTTCAAAAAAAGATACTCTTTGATTTTAAAGAAAATAGGAGAAAGATTTGTTCTTTATCTCTCAATGGGAGTCATTATAGGAGGAGCTACAGGAGCATTTTTTCTCTATCGAGAAATAACTAACCGGAAAGCTTATGAGAAATTTTATCAGGCTAACCTTTCTTATCAAAAGGCTCAAAAATCTGAGAATGTCAAAGAGAGATTAGAGGAGTATCAAAAAGCGAGCAGGATATATGAAGAAATTATCTCTAAGTATCCGCTGGTTAATAATAAAAGAGAGATCCTTCTTTACTTAGGAGACTGCTTATGTTCTATCGGGAATTACGATAAAGCAGAGGAAGTTTTTCAAAAATTTATAAAGAGGTATAAAAATGACTATTTTCTCCCCTGGGTTAAGATAAAGTTAGGTTTTATCTATGAAGAGAAGAAAGATTATGAGAGGGCAATTAATGTTTATCAAGAGATATTGAAGGAATATCCGGGAATGGTAGTTGCTCCTCAATCATTTCTGGGAATAGCCCGATGTCTCGAGCTTCAAGAAAAATGGGAAGAGGCTCAAGACATATACCAGAAACTTCTCACACGATATCCTTTATCTACCGAAGCGCTTATGGCTGAAATAGGAATTGAGCGATTGAGAGGGGAGGGAAAGATTTAAGATAGAGTAAAAGGTAAAAAGATAATCCAAAATAAGGAAAGGAGAGAGAAAGAAGTGGTTTCTGATAAAAGAAGAAAAAGAGCAAAGATTGCTAAACATAAAAGAAAAAAGAAACGTCGAGCTAATCGGCATAAAAATAAGTAGTAGAGTATAATATGGATAGACAAGTGCGGGTTCGTTTTGCTCCCAGTCCGACGGGAGAACTTCATATAGGAGGAGCGAGAACAGCTCTTTTTAACTGGCTTTTTGCTCGTCATGAGGGAGGGAAGTTTATTTTGCGTATAGAAGATACCGATGTTGCCCGTTCTACCCAGAATTTTTCCCGCTCAGTAATAGAAGACCTGAAATGGCTGGAATTAAACTGGGATGAAGGACCAGAAGTAGGGGGCAAATACGGACCTTATTTCCAGTCTCAAAGATTTAATATTTATAAAGATTATGCCTATAGACTTATTAAAGAGAAAAAGGCTTATTTTTGCTATTGTACTCCGGAAGAGTTAAAGCAGCGAAGGAAGAGAATGCAAGAAGAGGGTAAACCTCCCAAGTATGATGGAAGATGCAGAGAACTCTCCTTTAAAGAAAGAGAAAAATTAGAGAAGGAGGGAAGGAAACCTGCAATAAGATTTAAAGTCTTAGAGGAAGGAACTACTTCTGTAAGGGATTTGTTAAGGGGAGAAGTTACTTTTGAGAATAAATTATTGGGAGATTTTATCATATTAAAATCTGATGGAACTCCTACTTATAATTTTGCCAATGTAGTTGATGATTTTTTAATGAAAATTACCCATATAATAAGGGGAGATGACCATCTTTCCAATACTCCCCGACAAATTTTACTCTATCAAGCTTTTAATTTTCCCATTCCTATTTATGCTCATATTCCAATGATTTTAGGAAAAGACGGGACAAAACTTAGTAAGAGGCATGGAGCTACTTCTATTTCTTATTATAGAGAAAAGGGGTACCTTCCTTGGGCAATGGTGAATTATTTAGCTCTCTTAGGGTGGTCTACTCCGGAAAGTCAACAATTTTTTTCTCCAAAAGAGCTTATCGAGAAGTTCACTCTTGAGCGGGTAGGGAAGAGTTCAGCAGTTTTTGACCCTCAGAAGCTGGAGTGGATGAACGGAGAATATATTAGGAAAATCGAACCTAAAAAATTAGCCTCTTTGTTTGTTCCTTATTTAAGAAAGAAAGGATTAATAGAGGGAGAAATAAGTTCACAGACAAAGGAAATGATTGTAAAGATTGCTTCCCTGGAACAGGAAAGAATTAAGGTTTTATCTCAAATTACAGATTTAGCAGAATTTTTCTTTAAAAGAGATTTTAAGTATGAACCAAAAGCAGTAGAAAAAAGACTTAAGAAAAGTTATGTTCCCTCTTTGTTAAAGGAGATAAAGAAAAGAATTGAGAAAATATCCCCTTTTACCAGAAAGAATTTAGAGGAGACTATTCGCTCTCTGAGTAAAGAACTCTCTTTATCTACGGGAGAGGTCTTTCATCCCTTGCGTGTTGCTCTTACGGGGAAAACAAAGGGACCAGGATTATTTGAATTGGCGGAAGTAATGGGTAAGGACGAGGTATTAAGAAGAATTGAGCAAACTCTAAAAATGATTAAGAAGATATAATGGGGGATCGGCTAGCGGCAGGCCGCAAGACTCTGGATCTTGTAGCGGAGGTTCGAATCCTCCTCCCCCAGCCAACTTTATTGAAAGTAACTACGACATTCTACTTATATAATGCCTTTTAGCATCTTCTTCTAATTTCCGGGTCTTTGAAAGAAGGTCTTCTAATTTTCCTAATATTAGACGAAGTTTTATATTACATAACTTTCGTTTTCCTTTTCTTTGCTCTTCAAAGTATTTCCTTAGAAAGAAGATTATTTCTTCTTTTGTCATCCAATTCCCAATAGCTTCATCCTCAATAATCTCAATTCCTACGTCTTGAAAGGAGAGACTTTTAACAATTATTCTACTTTTTTCTAACAAATTTTTACGCGATTTTGTTAGAGTTCTTGCTTCACTAAGAGCTTTTTGATAATATTCCTCGCCTGCTTTTCGACAGCCCCTGGCGAAATAATAAACCCTTTGCAATTCAAAAAAGTTTCTCTCCTGCAGAGATTTATTAAAATTTTGAATAGACTTCTTCAATAAAGTAAAGCTTTCATTAACCTTTCGATAAAGAGGATTATGGAGATAATTATCCATCTATTTAGTTTTATTATAAATAATGCTCATTAAAATATTCTCTTATATTT
>JAGGVN010000076.1 GCA_021158005.1 Candidatus Aerophobota bacterium | reverse complement strand
TTGCGAACCTTTTAAAAAGTCTCTCTATTAAATACAAATCTAAATTGTGTTACTGGCTAAAATTGACATTATAAAAAGAGTAGTATATAGTTGGTAGGAAAGAGCTTAAGATATTTATTATAGGTGGTGTTTGCCCCCGCACACAGAGTATAAGTTATTCAAAGTAAGGTTGAGAACTTTTACGCTAACATAGGAGGCAGGGATGAACAAGCAAGAACTTATCTCTGAGGTAGCAGGCAAAGTAGGAATAACCAAAAAAGATGCTGCCAATGTTATTGATGCTTTCATTGAGGTAGTAACAGATTCCTTATCTAAGGATGAAAAGGTAGCTTTAGTTGGCTTTGGTACATTTAAAGTTATGCAGAGAAAAGCAAGAAAGGGAGTAAATCCTCAGACAAAAGATGTTATCCAGATACCAGCTAAGAAAGTTCCTAAGTTTGTACCAGGAAAGAACCTGAAAGATAAGGTAGGATAAATTACAGAAAATCGGTAGCGGAGACAAACAAAAAGCTAAAAATGACAGATAAAACAATAGACAAAATAGTACAAAGACAGCTCAAATGGTATACAGCTGAGGTAATTCTACTTTGGCTTCTTATTAGTCTTGGAATAGTTTTAATAATAGCTGGTGCTGGTATATACTTTTATATTGGCAAAATTGTTATTATTGAGTATCTATCCACAATCCATGCTCATAGACTTGCCATATCTCAGGTAAGGATGCTTCATAATTTTTCCAGAGTTTTAGGTATTGTTTTTACTCTTGTAGGTATAGTTTGTATAGTTTTTGCGCTGGATAGACTAGCTTTAAGGAAGGTTGCTTATAGGATGGCCTTGTTTATTAAAGATAGGGTTAAAGAGAGTAAATAATTGGTATAGGTGGATAATTTGTTTTTGCCCACCCACTGAAGGAACTAAGGTATGGGACATAAAATATTAAGTGCGAGTGCACAAAGAGTTCAGGATACACTAAAAAATCTTGGTTTTTCATATCAGGTAATTGAACTTGCACAGACTACTCGAAGTGCCAGCGATGCAGCTAAAGCTATTGGATGTGAAGTTGGGCAAATTGCTAAATCCCTTGTCTTTAAAACTAAGTACACACAAAGACCTATCTTAGTTATTGCCAGTGGTTCAAATCGTGTTAATGAAAAAAGGATAGCTGATCTCATTGATGAACCTATTGGAAAAGCAGATGCTGATTTTGTTCGCCAGAAAACCGGTTTTTCAATTGGTGGTGTTCCACCGGTTGGCCATCTTGAGAAGCTTATAACATTCATCGATGAGGATCTTATGCAATATGAGAGAATTTGGGCTGCTGGTGGTAGCTCAAATGCAGTATTTAAACTTACCCCCTTAGATCTTGTAAAAATGACAGGTGGTCGTGTAATTTCTATCAAGTGAAAGGTTTTTAGAAGAAGTGTTAGACGAAATAAAGCTATTTTTTGCTTACAAGATGATTCGCAGACTGCTATCTCGGGAATTTAACTGTATACTGGAGATTATAAATGATGCCGCAGTGGCTTACAAAGGTGTAATACCAGATGATATGTGGAGCGAGCCTTATATGTCAGCTAAAGAGCTAAGAGAAGAAATTAACTCTGGTATTGAATTTTTTGGATATGAAGAAAAAAGAAAAATAATTGGGGTAATGGGAATCCAACATGTTAAAGATACTACACTAATAAGACATGCTTATGTACTTA
This sequence comes from Candidatus Aerophobota bacterium, assembly GCA_021158005.1. GTDB lineage: Bacteria > Aerophobota > Aerophobia > Aerophobales > JAGGVN01 > JAGGVN01. The sequence continues at coordinate 1,517 of JAGGVN010000076.1, read as the reverse complement.
CAAAATATCAAAGAAAAGGAGTGGGAGGAGAATTGCTTAAATACCTTGTAAATTTAGCTAAATCTCCTGAGGTTTTGGTAGGAACCTGGAAGAATGCAACTTGGGCTATTAGATTTTATGAAAAGCATGGATTCAGGTTAACATCATCTAAAGAAAAAGATAAGTTTTTAAGAAAATACTGGAATATTCCCCAAAGACAAATAGAAACCTCTGTTGTATTAAGATTAATAAAAAATAAAGTGGAAAATTACAGTAAGAGGTGAGGAGTATGGCATTTAAAGTAGTCTTCCTGGCTCATACTCCTGATGCAGAGCCAGAGAAGCACAGGTGCGTGATTGAAACGTCCAAGTACAAACTCTTTGTAGTGCTGGTTAAGGATCAAGATCAAGCAATTAAAGTGTGCAAAAAGCTTGTTAAAGAGGAAGGAATTCACTCAATCCTTCTCTGCCCTGGATTTACACATAAAGATGTTGCGAAGATAGCAGAGGCAGTCGGAAAGAACACAGGTGTTTTTGTAGCCAGAGGTGATGGTCCGAGCAGCAGGGTTTCAAGAAAGGTAATAGAAGAGGAAGGCTGGTTTTCAGAAAAAGGAAAAGAGTAAAATTTTCTTGATTCAATCGCTGCTATTAGGATTATTTTAGTGCTAAGTGGATTAGGCATGTACCTTTATATAGGCAAATTGACTATCACTTGATAGGTTTTTCCGAATTTTATACTCAAAACTTTGTTGCACCTCAAATAAATAACAAAGGGAAGTGAAAACCGGATAATGGGGTCGGAAAACCGAATAATGGGATAATGGGGTCGTGTCTTCACATTTCACATTCAATTAATCTTATGATCTTATGATATTGTATATCTTTGTTATGGCAAGAGCTTTAAGATTATCTTTTGAAAATGCATTCTATCATATAACCGCAAGAGGCATAAGGAAAGAGAACATCTTTTATTCAGATAAAGATAAAAAACTTCCTGGATAAGATAAATGAAACATTTGAGAAATATTCCTTCACCTGTTATGCCTATTGTTTAATGGATAATCATTATCATCTATTTATTAGGGAAATTATTCAATATGGACTACACATCCGTATCTATGATGGCAAAGAGATTTGAGAAAAAGACAAATACAGATAAAAGAATATCAGAGATGATTAAGGAAGTAACGAAAAAAATGGAAGGAGAAAGCAAATGAATGTCAAATGTGAAGACACGACCCCATTATTCCCTGACGACCCCCATTATTCCGCATAGCCTTTACTTTTGAATCGTGGGCTAAAGGAACCAGCAGGGAGGATTCAGATATAGATATAGGGGTGTATCTGAAAGATGAAAAAAAGAAGACGAGATCTGGGTAGAATTAAGCAGGATTACTAATAGAGAAGTTGATCTTGTTGTTTTCAACAGTGCTCCTGCAAGCCTAATTTCAAATGTCCTTAAAACAGGTTTTCCTCTTGTAATTAAGGAGGTAGATAATTTTGAAAACTTAAACCCTTCAGGAATATCAAGAAGATAAG
>JAGGVN010000145.1 GCA_021158005.1 Candidatus Aerophobota bacterium | reverse complement strand
TTCGAACAAAGTATCCATCACCCCAAAGCTCCCTTTTCCAGAGAACATCTTGCAGATGGGGAAATCTTCTGAAAACCTGCCTGGCTGATATACTCTTCATAATCTGAACAATTCGGGCTGGAGAATACATAGGTGGAGCAGAAAGAAAAACATGTACATGATTTCTCATCACTTCCATAGTATCTATCTCAAACTCGAACTCTTCTGCTATCTGCTGGAATATCTCTTTGATATACTCTGCTATCTCCTTGTTGAATATCCTCTTTCTATACTTTGGAATCCAGACCAGATGGTATTTGGTATCATATACAGCATGTTTTGCTCTTTTAACTGAACTCATATCTTAATTTTAGCAAAGAACTATTATTAAGGAAAGCCATTTAAATTCGCCTTTGGCGAATTTACCGTTTTCCTCCCGCCAGTAGAACTGGCGGGTATCCAATGGTGATTTTTTATGAAAGTAAAGGATATCCGTTGATCTATTTAAAAACCATAATTGATTGCTTTAATATGTGATTTATAAGGAGAAAAACAGCGAGATAATGGCTCAGAAAAATCTCAGGTATTCCACTAAACGAAAAAAGGACATACCTGTAAGCATCTTTCTAAATTTGTGGATACAGAGAAAAATGGTTAATTAATAATATAGTGCAGACTTTTAGTTGTAGAAAGAGATAAAATGTCAGAAAATAAAGGCAAAACATCTAAGGAATGGTTTAAATAAGCGGACTATGACTTAGATACCGCAAAAGCGATGTTTGAAACTGCTATACCATATTTATGTGTCATCTATCCATAGAGAAGGCGTTAAAAGGGATTTATACTTATAAACTACAGCAAATTCCCTCAAAAACTTATAATCTTCTTTATCTTATTGAGAAAATCGGATTAAATGTTTCAGAGAAGTTATATAATTTTATTTTTAGCTTAAATAGAGTAAGTATTCCTACTCGTTATCCTGATAATTTACAAAGAATGTTGAAAGAATATAATAAAGAGAGAGTGGAAGATATCTTAAAGAAAACTTTGGAGGCTTTGAAATGGTTAAAGATAGAGTTGCAGAAGCAGTTAAGTTTTTAGCACAATGTTTGGAAGAAAACAACTTGGAGTTTTCGAAGATTCTCGTGTTTGGCTCACAAGCCAAAGGAGTAGCAACAGAGGAAAGCGATATTGATGTTGTTATCATTTCTGATGATTTTAGAGAAAAAGACATATTTGACCGACCAACTCTCATAAAGGATGCAGAAATTAAGACAATTAAAAAATTTATGCTTCCCTTGGACATAATTACTATGACTCCCGAAGAGTGGGAAAGAGGAAACTCATTAATTACTGAGTTTGCCAAAGGAGGAGAAGCTGTCTACGAGCGATAAAACTAAAACCATTTGTTAATAGAGTAAGTGTAGTTAGGTATGGAATGGAAAAAGTAAAAAATCGGAAAGAAAGGCAATATGACAACTCGCAGGGCACCTAATCATTCAACGAAGCCTCATTATTTAGATCCAAAAGGGGAAAAAGTCAGCCTGCAGTTATTTTGGAAAAATACCGAGATATCGATCAAACGCATCCTTGTCGCAAAAAAGATGCAATGGCTCAAATTTTAAAGAGACTTAAAAGCGGAATTCAATTCAATAAGTATGATTTTGACGCTTATTGCTTTGCTAATGGAATAAAAAAATCAGACAAAAATGATTGCTACTGGAAACCAAAATACTATCCTGGGCAATATTCACAAAAACTAATTGATGGAATCGTAATCTCCTTAAATTCTAATCCAAGATTAAGAGAAAAATTAAAGAAACAATACTCTGAATATATTAGGCGGAGAAGAGGTAACAAGGTAATAACTTAACAGGCCGAAAGGAGGCAATGATGCCAAGTAAACAAAAAAAGGGAATAAGGTATGAACGAGAGAAAAAGAATTCTTATAAATTACCGAATTGAACAAAAGGATGCAAAAGAGATATTTCAAAAGGCAAAGGAATTTATAGAAAGGGTCAAAGAATATTCATCAAAATAAAGAATGAAAACAGAAACTGATAAACTTCAAGTTACATTTATTCCTGAACAAAAAAATAATACAGGGAAAATGTTTTTCTGGTTGCCTCCCCGAGATGAGGAATTCTCTCTGAAAGAAATTCTGAAGACTATTACGAATTTTCACTCTTCTCTCTCTTTTCAGGAGATGAAAACTTCCTTAGTTCTCCCCCCATCGTGGGTCTATAAAAGAAAGTCAGTATCAAAAATTCCTAAAATTTTTACTGTGCAGGGAAAAGCTTTATCCATTATAGATTCATTAGTTTTTCTCTCTAATGTTGATAACGGGGATTCTCCTTATAAAAAGATTAGTTCTTCTTTAAAAATATGGAGCCTGGCAGCTAAGTTTGTTTTAGAACTTGTGACCAGAGGACAAATTATACCTACTCTTGAGCCTCAATCAAAAGATTCCTTCAAAGCTTTATGGAAAGTATCGCTCTGGATGGAATCAGACAGACAACGATTTTTAAAATTAGCTCAGGCTATGCCCTTAGCTGGCCATGCTCTACCTTATAAAGAAAAAGATAAAAAAAGGGAAATTTCTCCATCTATATATTCATCAAAGAGCATACTCCAAAAGTTTCTTGATGAGACTGCAGATACCCTGGTTCGCGAGAGTTTTAGAACGAGAAAGGGAAAAAATCAAGAAATTCTTCCTGAATTTTATGATGATACCTGGAATTTTCGTTTGCTCGCCTCTTTAATTAGTTCAGATTCTACCTTTTATATCAAAGGTTTTAGTGAGCGACATATTCCCGAAACTCTAAAAAAATGGTTAAAGCCAGTAACAACTCCTCGCAAGAGCGAAAATTACAGAATATGCTTTCGATTGGATACTCCCTCAGATAGTGAGATGAGTAATAAGTGCTGGCGAATAAACTATTTGCTTCAAGCAGTTGATGATCCCAGCCTCTTAATCCCAGCTGAGAAGGTATGGAAAACTTCAAGTAGAGAATTAAAATTCTTAAACCGCACTTTTAAAGAACCTCAAGAAAAAATTTTAACAGGATTAGCTGAAGCTTCCAGGATTTTTCCGCCTTTAATAGAAAGTTTAAAGGTGGCTCGTCCCTCTTATGTCAATATAGATATAAATGAAGTATGGAATTTTATAAGTGAATCTGCTCCCATATTACAGCAATCAGGATTTGGAATTATACTCCCTGAGGAATTTACCCAGGCAGGACAAAGAAGAATTAAAGCAAGGATAAGGATAGGCTCTAAAAGCCCAAAGAAAGAAAGCCCAATAGAAGGAACAGGTAAATTCAGCCTTCCTTCTTTAGTAGATTATCAGTGGGAAGTAGCTTTAGGAAAGGAAACCTTAAGTATATCTGAATTCAAACGCATAGCCGCGCTTAAACAACCTTTAGTTCATTGGCGGGGACATTGGGTGATAGTGGATCCTGAAGAGATTGCCAGGGTTAAAAAGTTATTTGACAAAACTATTTCAGGAAAATTAAGGATTCAAGAAGCTTTAGCTGCTGTCCTTCTGGAGAAGAAAGAGGATAGTGATCTCGAAACTTCTGTAGAGGTAGTTCCTACAGGGAATATGAAAGCGCTATTAGATTTCTTTAAGTCCAGAAAAAACTTAAAGTCTTTCTTGACTCCTCGTACTTTTCGGGGAAAATTAAGAAACTACCAGAAAAAAGGGCTTATGTGGCTTACTAACCTAACTAAGTTTGGCTTTGGTGCTTGCCTTGCTGATGATATGGGACTGGGTAAGACTATTCAGGTAATAGCCTGGCTACTTTACCAAAGAGAGGAAAATCTTATAGATTCTTATCCTACCTTGATTATATGCCCTACTTCAGTTTTGGGTAACTGGGAAAGAGAAATAGAGCGATTTGCTCCCTCTCTACCTGTTATAAGACACCATGGGTTAAATAGAGCTCGCTCAAAGGAATCCTTAGAGAAAAATTTCTTGCCCCATATAATAGTTTTAACTACTTATGCTTTAGCCAGACGAGATAAGGAATTTTTAAGTAAGATAGAGTGGGCTAATGTTATTTTAGACGAGGCTCAAAATATAAAAAATCCATTTTCTCAACAAGCCCGAGCAATTCGCCGTTTCAAAGCTAAATGTAGAGTTGCCCTTACAGGAACACCTATAGAGAATAGACTTTCTGAATTGTGGTCTATCTTTGAATTTCTCAATCCCGGCTTTTTGGGTCCTTTAAAAAGTTTTAAAACTAAAATTGCTCTTCCTGTTGAACGATACAAAGACTTAGAGGCAACCAGTAAACTTAAAAAACTTACCGGACCCTTTTTACTGAGAAGAGTAAAAACAGATAAGTCCATTATTAGTGATCTTCCAGAGAAGAACGAGATGAAAGTTTTCTGTACTTTAACTAAAGAACAGGCTACTCTCTATCAAGCTCTCTTAAATGAAACTATGAAAAAGATAGAGAAAGAAGAAGGTATAAAAAGAAGGGGTATTGTCCTCTCTCTTATAATGTCCCTTAAACAGATTTGTAATCATCCTTCTCTTTACTTAAAAGAGAGTGGACCCTTGCCCGGACGTTCAGGGAAATTAGAAAGACTATCTGAAATGTGCGAAGAAGTCGTGGAGGGGGGAGATCGTGCTCTTATATTTACTCAGTTTCGGGAAATGGGTTATCTCTTAGTTCGCTATTTGGAGAAAAAAATGGGAATACAGGTTCCTTTTCTTCACGGGGGAGTTCCCTCTAAAAAGAGAGAAGAGATGATTTACTCTTTTCAGAAGAGAAAAGATAGCCCTCCCATATTTTTGCTTTCTCTTAAGGCCGGCGGTACAGGCCTTAATTTAGCGCGAGCAAATTTTGTATTTCATTTTGACCGCTGGTGGAATCCAGCAGTAGAAAATCAAGCTACTGACCGCACTTTTCGTATAGGGCAAAAGAGAAATGTCCAGGTATATAAAATGGTTTGTTTGGGGACAATGGAGGAGAAAATAGATAAAATGTTAGAAGAAAAAAGTGAACTTTTAGAGCGAGTAGTAAGTCCGGGTGAGAAGTGGATTACAGAAATGTCCAATGATGAATTATATGAAGTTTTGAGCTTAAGTAGAGAGGCTACAGTTGATCTGGAGGAAAAATAATGAGAAGAAATGTGTTTGGGAAAACCTGGTGGGCACAAAAATGGATAGGAGCACTGGAGGAACTGGGTAGGACTTATTCTAATAGATTACCTCGGGGTAGAACTTATGCTCGTAGAGGAGCAGTAAAGGATTTAGTAATTACTCCTGGAAAAGTAGTTGCCAGAGTTCAGGGGACAAGACGGACTCCCTATAAAGTAGAAATAAGACTTAAAGCCTTAACTAACAAAAAATGGCAAAAAGTAATTAAAGCATTAGCTCAACAAGCTATTTTTGCCGCCAAACTTCTCACCGGGGAGATGCCCCCTGATATAGATGAGGTATTTAAAAGCTGTGGCTTTTCTTTATTTCCTGTGAAAGCTACTGAGCTTAAGACAAGTTGTTCCTGTCCTGATTGGGCTAATCCCTGTAAGCATATAGCCGCTACTCATTATATTTTAGCGGAAGCTTTTGACCGTGATCCTTTTTTGCTCTTTGAGTTAAGGGGGTGGAAAAAAGAACGAGTTTTAGAAGAGCTAAGGCTCTCGCGGAGTCTAAATAGCTCTACAGAGAAAAAATTAAAAACAGATACAGAAAAACATAATTTAGAAAAAGAAACTATTGATAAATTAGATGAAGAGAAATTTGTTAGCCTTAAAAATTCTCTTGAGGATATACATTTTCACATTGCTCATCAGGAAGGAAAATTTGCTATTTTAAAGAGACTCGGTCCTTTTCCCGCTGAAACTAACTCTTCCACATTTACTTCTGCTTTAGAAAAGATTTATAAAAATGCAAGTGAATTAGCACTAAAAATTGCCTTGGGGTTAGATCTCCATAGCTGACATAACAATGAGAAAGTCTACATTATAAGTAAGATACTTAAAGAATCAGGAGTTCATAATGGATCCCATACCTTTGGAAGTTGTTGAAAGAACATGGAGAAAAATGAGCACTATGCCTTTGAGAGAGCTTCCTAAACTGGTTAACCTTATGAAAAAACAGCAACCCTTTGTTCTTGTCTATCTTTCAGCGGTAGGCCATAAAATTTTCAATCAGGATGAGCAAGAACATCTACTTTACTTAGGGGCAGTAATCTGGCAAATAATGTCACAGGGAAGTAAACCCTTAACTAAAATTACAGGGGATGTCTTAGATGAAGTAGAGAGAAAAAATATAAAATAAAAAAGAATCCAAGAAAATTTAAGATTATCATTAATGGAGATACTATAATGTCTAATAGCTGGGTTAGTAGTCAGATAAGAGCAAGAGTAAATTTTGGTTTCAATTGGAAATTTTTTAAGGGAGATATCCCGGGAGCAGAAGATATTACCTTTAATGATGCGGATTGGAAAAGTATAAATATCCCTCATGATTGGAGTATTGAAGGGCCATTTAGTAAAGATAATCCCAGTGGTCGTAGTGGGGGGTATCTACCCGGAGGTATCGGCTGGTATAGAAAGTCTTTTGATTTATTTCAAAAATATAGAGGTAAAAAGATATTTATAGAATTTGATGGCGTTTATATGAATAGCGATGTATGGATAAATGGCCATCATTTAGGTAATCATCCCTATGGATACACAAGTTTTCATTACGATGTGACACCTTATTTGAAATACGGTGATAGCAAGAATATTTTGGCTGTCAGGGTGGATAACTCAAAACAGCCTAATTCTCGTTGGTATTCAGGTTCTGGTATTTATAGACATGTATGGTTACTGATAACAGATAAACTCCATGTCGATCATTGGGGCACTTTTGTTACCACTCCCGAGGTTTCAAAGGAGTCTGCTACAGTAGAAATTAAAACCAGGATAAAAAATGAAACCAATGTATGCAAACAGGTTGATTTGATAACGACCATTATTGATAAAGATAATAAAGTAGTAAAAACTATAGACACAACTCAAGAGATTCCCCAAAATGGTGAATATGAATTTATCCAGAGGGCAAAAATAAAAAGCCCTAATTTATGGTCACCAGATAGTCCTTATCTTTACAAGGTTTATAGTACAGTAAAGGATGAAAAGAAGACAGTAGATAATTATGAAACACCTTTAGGTATTAGAGAATTTCATTTTGATGCAAACCGTGGATTTTTCCTAAATGGCGAAAATATGAAAATTAAGGGAGTGTGCCTGCATCATGATTGCGGCTGTTTAGGAGCAGCTTGCCATGAGAGAGCTATTGAGAGAAAAATAGAAATTTTAAAGGAAATAGGATGTAATGCTATTAGAACAAGTCACAATCCTCCTGCTCCAGAGTTGTTAGATTATTGTGACAGGTATGGATTATTAGTTATGGATGAGGCGTTTGATGAGTGGAAAAAAGGAAAGACAGAGTATGGCTATCATAAATATTTTGAGGAATGGGCAGATAAGGATTTGAAAAGTATGATTTATCGCGATAGAAATCATCCGAGTATAATTATGTGGAGCGTAGGAAATGAGATACCTGAGCAGAGTAGCCCTGAAGGAGTTAAAATTTTAAGAAAACTCGTTAAACTCGTGCACGAAGAAGATCCCACTCGCCCAGTTACCTCTGCCTGCAATAATATTAAGGCGGCTAATGAGACTGGATTTGCCGATCTCTTAGATGTCGTGGGTTATAATTATCAAGAGAGATTTTATGAGGAAGATCATAAGAATTATCCAGATAGAAAAATAATAGGAAGCGAAACAGTTGATTATCCCCTCAGTGTTTGGTTGGCTAATGAAAAAAAGGATTATGTGGCCGGTGAGTTTTTATGGACTGGTTTTGATTATCTTGGTGAAAGCGGTATTGGTGGAGATGACGAATTGCGTAAATGGCCTTGTAGAAGTAGTATGTGTGGTTTGGTTGATCTAAGTGGCTTTAAAAAACCTCGTTGTTATTTTCGTCAGAGTCTCTGGTCAGATAATCCTATGGTTTATATTGTTTCTCAGATACCTCTATCACCTGAACAAGAGAATCAGCTAAAGGTTCCTTTTTGGGGTTGGCCAAAGGTTTTTTCGCATTGGAACTGGTCAGGTAGAGAAGGAAAAACAATAACTGTTAAGTGCTATACTAATTGTGAAAGTGTAGAACTTTTTTTAAACGGTAAATCCCTGGGATCTAAAGAATTATCAGCATCGTCTGATTTACAGCCTTCATGGAATGTTCCCTATGAGCCGGGTACTTTAAAGGCAATTGGTAAAAAGAATGGCAAAATAGCCTGTAGCTATGAATTGCACACAGCCGGGAAACCTGCGAAGATAGTTTTAACTCCAGATAGAGATAACATATTAGCTAATAGTCGTGATCTTTCCTACGTAGAAGTAAGTGTTGTGGATAAAGATGGTAATATTGTCCCTGATGCTAACAATTTGATCACCTTTGATGTTAGCGGAGAAGGAAAAATTATTGGGGTAGGGAGTGGGGATCAGCAAAGTCATGAAGATTATAAATCAAATAAACGAAAAGTTTACAATGGTAAGTGTTTGTTAGTTGTGCAATCGAGGGATAAATCTGGTCAAATCCGTATAATGGCTACTTCTCCGGGATTAATCTCAAGTAGTATATCTTTAATAACTATTAGAAAGAAGAAGTAATATGGGGTCAGGTCTCAACATTTGACATTGAAAGACTTTATCTATCGCAAGGGAGGAAAACAATCAAAAAGTTTATATTTTCACTGGATATTACCTCTATGACCTTCTCAAATATTTTATTTTTAGTAAATATTCAACTACAAAGATTATACAATAGTTCTCTTAGTGCCATTGCGGGGATTTAAAATTCCTATCACTCCTTTACGTCCTGGTAACTTAGCGGCTGAATTGTTAATATTTTGTAATAGGTAGGTATTCCTAAAAATGCGGGGGACGAGCCCCCACGCTACAGTAGCGTTGGGGTTTATCCCCAACAAAGAAATAATGCGGTTGTCGTTGCGAGGCGAAGCCGAAGTAATCTCGTGCAGAAAAAGGAGAAAAATTTTAGAGAAACTAAACTATTACAATATTTTTAACAAGCATTGACTTTTAAGTAATTTCGGTTAAAATAAGTAATACAAAAAATTAAAGTAATGCAAAAGGAGAATTAGATGCCCATAAGGACAGATGTGACAAGTTTAACTAAAAAGGGGCAGGTGACCATTCCAAAGAGAATAAGGGAATACTTAGGAATAAAACCTAAAGATCGAGTCAAATTTGAGATTGAAAAAGGAGTGGTTAAGATAAAGCCCGCCAAAGCTCTGGATTCCAACTTCGGAAAGGTGAAACCAAAGAGAAGGCCTGAGGACTTTAAAAGGATGAGAAAGCTCTTTGAGAAAAGAGTGGGAGAACAAGTAGGTAAGGAAGCTTAAGAATGCGTTTTTTGGATACAAATCTTTTGATTCGCTACTTTACCCGGGACGATGAGAAAAAGGCACAGAGAGTCTTAAAACTCTTGAAAAGGGTGGAAAGAGGCGAGGAAAAGGTTATAACATCTCCTCTTGTTCTATTTGAAATAGTTTTTACCTTGCAAAGTTTCTATGAAGTCCCAAGGGAAAAGATAAAAGAGCTTTTATCCCCCATCCTCGAGCTAAGAGGCTTAAAGCTTCCCAACAAAGAAATATACCGCTCAGCTCTGGATATCTATGCGAAAAAGAATCTCTCCTTTGCCGACGCCTTTAATGCCGCCTTCGCTATAAAAAAGGGAATCAAGGAAATTTACAGCTACGATGAAGACTTTGACAAGATAGAGGGAATTAGAAGGGTGGTTCCTTAAAAAGTGGATGACATCGACCCTCGCTTCTGCTATTCCATACCACCCATTTTAATGGGGTAGTAATCAAACTTCTCTTTTGCTGTCCCTCCCCCTTTACGGGGGAGGGTAGGGTGAGGGCAGAGATGGGATAGCATTATTCATACCACGTATTTTAATGCGTGGTAGCTGATGTCTGAAGCGAGAAGGTGGTTTCAACCACCGATCGACTTGTAAAATATGATTTTCTAACGAAGGGAAATATGCACGGCTGGAACGACCCTGGGAAGGATGCAGTATCTGGATTAGTTGTTCTGAAGTATAGGGGCAGGAACAATGGCAATAGTAGCCAGATTTGTAGGAGCTAAGAATTTTGAAGGAGCTGACCATGCTGCGGCACAATCTTTATTTATGGGGATAATCTGTTCTTTGGGGGTAGCTTTTATTGGCTATTTTTTAGCGGAACCTCTGCTTAAAATATTAGGGGCAGAGCCTGAAGTAGTCATCTTAGGAGGGTCCTATCTTAAGATTATTTTCATAGGCTCTTTTACTATATTTATCTTTATTTTGTTAGCTTTTTCTTTAAGAGGAGCAGGAGATGCGCTCACTCCTACTAAAGCCTTAGCTTTAGCTACTTTTTTGAATATAGCGTTAGACCCTCTTTTTATCTTCGGTATCTGGATTTTTCCACGAATGGGTGTAGCCAGTTCTTCCCTGGCTACAGTTATTTCTCGAGGAGTAGGAATGATTATTTAATACATATTTTTTTACTAAAAAATCTGTGCTTCATTTGAGCTTAAGAAAGTTGAAAGTTGATTTTAGAATAATGGGGAGAATTATAAAGAGTGGGAATATAAGAGAGTGTAAAAAGAGGGAAGAGGAATTATTATGAGACGAACAAAAATAGTATGCACTATTGGCCCGGCTACAAGTTCTTACAAATTAATAAAAAAGCTAATTGAGATAGGAATGGATGTAGCTCGTTTAAACTTCTCTCATGGTAGCTATGAGGAGCACTCTTTAACTTATGAGTATATCCGTCAGGCTTCTCTTAAGATAGGTAAACCGGTAGCTATTCTTCAGGATTTAGGAGGTCCTAAAATTAGAATAGGCCCAATTCAAAAGAAAAGCATCTTTTTAAAAGAAGGCTCTCTTTTTACTCTTACTACTCGTAATGTTCCCGGAAACGAACAAAAAGTCTCTATCACTTATTTTTCCTTACCCCAGAAAGTAAAAAAGGGAGATTCCCTTCTCCTTGCTGATGGTTCTTTAGAGCTTAAAGTTGAAGAGCTAACATCTACTGATATTAAGTGCCGAATAATAAGGGGAGGGGAATTAAGTTCTCATAAAGGAATAAATTTACCGAATATTTCTTTAGATATTCCCTCTCTGACTGAAAAAGATTATAAACATTTACTTTTCGGGATAGAGCATAAATTTGATTTTATTGGCATTTCTTTTGTAAGAAAAGCTGAGGATATCTTAAAGGTGAGAAAAATTTTGAAACAAAAAGGAGCGGAAGATATTTCCCTGATTGCTAAGATTGAAAAGAGAGAGGCTCTGGATAATATTGAAAAAATAATTGAAGTCTCTGATGGAATAATGATAGCTCGAGGTGATTTGGGTGTAGAAATACCTCTGGAGGAGGTACCCTCAGCTCAAAAAATAATTATTGAAAGATGTAATCAGGTAGGTAAGCCAGTAATTACAGCTACTCAGATGTTAGAATCAATGGTTGCGAATCCTCGTCCTACTCGAGCAGAGGTAACCGATATAGCTAATGCTATCCTGGATGGAACAGATGCCATTATGCTCTCCGAGGAAACAGCTATAGGTAAGTATCCTTTAGAAGCAGTGAAAATAATGGATAAGATAGCTATAGAGATTGAAAAATCTATAAATTATGAAAGGATACTTAAAGAGAGAGCACTTTCAGTTAAACCCACTGTTCCAGATGCTATAAGTCATGCTACCTGTCAGATAGCTCAGGATTTAAAAGTAAAAGCTATTGTTACTTTCACTTTTTCAGGAAGTACTGCCCGAATGGTATCCAGATATCGTCCCTCGGTCCCAATCATAGCTGCAAGCACCGAGGAGAGCACTGTAAGAAAACTTGCTCTTAGCTGGGGAGTTTACTCTCTTAAAACTGGGAAATTAAAGAATACAGACGATATGATAGAAAAATCCAAATATGTAGCTCTGAACACAGGATTAGTTACTCGTGGGGATAAATTAGTAATCACTGCAGGAATTCCCTTTGGGGTTCCGGGGACGACCAACTTACTAAAAGTGGAGAGACTGAACTAATTAGAAAGGACGATTTTGTTGGTGAGTAATTTCACAGATACGATGGAGTGCCATTAACCAGGAAAGAGTCGATTCCGCACCTTCATTTTGATTAACTCCTGTGGGCTCCAGGCCATCTCTACAACCACCGGTACTGAAATCATATACTACCTGATGGACATCATTACTTCCGAGAAACCAGTGAAAACACCAGTCAATTTTCTTAATCCACTTTTTTTCGCGAGTTAATAGATAAGCCTCGTAACAGGCATCGATAAGACCGGCTACTTCGATAGGTTGTTGGTCAAATTGTGCTTTCTCTCCTCCTCGTTTGAACCAGCCATTATTACCAATTAATGAGAGGTGTCCTTCTTCGGGATTAGTCTGAATCTTCAAGAGCCATTCTAAAGAATGTAGTCCTTGATTATATATTTTTTCTTCTTTAAATATCCGTCCGGCAGCAATTAGTGCCTGGGGAAGCCGAGCGTTATCATAGGCAACAATATCTTCTCCCCACGGCCAATTAGCGGACTCATTATCTATAAAAAGTTTTAGAAGACGCTGGATTAATAAATTACAGATGCGTTGAACTTCAAGGTCACCTCCAAAACGCTGAAGATAATAAAGACAGCCAAGAATAGAATAAGCCCAGGCACGAGGTGAAGTAAAAGATTCTATTGCTGGCAATATTTCTCGAAATATTCCTGTAGAACATCCTAAAATCGAATCTGTAGGTGAATGAAGGATGGTCATTCCTAAACTCCAGAGTGCTCTCCCCTGACTATCCTCTGAACCTACTTCTTCAAGCCAACGCCTCTCATAAGACATAAAGTTGCGAACACGATGAGTCTCTTTATTTAAAGCGTAATTAAGAAAGGAAAGATAAATCTGCAATAAAGGTAAGATGTCGTCTTCTTTAAATAATTTCCAGTTCATAATGGTAACGAGCAAAGCCCGCGCATTATCGTCAGTAGAGTAGCCATGAGAACGATCTGGTGTAATAAACACCGCATGTTGAAGAATACCTGTATCATCTGTTAAGAGTCGAAGGTGCTCAAGATTAATTTCAGATAATGATGGTCGTTCAACAATCCATTCTCTTGCAGCTAAATTAAGAGCGGGACGCCTGTATTCCTGGAGTGCCCGTTTAAAAACTTTAATGTAATTATGGGCTACTTTTGGCCATATCATCCTTCGCCCAAACTGATAAGCACGTTTCCGCAAGTAATTTCGCCTTGTCTCATCATTAAGAAGTCTACGCAACTCTTTAGCCAGAACATTTGCATTTCGAAAAGGAACCAGTATCCCCCTCTCATCAGCCAATAATTCTTCAGCATACCGATAAGGAGTAGAGATGATTGCTTTACCGCAAGCTACAGCGTAAGCCAGGGTTCCGGAAACAATTTGTTCTTTTGATAAATAAGGCGTTAAATAAATATCAGCAGCATTCAAAAATCCAATAAGTTGCTCCAGACTAACAAAACGATTGTAAAAAATAACATGTTTTGTTAGTCCTTTCTGCTTGACTAATCTTTCCAGAAAAGCTCTATATTCCTCTCCAAAACGACGTTTAACCTCTGGATGGGTAGCACCAACTACAATATAAAGTAAATCAGGAAATTCCCGAATTATTGAAGCTATAGCTTCAATAGCTACTTCTATACCCTTCTTAGGGTTGAGAAAACCGAAGGTTAATATTACCCGACGTCCCTCTGCCTGGAATCGATCCTTATAATAACTGGAATCGAGAAAAGGTATATTGGGTGTTCCATGATGAATCATAATAATCTTTTCTCGAGGAACTTCATAAATATCTACCAACAGGTTTATAGCTTTTTGAGCCTGAACTACCACAAATATAGAATATGAACAAATAGACTTTAATACTTCCAATTGTCCCCTTGTGGGCTCCTCTAAAACAGTATGCAAAGTAGTAACTACAGGCTTTCTTAAATCATCGAGTAAGTCAAGGATATAAGCTCCGTTTCTACCACCAAAAATGCCAAATTCATGTTGAAGGCAAATAATCTCTGTATCAGAAAGATTAAGAAAGTTAGCTGCTTCCTGATAATCTGCTCTATGCTCAGTCCGAATTTCAAAACAAATCTCCTTGCCATAATTATAGCCCTGAGGAGTGTTGGTTAAAGCAACGATTTGAACTGTTTCCCTTATATTGCTTCTCTTTTCCTGAATTTGAGAAATACTATTAGCTAAATCCTGGGTGAATGCAGCAATTCCGCAGCGGCGCGGAGGGTATGTACTTACGAAAGATATTCGCATTGCTCTTGAGAAAGTTTTTTGCATAATTCTCTCTTTTCTTTGTCAGTTTTATTTAAGAACCTTATTTACCACGCTATTCTTTTATTGAACGGACTTCTTAGGGATAAGTTTGATCAGAATTCTGGCACTTTAAAATATACTCCATAAGTTCTTTCATATTAGCTATAGCTAATCCAATTACCTTATCAGCTGCTCCATAATAGACGCGAAGCTCACCAGTTTCCTTATCAATAATAGCCCCTGAAGGAAAAGTTACTCCCGGAACATCACCGGTATATTCATATTTCTCCTTAGGGCCAAAAACCCATTCCTGGCTACGATGAATTATCTTTTTAGGGTTATCTAAATCTAACAAAGCTAAACCCACACGATATAAACTACCAGAGGTGGTAATTCGAACTCCGTGATAAATAATTAACCAACCTTCGGAAGTTTCGATGGGTTGTGTCCCCAATCCTACTCTATGACAATCCCACCAGCCAGGTCTTGTAGGAATTAAAATCTCGTGCTCTCCCCAATATTTTAAATCCGGGGAAAAAGAGATCCAGATATGAGCCTCTCCTCGAATGATTGGTCTATGAATGAGGGCAAAACGTCCTTTAAAACGACGAGGGAAAAGAGAAGCATCTTTATCTTCAGGCGGCAATAACGGACCCATATGATTGAATTTGCGGAAGTCTTTTGTCAACATAAGGGAAACGAGAGGACCTCCTTTGGAGAAAGAAACATAAGTAATAGCATATTCCTGACGCTCTTGTAAATACACAATTCGGGGGTCTTCAATACCCCATTCCGCTTCCCGAGAATTTTTGTGAGGCATTACCGTTGGAGTTGAGTCTATACACCAATTTGTTTTGCCATCTTTACTTCTGGCAAGGGTAAAATGGGAGAATCCCCGCATGTCCTCCACCCGCACCAATAATAACGTTTCTCCATCAATTTCTACAGCTCCAGGATTGAAAACTGCATTTACAAGATATGGCCAATCTGTGGGAGTTAAGATAGGATTATTTTTGTAATGATGAAAGAGAAATTTTTGCTGCTTCTGGTCTATCGATATTTTCATTTTCTAATCTCTTCTCAAGAAAGAAGATGGAATACGCCATTTACGAGTTATTTATTAATAAACACATTACTTATTATATCTTATTTTTATTATATCAGGACAAATTTATTAAGTCAAATATAGCTAATTCCATCATCTGATTTTTTACCAACTTCAAAATTTATGTTATAATTACCTTAAAATGAGGGTATTAATCTATGAGACATTCTTTAAAAACAGGGTTTAGTTTTGGTTTAACCTCAGGGATAATCACAACACTTGGATTAATCTCTGGTTTACATTCTGGTACCCGTTCGAAATTTGTGATTATTGGGGGTATATTGATAATAGCAATAGCAGATGCGTTTTCGGACGCTCTGGGTATTCATATTTCCGAAGAATCCGAGAATAAGCATACTGCAAAAGAGATATGGGAATCGACAATCTCTACTTTTGTAGCTAAATTTATTTTTGCAATGAGCTTCGTTATCCCTATTCTACTACTTCCATTGCTAATAGCGATTATAGTAAGTATAGGGTGGGGATTATCTCTATTGGGAATTTTTAGTTTCTATATTGCTAAAGAGCAAAGAGCAAAACCCTGGAAGGTAATTATGGAACATCTACTCATTGCATTAGTAGTTATAAGTATAACCCATTATGTTGGTGATTGGATTGGCTCAACATTTGGTTAAGTGCACTCACCCAAGAATAGATAAAAGGAGTGATAAGATACATAAGGAGAATCTATCACTTCTTTATAGGTTTCTTCCCCGCCGCCTATTTGCACGGTAACTGTCTTACGACGAACTCCCCAGATATCCTCTTCGGATTCATCGGGGAATTTTCGTAAGGGCGGTCCAATGTATCTGGGTCCTTCAATATATCGAAAATCAACATTATAAAAATCAAGAAACATCTCTTCGGACATCTTTAATGTTGACTCCACCTTGGATTTAAAGCCTTTAGACATCCAGAAATCGATGGGGACCCTATCGGGTTCCTCGAAATTTAGTGCCATAAATGTACGTTCCCGAGAGTTCATCCTTCTCTCTCATTAAAAAATTTTGCTTCGATTGTAAAATTTTTACTAACTCAATATATACGGGATTTATTTTCAGTCAAATACACATTGACACATCCACTTCCCGATCCTTAAAATTTGATAGGAAAGAGAGGTTAATCTTGAGAAGTATCAATAGATATCCAGAAGATTAAGGTATTAATACACATTGACTTGAAAAGAAAATTTCTTAGAATATCTCCCGGAAAGAGTAAATCAAAAAAGATTATCCTCCAAGAGAACGCAGTTTTTACAATAAAAAGGTTTATAAGAGACCATTCTAAGAAAATATACTTCAAAATTTCTTTATAAATAAAAAGGGTAATTTTAGAAGAGAATTGGTGGCCGGATGGGGTAGGGGATAGTATTAGTTAGAATTGAAGAGATGTAAGAATGCAAGATAAAGTAGAAGAGTGCGCCCGGTTAATTAAAAAATCTGGATTCATTGTTGTCCTTACAGGAGCGGGAATTTCTACTAATGCGGGAATTCCCGATTTTAGAGGA
>JAGGVN010000014.1 GCA_021158005.1 Candidatus Aerophobota bacterium | reverse complement strand
AAGGAAGGGGATTTGTCAAGGAAATGTTATGTAAAAGCGAAAATGTCCGCTTTTTGTAAAAGCGATTAAGTCCGCTTTTGGTTCTCTAAGGGGTATAATGATAAAAAACTTCAAGGAGGAGAACCATGAAGCGGAGAAATCACAAAAATGGCTTTATCTATTCTGAGGAGATTATCCATAGGGCAAAAGTTCTAGACTTAGTTATCAAAAAGAAAATAACTCAGTCTCAGGCAGCTAAAGAGCTGGGACTGAAATCTACAAGGCAGATTAGGAGACTCTTAAAAAAGTATCGCAGAGGGAGGTGCTCTTTGAAATGTTTAGTTCATACTAAACCAGGAGAGCCCTGGAATAAAATAGACACCGTGATAAGGGATAAGGTAAAGGAGATCAAACAAAGGCATCGCAATTTCACCAATCCACACATAGCCAATGTTGCCGAAAGAGAGCTCAAAGAAAGAGGAATATTGATAAAGCTTAATAGAACCACAGTTAGAAACATCCTCCTTGAGCTCCCTGACTATAGACCTGCAGTGGTTAGATTCAGGCCAGCAAAGAGATTTGAGATGGAGAACATAGGGGAACTTGTTCAGCTGGGTACCTCATCTTCAAAGAGCTGGTTCTTTTATTTAGGAAAAAGACTTATCTATTGCATAGTTTGTTTAGATGATTACTCCAGAAAGATCCTCGCTGGACACCTCTTTGAAAGCGATAATGTCTATAACAATATGCTTGTCCTAAGAGAAGCGATGGAGAAGTAAGGTGTCTTTGAAGTGGCCTATACTGACTGCGATAGCAAGTTTAAGTTTAGTCCCAGAAAGCCATCTATGTATCAAACGGTTATAATTACCCCAGATGAGATTATAACTCAGATAAAGCATACTCTTTTAAAGATAGACTCTACACTTTTAACCCATCTTCCGGGAAATGCCAGAGCTACAGGAAAGATAGAGAAATGGTTTCAGTTCTTTCAATCCTGGTTTTGCAGAGAATACGAATTTGAGAACCTCTCTCTATTTGAACTCGATAAAAAATTTCAGGAGTTTATTGAATTTTACAACAATAGATTCCACGAGGGAATAAAAGAGACACCGAACAAAAGATTTCAAAGAGCAATCCAAGAGGGAAGGATGAAGTTTCGTCCTCTTCCTAAAGATATAAATCTTGATGATATATTCTGTCTTATAGAGAAAAGATCTCTTAAGAAGGATAATACCTTCAGCTACAATGGAGCCGCTTATAATTTAGCAAAAAATAGAAGATCAATAACTCCTAAAGCTAAGGTGGAGCTACATATTCATCCTGGGGAAAAGATCAGAACCTTTTACAAGGGTGAATTTGTTCAAGAATTCCCCTTTATCAAATAGGACATTTAAGCTTTTACGTGAGGTTCAAATTCAGAAGTATTGTTAATTTTCGCTTAAAAATTCTCTAAAAGCGGGAATTTAAGCTTTAACGTAACAGGGGGGTTGACAAGTGAAAAAATTCAGAAAAGATTGAGAAAGGGAGAAAAGTTGTGTGCCAAAGTATAAGAGTTTATACAGAATCTTTTTTGCTTCATTAAAAGAATATCAAAAAGATTGTGTGAGAAATACCGAATAAAAACGGGATTATTTAATAGCGGCTTCAGGCCAGAACGCATCGTCTCCTCGCTCTCATTTTTTTCAGCTCATATTTAAGGGGGGCTATACGGTTCACTTTGTTCATCCAAATTTCCCTACCGGAAACTTTGCCTATGCTGGAGACGTTAGGTAACATAAATCTTTGGAGGGGAAGTATGAAAGTTGTGATAATGATGGGTTCAAAAAGCGATCTTGCGTGGTCAAAAAAGATTAAAGATGTTTTAAGCAAATTAGGAATTGAAAGCACTTTGAGGATAGCCTCAGCACATAAAGTGCCGCTTAAGGTGCTGGAGATCATCAAAGAGTATGAAGGTGAAGATGTTGTATTCGTTACAGTGGCAGGAAGAAGCAATGCATTAAGCGGTTTTGTAGATGCTAATGTTGTTAAACCTGTAATTGCCTGCCCGCCTTACAGTGATAAATTCGCAGGTGCTGATATATTCTCAAGCCTGAGAATGCCTTCCGGGGTATGTCCTATGGTGGTGTTAGACCCGGAGCAGGCAGCAATTGCCTCGGCAAAAATTCTTGCGATAAAAAATAAAGAAATTGAGCAGAAAATAAGAGAATATCAAGAGAAAAAGAGAAGAGAAATAGAGGAAGCTGATAAAGAGGTAAAGTGAAATGGGTAGTGTGAAGGATTTAGTCGTTTTGAGGGAACCGCAAAACGATAAAGCAGGAGTTGGGCGTTTTATCTTTTCAGACAGATATTCAGTATTTGACTGGGGTGAGATGCCTGATCATATCACGGGAAAAGGCAAGGCAATCTGTATAGCAACGGCATATTTCTTTGAAAAACTTGAAGGATCAAGGATAAAGACGCATTACATGGGAATAGTGGAGGATGGGAAAAGTAAAAGATCGGATGAGTTAAAAGAGCCGCGGAATGTTATGGAGTTCAAACTTCTCAGAGTAATAAAACCTAAAAACCAGGGTAATACTTATGATTATTCCATTTTCCAAAAAGAGAAAGGGAATTTCCTCATACCCTTGGAGATAATATACAGAAATTCATTACCAGAAGGGTCTTCTGTCTTTAGGCGACTGAGGGAGGGTAGTTTAAAACTGGAAGATATAGGATTGAAGGAAATGCCTGCGGCCGGGCAAGTTTTAGATGAACCAATACTTGATGTCTCCACAAAACTTGAAGTAACAGATAGATACATAAGTTGGGAAGAAGCAAGAAAGATTTGCAATCTAACCGAGGATGAGATTGAAGAAATAAAAAGGATAACTTTAACAGTGAACGAGCTTATTACCAGGGAAACTAAAAGAATCGGCTTATTCAATGAAGACGGCAAAGTAGAGTTTGGGTTTGATGAAAAAAGAAATCTCATACTTGTTGACGCACTCGGAACTTTGGATGAATGTAGATTTACTTATGAAGGAATGCCCGTAAGCAAAGAAATAGCAAGGATATTTTACCGTAAAACAAGTTGGTATAAAGATGTTGAATTTGCTAAAAAGCAAGATAGGTATAACTGGAAAGTGCTGGTGAGGAGTTTGCCTTCTCCCCTTCCGAAGGAATTAGCAAACTCTATTTCAAATATCTATAAAGCATACACGAATGAATTAACAGAGAGAAAATGGTTTGATGTTTCTCCTTTAAAAGAAGTGCTAAATGGTATTAGGAACGCAATATGAGTGCAAAAGAACCTCAAACCTACTTATTGCCTTTGCCCTCCATAAAGTCCATCAATAGTATCACAGAATCCATCTAAGTGAAGAGCTCCACTCATCCCGATCCAGATGATGATTATTAAGGTATTCACTACTAAAGGAGAAAGGAAAGAAGAAATAAGGTAATTAATTAAAATTAGAAATATTCCTATAATTAACCCTATTATAGGGAAAAAAATTAGGGAATTAGATAAATCTTTTTCCTCTATTTTTATACTCTTTCTTAAAGGGATTATAGTCAAAAATTGGAGAGCAATTAAGAATTTTTTCACCGCTTAATCCTTTTAGACACAGATGCGCTCTGAAAGGTAGCCATTTCAGTTAGAATTTTAATACTAACTTCAATAATGCCTATTCCCAGAGCGGCACCTGTTCCTTCTCCAAGACGCAGGTTTAAATTTAACAGGGGATCGAGACCTATATAATTGAGGATTATTTTATGGCCCTTTTCCGCCGAACAGTGAGCGGCAATAAGGTAATTTTTTACTTTTGGTTCTAATTGGTAAGCTATTAATGCCGATGCCCCCGAAATAAATCCATCTATTACCACCGGAATTCTCTTAGAAGCTGCTCCTAAGATTACTCCCGCAAGCCCTCCTATCTCAAACCCGCCAACTTTGGATAAAACATCTATAGCATTTTCTCTATCTGGTTTATTCACCCTGAGGGCTTTTTTAATTACCTCAATTTTGTGGGATAAGGTATTATCATCTACACCAGTTCCCCTGCCGGTCATATCTTCTACAGATTTACCGGTTATTACAGAAGCTATAGCGCTGGAGGAGGTAGTATTCCCAATACCCATATCTCCTGTTCCTATCACATCTATACCTTTCTTGAATTCTTCTTCAAATACTTCTATTCCCTTTTCTATGGATTTAATTGCTTCTTTTCTTGACATTGCTGGACCCTTTGCCATATTTTTAGTGCCGTAATTTATCTTCTTTATTACTAATTGTCGATGTGGTTTTAGATCAGAGGCCACTCCCATATCAACTATAACAATTCTTGCTCCTATATGTCTGGCTAACACATTTATTCCTGCGCCGCCCTTTAAAAAGTTATAAACCATTTGAGCGGTCACCTCTTTTGGATAAATACTTACTCCTTCTTCCGTAACGCCATGGTCTCCTGCCAGAGTAAATATAACCTTATCTTTAATCGGAGGAGTTTCATTTTCGGTAATTTCTACTATCTGTTTAGCCAGTTCTTCTAAGCGTCCCAGGCTTCCTTGGGGTTTAGTAAGATTATCAAGTCTTTTTTGAGTCTTCTCTCCTAAAGAATAATCAACTTTTTTAATCTTATTTATTATCTTATTTAATCTCTGCATCTTTTTGTTCTCCTTTAAGTTTAATGGCTATCCCTGAAATCATTAAATATACTCTCTGGGCGTATTTTGTCATAATCTGATTGCTCTTACCTAAAATATCTCTAAATTTTCTTCCTAACGCACTCTCAGGGACTACTCCCCATCCAACCTCATTAGAGACAATTATAACAGTATGAGGACTCTTTAGAATAATTTTTATTATCTCCTCTATATAGTTAATTATAAATTTTTCACTGTAATGTTCTAAAAGAAGATTAGAAATAAGAAGAGTTAGGCAATCTATGATAATTACTTTATGGGGAGATTTAATCTGTGAAAAGATAGGAATAATATTCTTTTCTTCTTCAATTGTTTTCCAGGAGGAAGGTCTCTTCTTTATATGTGATTTTATTCGCTCTTTCATTTCCTCGTCCTTAGCGCCTCCTGTAGCTAAAAAAATGACTTCTTTTTTCATTTTTTTAGCTAATTCTACAGCATAACTACTCTTTCCGCTTCTTACTCCTCCTGTAATGAAAATAATTTTTCCCATCGAGACTCCTCTCTTTTTAAGATTACTTCATCTTCATTTTGCAACAATAGCTGCATCTAATAAAAAATTACTTCTTTTGTGAGGCGCAAAAGAAGATTAATTTATAAGAATAGACAGGTCTTCTGGCTTAGGGACAAAATCCTACTCCCCCACCTTCCCGGAAAAGCTTTGTTTCCAGTGGTTT
>JAGGVN010000078.1 GCA_021158005.1 Candidatus Aerophobota bacterium | reverse complement strand
TCAAAATCAATTTCTCCGTATTTATTTATTAGTCTGTTCTTTACTATGGTAAAAATATCCTCCTCTGCAAATAGCATTCCAGCTATTAGTTTAACAGGTTCAGGATATCTTATCTTGCCCATAACAAGGTTTGATAATAGTGGATATTTGGTCTTTTGTCAATAAGCATCTTATCAAATGTCAATTAAATTTTATATATTTATCATAATTATAAAGACAATTTTTAGTTAAAACTTGGACTGAGAGAAATATAAAGGGTGGACATGTTTATAGCTACTTATGAGGGTTCTTAATATATTTTTTGGATAAGGATAGCCCCCGAATCGATCCAAACCTTTTCTCATTCGAGGCATTGGAATTGACTTAAGGGAGAAGAGTTTTATATTTATAGTGAGAAAAATAAACAGGAGATACAAATGGAAGATAAAATAATTGAAAAGATAAAGAGTGAGAATGTGGGTAGGTGGATAGGCATAAAGAAAGGCAAGATCGTAACTACCTCTGAAAATCATAGGGACATTTATAAGGTGCTAAAAGAGAGAAACTTAAGTGGTGTTTATGTTTTCTATTCCCCAACAGAAAAGGAAAAAAGGTATGGATTTTTATTTTAAGTGACTAAAATGGAGATTGTACAAGGTCGGTTAATTGTAAGGGTTAAATTGGAGGGCAAAAAGTTTAACACTTTTGAGGATGCTCTGATCGATACAGGAGCTGCTTTTACTGTTATACCAGCAGAAGTTGCTGATTTTCTGGAGCTTGGAGTATGGAAAAAGCGTCCAAAAATTGAATTGGTAACAGCTTCTGGACTTATTAAACCTTCTGTGAGGATCTTAGACCGATTGGAGGTTGGTAATATTAAAATTGAAAATTTACCTGTTGTTATACATGAGATACCAGATCCTGCACCAATTAAGATCTTGTTAGGTATGAATTTTATAGAGAGAACGAATCTTCTGGTGAATGGGAAACAAAAATTATTCAAAATAGAGGATCCTTAAAAATATACGATACTTCCATAGGAGTTTAGTATTTTAGTAGATTATTTACTTCTAACAACTTAGTTGAAACTCATTGAAAGATAATATAAAGGATAGAGCATTTTACAGCTAACCTATAGGAATTTTTACATAGTTTTTCTGGAAGAAAGGATGGCCCTGCTATGTAAATTTTAGTAAGTGGTTCTCTCGGTGAGTAAGCTATGAGTCTGCTGCGGGGGCCAAAGACATCTCCTACCATAAAAAATACCAGACCAAAAAATGATACACCCCCTCATCAGAAAGCTCTTTCTAATAGAGGATTTCAAAAGTTGAAAATAAGAAAAATAACACTTTTAATTCTTCCTTGATCTGATTGGCATATACTTGAAGAGAAATGTTTTTATGTTGTTAAATTGCCCTATATTTTTCATAGAGTTTATTGGAGGAGTGTTTTACCCCGGCGAGCAATTTTTTCCTACTTTGAATGTAGCTCTGATTAAGGGTGATCTATTCTCTATTAATGATCTGGAGGGGTTTCACTGGAGTTTATTTCGTTGATTTTAGTGTGATTGAGGTATTTAGTTGACATTTAAGATAACGGTCAATAGCTTATTTGTTTTATTATTAGCGAGAGCCGTGTCTTTTAAACCAAAAATTTGTCAACTAAATTTTTATAATGACTAAATTTTCATTATTGACAAATTTTATCATTATATTACAATATATTCAAATAATGAAATTTTATGCAAATTTAAAAAAATTAATCAAGAAATGAAAAATGATTATCACTTAATAGCCAAGATATGTAGGATGTATTATCTGGATGATTTGTCCCAGAATGAGATTGCTGATAACCTAAGGATCTCTAAATCAGCTGTTTCTCGTTTGCTTAAAGAGGGACGGAAGAGAGGTATAATAACCTTTCATATTAAGGAACCTGGAGATCGTTGGAGTTCACTGGAAGAGAAGCTTGAGCGAGCTTTTAAGCTAAAAGAAGCAGTGGTAGTTTCAGATGAAGGGATAGATTCTGCAGAAATTATTAAGAAAAAAGTAGCAAAAGCAGCAGCTTTGCTTTTACAAAGAAGAGTTCGAGAAAAAGATATAGTCGCTGTCTCTTGGGGTACTACTTTAGCAGAAGTAGCTAAAGCATTAAATCCTTCGTTTCATTTAAATATAGAGGTTGTTCCTCTCGTAGGAGGAATAGATGATAAGGGTAGGGATATTCACTCAAATGAGATAGCAAGACGAATAAGTGAAGCTTTTGGTGGAAGATATTATATATTAAATGCTCCCGTAATTGTTAATAACCCTGTAGTAAAGAAAGCCCTTGAGAAAGAAGAAAGCATTAAAACTGTCATTGAAAAAGGCAAATCAGCTGATATAGCAGTAGTAGGTATAGGAATTCCTAAGCCAAATTCAACTATGGTAAAAAGAGGGTATTTCTCAGCTAAGGAATTTGCTGAGTTAGCTGAGAAAGGCGCAGTGGGGGATATTTGTACTAACTTTTATGATATTCAAGGAAATATTTGTGAGTTCTCTTTAGATAACAAGAGAATAGGCCTGGGGTTGAAGGAATTAAAGCTTATTCCCAATGTAATAGGAGTGGCGAATGGCGAAGAGAAAGTAGATGCCATCCTTGGTGCATTGCGTGGAAGATATATAAATATGCTTGTAACTAATAAAAGGGTGGCTGAGTATTTGGTAAAGATGCAAGTATGAATAAAAGAAAAGAGGGGGGTTAACAGAAAGAGCTTATCAGTTGGCATTTCAATATGAGAAAGAGTATCATTATTGTTTGCAGTACACTGTAGTAGCTCTTCAGGAAGTTCTTCAAATAAAGAACGATGTTATCTTTTTAGCTTCTTTTGCTTTTGGTGGACATGTGGATAAGTGTCCTGGTGTGGTAGCTAAGGTCGCTAAAAAATGAGTGAATTATGTTCAAATAAGAAGAAAAGGAGGTGGTTTAAAAACAAAGTAAAAAATTAAGAAAAGGTAAATTTATTTTTAAGGAGGATAAAAGTGAGAAAACGATTATTTATAGGAGTAGTGGTTAGTTTAATTATTCTTAGTTTTAGTGGAACAGTTGTTTCTGCCTTAACTATTGGCCATGTAACCGGGAATGCAGCTTGTTTTTCTCAACAAAGGGTTATGGAAGCAATGGAAAAACTTTGTAAAGAAAAGTATCACTGGACACTATATACAGCAGATGCTAAAGGATCTTCCAATGCATTAGCGGATCAGATTGAGAACTATATTGCTAGAGGAGTAGATGTTGTAACTGTGGCTATGGCGGACCTAAGGGCCTGCAAGGAAGCGATAAAGACAGCTGAAAGAGCTGGTGTTCCAATTTATGCTATTGATTCAGGTTATGTTCCTGGTATTATGGTGGATGTTACCAGTAACAATTATGTGATTGGGGCAAAGATGGGAGCTTATCTCGCTGACAGACTGGGTCATAAAGGAAAAATCGTCTCTATAGGTATGAACCAACATCACGGAGTAAGAAAAAGAAGAGAAACTCTCGATCCAGTACTTAAGGAAAATCCTGAAATAAAGCTTTTAGGGCACTTTGATGTAAGATATGAAAGCTTCTACGAGGATGCAAGAAGAGCAATGGAGGATTATCTTACTCGATATGGTAATGAAATAGACGCAGTTTGGTGTGGATGGGACGATTTAGCCGATGCAGCAGCTAAAGCTATTATGGAAAGAGGTTTTACAAGAAAGGATATGTTCATTGTGGGTGCAGATGGACATCCCCATGCCTACAGACATATCAGGAATCCTGAGGATCCTTTCGTAGCAACTGTTGCTCAGAAGTTTTCTTATTTTGCCTCGATAACCTTGGAATTGATTGATAAGATAGAAGTGAAGGGGATTTCTCCAGATAAAGTAATTCCAAGGGGACACAGGATATATGTTGATACACCTTTAATAGATCCAACAAATGTACCACCCGAGGGAAAATTACCTTGGCCATATCCTTGGGAAAAATAAGTAGAAGAGGATTTTACTACACGGGATCCAGATGTAAAAGACTGGATCCCGTGTATCTTAAATAAAAAAATGAATAATAAAACAGATAAAAAAATAATACTGGAAATGAGGGCAATAACAAAGGATTTTCCTGGAGTTAGAGCTCTAGATAATGTTAATTTTGATTTAAGGAAAGGTGAAATTCATGGTCTTGTAGGAGAGAATGGTGCGGGAAAAACCACATTGCTCAAGATTATAGATGGTGCCTTACAACCTACAAGAGGTGAAGTCTTTTTAGAAGGAGAAAAGGTTTTTTTTAACAATCCAAGAGAGGCAATTGATTGGGGGATAGGAACAGTTCATCAAGAGATGAACATAATCCCTTATTTTAATGCTATCGAGAACATCTTCCTTGGTCGGGAACTAACAAAGTTTAATTTCATTAAATTCCGTGAATTGGAGGTAAAAACCCGTGATCTTCTCCGTGATGTAGGTCTTTCTGTAGATATAGATCTTTATCAAGAAGTGAAGTATTTAGGGGCAGCAGAACGGAAAATAATAGAAATTTTGCGTGCGATAAACCTCCAACCCAAAATACTGATTTTAGACGAGCCAACGGCCTCTTTGACTATAGAAGAGGTTAAGATATTATTCAATCTTTTAAAAAAATTTAAGAAAAAGGGTATAGCTATAATTTTTGTTTCTCATCATTTGGACGAAGTGTTCGAAATTACAGATCGGATCACAGTTTTGAGAAATGGAAAAAAAGTTGGAACTGCCCCAACCTCTTCTGTTAATAAAACTGATTTAATCAGAATGATGATTAACCGGGATATTAAATCTCAATATCCTAAACAGAAGATACCGATAGGTAAACCTCTTCTTGAAGTGAAAGGATTATCAACCGATTTTCTTGATGACATAAATTTTGAAGTAAGAGAGGGTGAAGTTGTTGGCTTTGCTGGAATGGTTGGCTCTGGACGTACGGAACTTATGGAAACCATATTTGGGGCCAAAGAAAAACGAAGTGGAGAAATCTATCTTAATGGACAAAAAGTCGAAATTAGATCTGTGAAGGAGGCGATAAAAAATGGACTTTACCTTGTTCCTGAAGAAAGACGGGAGAAAGGCATAATCGAGTCCTTTAGTGTAAAGGAAAATTTGACTTTATCGCACTTAGATGATTTTTGTAATTTTAATTTTATTAACTTTGATAAGGAAGAGAAAAAGGCCAGAGAAATTGTCCAAAAGTTGAACATTGAAACACCGAGTATCTATACTGAGGCGAAGAATTTAAGCGGAGGGAATAAACAAAAGCTTTCGTTTGGAAAATGGAGCTTTGGGAAAGGAAAAATTTTCATTTTCGATGAGCCCACAGAAGGAATAGATGTTGGTAGTAAAGTCGAGATATATAAATTTATGAATAAGTTGGTTAAAGAAAAGGCTGGAATTATTCTTGTATCCTCAGATTTACCCGAACTTATTGCTTTAAGTGATAGGATCTACATTATGAGAGAAGGAAGGATAGTAGATGTTCTTTCTGGAGAAAATATAACGCAAGAGCAAGTTCTGGAGTCTGCTTTCAGGGTGGAAAACAAATAGGAGGTTACATAATGCAAAATCACAATAAGAGGGTAAAAACTCTTTCTTTGATTATAGAAAGATATGCGACTGTATTTGCTTATATAGTATTATTTATATTTTTCTCTTTTCTTGCCCCTGGTTTTCTCACCCCCTATAATGTGATAAACCTACTGCGCCAGATATCAATGTTATCCATAGTTACCTGCGGACTTACTATTTGTATAATTGCCGGAGACTGGGACCTCTCAGTAGGTAAATTAGCTGGATTAGCTGGAATAGTTGCAGTGAGTCTAATAACCAGTGGAATACCAACCTATATAGGGATACTTGCAGCTCTTGGAACAGGAATTTTAATTGGATGTATAAATGGGCTGTTAATCACAAAGGTTGGCATACCCTCTCTAATAGTGACCCTGGGGATGATGACTGTTTGTTCAGGTATATCACTCACCTGGACCAAGGGATTAGCTATTTATAAGACTTTACCCGAGAGTTTCACATTCTGGGGCTCTGGTTACATTGGACCTGTTCCTACTCCTATATATATAATGGTGATAGTCATTTTTCTTACCTATATTTTACTTAATAAGACGAAAACAGGTCGGTATATTTATGCAATTGGAGGAAACAAAACAGTCGCTTCTTTATCCGGAATAGATGTAGAGCGTTATCGCTTTATGGGTCTGGTCATCTGTAGTTCTTTGGCTGCGCTTGCAGGAATTATTCTAATGGGTCGCCTTGGTTCAGGACAACCAACAGCAGGCGGTGAGTTCTTAATGGAGGGACTGGCATCGGTATTTTTAGGTATGACTACTATTAAACCAGGCAAGGCAAATATACTTGGAACTCTAATTGGTGTATTAATAATGGGGACATTGAGTAATGGACTTACTATAGCAGGAGTCCCTCATTATCCTCAAGAGATTGTCAAAGGCACCGTTATGATCTCAGCTGTTGTGGCAGCAGTTTGGAAAGCTGAAATTTCTATATAAAGGGATAGAAGAGATGAATATAAGTAGAGAAGAAAAGGTCGAAATGTTTAAGGATATGGTGAGAATTCGAGAATTCGAAGATAGAGCTCAGCAAATCTATCGAGAAGGAAAGTTAAATGGACATCTTCAGACCTGTCAGGGACAGGAAGCTGTAGCGGTAGGAGCAATAAGAGCTATTTCTAAAAAAGATATTGTATTTTCTAATCATCGTGGCCATGGTCATTATTTAGCTCGGGGAACCCCTGCAAAAAAAATTATGGCCGAGTTCTATGGAAAAGTTACGGGAACAAATTGTGGAAAAAGTGGAGGTATGTATCTTGTTGATGTAAAAAGAGGGATGATGGTTGCTAGTGGGATTGTGGGAGGGAATATTTGCTTAGCTGTAGGTTCTGCCCTTGCCAGTCAAATAAGAAAAGATGGAGTGGTTACCTTAAGCTTTTTTGGAGATGGAGCTACTAATATAGGCCTATTTCATGAAGGACTAAATATGGCTGCCCTGTGGAATCTACCAGTTGTCTTTATATGTGAAAATAATCAATATGCGGAGGCTACCAAGAGAGAGGAACATCAAAAAATAAAAAAAATTTCAGATCGGGCAATTAGTTATGGTATGCCAGGGGTAACTATTGATGGAACGGATGTAATAAAAGTATATAAAACTGTAAAAGAGGCTGTCGAGAGAGCCCGTAGGTATAAAGGGCCCACTTTAATTGAGTGTGTAGTCTACCGTTTAACAGGGCATTCAGCAGGAGATCTAGGTGCTTATAGACCAAAGGGAGAAGAAGAAAAATGGCGAGAAACTTATGATCCAGTTAGGATCTTTCAGACTCAACTCCTCTCAGAAGGAGTTCTTTCTCAAATAGAGGTTGAGAGGATAATAAAGGAAGCTCGGGAAGAAGTAGAGGAAGCTGTGCAATTTGCTGAAGAAAGTGAGGAACCTTCTGTTGAGATGGCTTATCAATATGTGTATCAGGAGAAAAACTAATGCCTGAACTTACAGGTGTTGAGGCTTTAAGAGCAGCTTTAAAAGAGGAAATGTATAAAGATAGGGACGTTTTTGTTATGGGAGAGGATATTACTAGATATGGATTTGGCGTTTGTAGAGGGCTCTTGGAAGAATTTGGCCCAGAAAGAGTAAGAAATACCCCTATTTCTGAAGCAGCAATCATTGGAGCAGCTATAGGAGCAGCTCTTAGAGGAATGAAACCTGTAGCTGAGATAATGTTCGTGGATTTTATTCTTATAGGAATGGACCAAATTGTAAACCAAGCAGCTAAGATGATCTACCTTTCTAATGGTGAGTTAGACCTTCCTTTAACCATTAGAACCCCTGAAGGGACGGAATGGTATGGAGGAGGTTGTCAGCACTCTCAGACTCTTCATTCCTTATTTGTAAACATTCCAGGATTAAAAATTGTCATACCTTCTGATCCTTATGATGCCAAGGGACTCCTCAAAACAGCTATCCAAGACAGAAATCCAGTCCTTTTTTTTGAGCATAAACAACTCTATATTCAAAAAGGTGAAGTTCCCAAGCATGAATACACGATTCCCTTCGGGAAAGCTGCCATAAAAAGAGAAGGAAAAGATATAACCTTAATCGCTACTTCCTGGATGGTAAAACATGCTCTGGATGTCGCAGAAGAACTAAGAGATAGGGTAAGTATAGAGGTAATTGATCCTCGAACCTTGGTCCCTCTTGATAAGGAGACTATTGTTAATTCTGTTAAAAAAACTGGAAAGGTCTTGGTTGTTGATGAATCTCCTATTACAGGAGG